>PBPL01000140.1 GCA_002724675.1 Deltaproteobacteria bacterium | reverse complement strand
GCTGCCTAGTCTCCAAGCTCAGATCCTGGACCGTTTTGCTCCTCTCGTTGCGCCGGGCGGTCGCCTGGTCTATGCCACGTGTTCCCTCCTGGAGGACGAGAATGATCGGGTCCTTGCGGGATTCCTCGAGCGGCATCGGGAGTTTGCAGTCCTTCCCGTTGCTGCGATCCTCGGTGACCAGCGGGCGGAACAGTTAGGAGACGGGCGTGTTCTCAAGCTGTATCCCCATGTGCACGACACAGATGGTTTTTATGCCGTCGCTCTGACGCGAGAGAACTGAACGTGAAGCTTCTACGCATTTTGCTCGTCTCGGCTGCCCTCTCCTCGGCGTCCGTCTCCGGTGTCTTTGCCGCGGACCCGGACCCGGTGATGACCGCCCTTCTTGAGGAACTGGCTCGTTCGGAGGTGGAACTACAGAAACAGGACCCGTCGCTTTATTTCATGGGCCTCCAGGTGATCGAGACTTCGCTGGTGTCCATCCAGGCCGAAGAGGGTGGGCTTCAGGGCTATCGTCCAATCCGCCGTCGGGCGGTCCATGCAGACATCCGGTTGGGTGAACCGCGGCTGGACTCCAGTCACTTGCTTCGGGATGGATCCTGGGATTCGGGCTCGTCGGGAACAGCTCTGGGCATCGGGGACGATGTGGCTGTCCTTCGCCGGACGATTTGGCACGAGGTTGATCAGGCCTATCGCAAAGCCCGAGAGCGAATGCGTCGAGTGCAGGCCGACCAGGACATCTTGGTGGACGAAGAGATGGGTTGGGACCTCGCGCCGGTGGAGCCTGTTCAGTGGGAGGGGCCCACGACCTCCCTGAGTGGGCTTGATATTGCTGCTGTGGAGGATTGGCTTCGCCGGGCGTCCTTGGTGTTCGCTGAGAGCCGGTTGCCCATGGATCCTTATGTGCACTTCAGCGGTGAGGCGGAGACTCGATGGTTCGTGAGCACCGAAGGCCACAGGACCCGGCACAGCTTGAGTCGCTATCGAATCTCGGTCAGCGCCGACACGGTGGCGGACGACGGGATGCACCTCTCTGTTTCCGAGACCTTTGACGCTCGGAGTCCAGAGGGCTTGCCCCAGCCAGAGGATCTCGTGGCGACCACGAGAGGACTCCTGGCAGAACTAGAGGAACTCCGTCACAGCCCCCTTCAGGGCCCATACACGGGCCCTGCCATCTTGTCGGGTCGCGCTGGTGCTGTCTTTTTCCACGAGATCTTCGGGCACCGCGTGGAGGGGCACCGCCTCCGAAAGGTGGATGATGCCCAGACCTTCCGTCGGCGCGTGGGCGAGGCCATCCTTCCTTTCTTCCTGTCGGTCCATGACGATCCCACCTTGGAGAGCGTGGGGGAGACCGATCTCAGGGGGCACTACCTGTTCGACGATCAGGGAGTGCCGGCGTCTCGGGTGACGCTCGTGGAGAAGGGGGTTCTCAAGGGCTTCCTTGAGAGCCGGTCGCCTGCGCTGGAGGATGGCCGGAGCAACGGCCACGGGCGTCGGCAGAGTGGTCACGACGTCGTGACACGCCAGGGGAATCTTGTCGTCTCGTCGAGTCGCAATGCATCGCCCGGGGAGCTGCGTAGGCGCCTGTTGTCCATGGCTCGTGCGGAGGGACGAGAGTTTGCGTTGATCATTGATGACATCGGTGGGGGATTCACCTTCACCGACCGTGAGATCCCCAATGCATTCCAGATTGATGTGCTGTTGGCACGCAGGGTCTATGTGGATGGGCGTCCCGATGAGTTGGTTCGGGGCATTGATCTGATTGGCACCCCCCTGCAGACCTTCTCTCAGATTGTGGCGGCTTCGGACAGCAATGAGGTGTTCAATGGGACCTGCGGTGCCGAGAGCGGCTGGGTGCCGGTGAGCGCCGTGGCTCCTGCTTTGTTGTTGCGTCAAGTGGAGACGCAGCGCAAGGCCAGCGGTCAGATGAAGCCTCCGCTCTTGGAGATCCCGCCCGCCCGGCAGTCGGACGAGACGACGTTGCTCTCGGCCTTGAGCGCTGCGGCTGATCGATCCCTTGAGGAGTTGCACATCGAGGGGCTCCCCAGGCCGAGCTGGGTGGTCGTCTCGGCTCGCGACGTGGACTCCAGAAAGGTGACTGCGGACTTCGGTTCGGTACGTGATATTGCGGGAAAGCGGTCCAGACCGGCCCACATTGAGGTGGTGGTCGGAGACCTGAGTCAGAACTCGAGCCGGCTCGGCTCGGGTGGAGATGCGCCGGTGCCCAGCGGGGCTCAGCGTGCGTCGCTGGTCATCGATGACTTGGCCTCGCCTCTGGACCGAGACCTCTGGCTAACTGCTGACGCTAGCTACAAGGCAGGGCTTCAGCGGCTCGCCATCAAGGAGGCCGCAAGACGGGCCACGGGAGGCACTCCGCCCCCTCCCGATTGGACCGAAATCGATCCTGTGGTCGCTGTTGATGACAGCGTCACGCCCCAGGTGGATTCGGAGGTCCTGAAGGGCATTGCGACCGCCACTTCGGCTCGGCTGCGTGGACTCGGTTTGACCGTGGGCTCTGTGACGGCGCGATCGATCCAGGGCCAGGAGTTGCTGGTCAATACCCTGGGGTCTCGCATCGTGAAGCCTTTTGGTTACACCGCAGTGTCAGCGCGAGCCAGTGTCGTGCGCCCGGATGGACTTCAACTGCAGGACTCACGGCAGTGGGTTGCGCGCAGTACGTCTGACCTTCCGAGCCTTCAGGAACTCGAAGAGCAAGTTGCAGCCATGGGGCGTGACCTCGTGGCGCGTGTGGATGCGCCCGTGGTGGAGCACTTCGAAGGTCCGGTGATCTTCGAAGGCGAGGCGGCAGCTGATGTACTTCGATACCTGGTGCCGCCTTCAGTGCGCGGCACCCCGCCTCTGCCCGAGGCGGGCCGTTCGTTCCAGAAGCAGACCCGTGGCGGCCCACGCCTGGGGCGCCGCCTGCTGCCTACGGGCTGGAGTGTCATGGACAATCCCATGTCGGCCCCGGCCGGTGTGGCTGGAGGCTTTCTGTACGATCAGGAGGGTGTCCCGTCCCGTGCGGTGCATCTCGTCGACAGTGGCCGCGTCATCGACATGGTCATGTCCCGTGTTCCACGGGCCGACCTGACGCAATCCAACGGCCATGCTCGGGGTCCTCTCCACAATGGCCTGGCAGGCCGCCTGTCCTTGTGGCAGGTGACGCCCAATCGGAACCTGAGTGCCCGTGCCTTTGAGGCGAGGGCGTCGAGGTTGCGGAGAGCCTCTGGAGCCGATCGGGTCCTCGTGGTTCGACGAATGCAGCGGGGCGTGGAGGGCTCCTTGCCGTCACCCAATGCGGCGGTGTGGCGCTATGCGGACGGCCGAGAGGAGCCTGTTCTTGCTCTGGAGTTTCTTAACAGTGATCGCCGCAATCTTCGGGACATCGTCGCAGCCGGGGGGGGGAAGCAGAGCCACGCTTATCTGGGACCGCTGAGACCCGGCGGCACTCCAGGTCTCAGCTCGGGACTACCCATGCTAGTGACCGCACCTCGGATGCTCCTGGTAGACGGTATCGAGGCGGTGTTTCCCGGGGCAGATCTGGAACCTCATGTCCTTCCACCCCCTCCTATGGATAAGTTGTCATGTTGCGACTGATCGCTGTGGCTCCCCAGGGGCTCGAGCGAGAAGCTTCTCGCGAGCTTCGATCGTTGGGTGGTGGGATCGGCAAGACCCAGTATCGCAACGGCCGCATCCACTTCGAAGGTCCCCCGGACGCCATCTATCGATGCAACCTTCACTTGCGCTCGGCCGAGAGGATCCTGGTGGAGTTGGGGCATGGGCCGGCTCGAACCGCGGACTCGCTGCGCCAGCTGATTGCCGACCTCCCCTGGGACCTCTGGGTTCCCCGAGGTAAGCGGGTTCGAGTATTTACGTCGACCCGAGGATGCCGCCTCTATCACACGGGTGCGATCGAGGACGTCGTGCTGAGTGCCTTGTCCCTGAGGGGGCTCGGGGGGCCGACGGCTGAGGGGCGGGAGGAGGCCGAAGCAGGGGAAGAACCCGCTCCGATCACCGTAGACCTCCGTGGTACACGCGACGAGTGGAGCATTGCGTTGGACACCTCGGGCAGGGAATTGCATCGACGTGGTTATCGGATCCAGGGGGGCAAGGCGCCGATTCGGGAGACGATCGCTGCAGCACTCCTTCGTCTCGCTGGTTGGAGTGGTGAGAGGGACCTGCTGGATCCTATGTGTGGCTCGGGGACCTTTCTGGCCGAAGCTGCCTGGATTGCTCAGCAGCGCGCTTCGGGCTTGGCGCGAAGTTTTGCATTCGAGCATCTGTCGAACTTTGACGCGTCGCGATGGGCCGAACTGCGGGCCAAGGCCCTGGGCATCGTGGACGAAGAGGCCGGTGGTGTCGTGATCTCGGGGTCGGACCAGAGCAAGCCCGCTGTGCGCGCGGCTCAGAGCAACATCAAGCGCGCTGGGCTCGAGTCCCGGGTGGCGGTGACGCGGTCGCCCCTCGAAGATGTCGCTACCGCCGACGCGTCCTCGGGTCTGGTGGTGTTGAATCCGCCCTACGACCGACGGCTGCGCTCCTCAAGCTCGAAGAGTGACGACGCTCTCGAGACTTGGCGGCGATGGGGGCAGGTGATTCGAGAACGACGCTCGGGCTGGGATGTGCTCGTGTTGGCTCCAGATCCAGCGAGAGTAGAAGCTTTTGGCGGCTCAGCACGGCGGCTAGCGAGGTTCAGCCACGGAGGACTTCGGGTTGGTGCTTGGCTGATTCACACGCTGTAGTCAGTCGCGGGGCTCCGCAAAGGAGCACGGCGCCGTGATCGCGCGGCTTGTTTCCTTGTCAGGCTTTGATTAGGGTGCCCGCCATGTTGACCTCGCACCGCATTTCACTTCTCGCAATTCTCCTTCTCCTGCTGCCGCTCTCGCCCTTGTCTTGTGCCGGCGAAAAAGCCGCTACTGTGGCTGGTGATAGCCCAAGCCAGCCCCCCACAAAGGGTGCTGCTCAGGGTGCTGCTCAGGCTGATGCCAAGGCCTCCGATGGTGGGCTCCCGAGTGACCCACTGGACTTTCCGGTTGCGCCTCTCTCCGGCTCAGAGAGTGTTGCACTCAATATCGATGTGCGCTCCAGTGACGGGAACATCATCAAGCTGTCCTCGCTGATTGCTGATCCCACTCTGCTCGTCTACGTGGACTCGGACACCGATGGGCGACAGAACAAGGCAGGGACTCGGTTGCTGAAGCGCCTGGTGTCTCAGGGGCACGGTGCAGGCTTCCGAACCGTGGTCTTGTTCACTTGGGGGACCACCCTGGACGAGGTGGACCTCTGGTTCAAGAAGCGGAAGATCAATCGGGTCGCTCGAGCGGCTGTCGACCAT
Organism: Deltaproteobacteria bacterium; assembly: GCA_002724675.1. Lineage (GTDB taxonomy): Bacteria > Myxococcota_A > UBA796 > UBA9615 > UBA9615. The sequence continues at coordinate 23,691 of PBPL01000140.1, read as the reverse complement.
GAGGGCACGTTCGGTTCCAACACCCGCTGGTCTCCCAGGAGCGCGGCGCTGATTGACACCAGCGGCACCGTCGAAGTCATGTTCGGAGCCTCTGAAGAGTGGGACGCACGTGTTGGCTTTGATGGTGGTCTGACATCCGACTTGCTGTTCCGGGCGTGGCAGCATCGCTACCCAGGGCCCGACCTGAGTGCAGAGACCCAGCAGGCAGGTGTCGACGTTGTCCGCGCTGCCTTACGTGCCCAGTGGGCCGGGGAGAGCTTGCCAGCTTCGGTGTCGGCCCTGACGACTCAGGCTCAGCTCAGTGACAAGGTGGATTACCCCGTGTACGTCAGCTTGTTTCGGCCTGGTACGACCACTCGGCCTCGCGGCGAGTCGAGTGCGGGCACCTTGGGAGAGGCGATTGCTAGGGCCACACACGAGGCGGTTGGCAGGCTGGGACCCGAGTCGGAGAACTGGATGGCCGATGTGGACAACATTCGTTTCTCTGTGGACGTTGCCGGTCAGCCGGCGGCGCTGCCCACGCTCTACATGAAGAGTCTCTGGAACCTAGTCGAGCCGGGCGTAGATGGGCTCATCGTGCGCCGTGGTTCCGAGGAGGGAGTCATGCTCCCCGCAGAGCCAGTGACATCGGGATTCCTTTCCCCCCGCGTCCTTGGGCGTACCAAGAAGCTTGAGAAGATGTTCCGTGAGTTGTGCAAGCGGACTGGGCTGGGCCTGAACGACTGGAAGAAGGACGGCACGGAGCTCTTGCGATTCCGCACGACAGCCTTTGGTGTCGCTACTGGTGATGGACCAGCCGTCCCCTTCTTCCGGGGAAATGTCTTGTTCAATCAGGACGCGACTCAGGCGGATCTTCTGGACTCCCTTCACATCGGGACCCAGTGGCTAGTCAACACGGTCAAGGAAGATGGGAAGTTTGACTACGAGTACTTCCCCAACAAGGACGAGGGCAGCAAGGACTACAACATCGTGCGTCACGCGGGCTCGATCTACGGCTTGTTCGAGAGCTACCACATGGCCAAGCAGGAGAAGGTGCTCGCTGGTGAGAAGGATGCAATCCTGGAAGCCTCTGCCCGAGCCATGAGCTTTGTCTACGACTCGTTCGGAAAGCCCAATGGTGACGAAATAGGGGATCGCATCTGCCTCCTGGAGCGCAATCGAAAGAACCGCTGTCAGTCGGGCTCTGCCGCTCTCTCCCTGATCACCTTCCTCGTGCGCCCCGATAAGAAGGACGTGCCCAAGAAGTTCCATGCTCGGATGTACCGGCCGAACGATGACGCAATCATCACTGGGCTGGCTCTGACTCTGGTGGACATGATCGATCGCAAAGGAAAGGTCTTCCGGACCTACAAGCAGGCCATGACGATGGATTCGGTCAAGAAGGAGCCTCTCTACTATCCCGGGGAGGCCATGCTCGCGCTCATGCACATGTACTCCAAGACCGACGACAAGCGCTGGCTCGAAGCGACGGAAAAGATCGCTGCCAACCAGGTCAAGAACTACAAGCGCAATCGCTTCAGGGTGCCAGACCACTGGGTGATGCAGGCCCTCCATTACCTCTGGAAGGCCACGAAGAATGACCAGTATGCGGACACCGCCTACGCAATGGCGACCCACTACAGTTCAGAGCAGTACCCCAACATCTGGAGCCCGTTTCCTGACTATCTGGGGTCCTGGCGACGGGGTAATGATACGCCGCGCACGACCCGCGCGGGCTCGCGCAGTGAGGCTCTGCGTGCAGTGGTCCATCTGGCTTGGGCCAAGGGCGACGACGCAACGATCTGGGAAGACAGCTTGGTCAGTGCCTCTAGACACCTGATTGAGCAACAGTTCTCGGACCGTAACTCCTACTGGTTGCCGAACCCCGCGAAGGCCAAGGGCGCGTATCGCATGGGCCAGGTCGACAACCACTGTCGCATCGACAACAACCAGCACATCCTTGTGGGTATGGCGGGAGCGCTGGAGGTGTTGCGCCGGCGCGACGCTGGTTGATCGGTGCGCCAGGCCTCTGGGCGGACTCTTGGCTAGCTCCTGCCGACCTTCTCTGGGTAAGTCCTGGCGTGGCCTGAGTGCCCTCGCCGGCGCCTTGCTCGCTCTGTCCTGGAGCCCTGGGGCTTCGGCTGATGAGCGACTGGCCGACCTGGTGGAGCAGGTGGCCCCCTCGGTGGTCAACTTGCACACAAGCGGTGTGCACGATGCCTGGTCCTATTGGGATGCCTTCTTCGGAGGCCCTCGCAGGTGGGAGTCGTTGGGCTCTGGCTTCGTCATCGATGCGGAGCGGGGGCTCATCGTAACCAACCAACATGTGGTGGGGCGAGCCCGTGAAATCCAGGTGATGGATCACCAAGGACGGGTCCTCGACGCAGAGCTGCTCGGGGCGGACGAAGGCATCGACCTGGCCTTACTAAGAGTGAAGACTCGCGATCTTCCCGCTGTGGTCCTGGGGGACTCCAGCTCTCTTCGGGTGGGAGCAGATGTCTTTGCGGTGGGGAACCCGTATGGCCATGGCCACTCGGTGACCCGTGGCATCTTGTCTGCGCGGGCCCGCTCGTTGGGAAGGGACGAGTTCGACTTGTTCATGCAGACCGATGCGGCGATCAACCCCGGCAGCTCCGGTGGGCCACTCTTCGACTCTGAAGGCCGAGTGGTTGGCATCAACACAGCGATCGACAGTCGTGGGGAGGCCATTGGCTTTGCTATGCCCGTGGAGCTCCTGAAGGGTGCCTTGGAGTTCCTGGAGCGAGGCGGGGAGGTGATCGCTGGTTGGCCAGGGTTGCGCCTGGAGGAGGGGCGCGATGGACGGTTGCGAGTTGCCGCCGTCTACACCGGTGGGCCGGCTGCGTCGGCAGGCATGCGTGTGGGCGACATCATTGTTGCGGTCGACGGTCAGGCTTGCCGAGGTCGCGAAGGATGGACTCTGGCTTTTGGCAGCGCTTTTCCCAACCAACGCCGTACGTTGAGCGTCTCGCGTGGAGGAGGGGAGACGGAGCTGGAGCTCGTTCTCGCGGACCGCGACGCCTGGGCAAGGCGAAGCGTTGGCTCAGCGGTTGCTGTGGAGAGCTTACGCGTCGTGGTGCAAGGTCTGCCCCCGGACCTGGGAGACCGCCTGGCCATAGGCTCTGGGGTCTACGTCGTGCGTGCCGATCGGGGCTCATTCTTTCAGCAGGGCGACATCCTGATCGAGGTCAATGGTCGCACTGTCTCCAGCCCTCGAGACCTCCAAGTGGCCGGGCAACTGGCCGCACGAGACCGACGACTCACCGCCATCATTTATCGTGGAGGCTCCCGGGTTCGTATCCTCCAAAGGTGGTAGGCATCGAGTCCTCGTTTTTGGAGGGCTGGGGTCCAGTGGGCTAGGATGCCACCTCCCTCCATGCAACGAACTCGTGCAGCGTGCAGCGCCTACTATCCTCCGGCAAGGCTGAAAGTCGCCCTCTTGGCGTTGGCTCTGTCCCTTCTCTGGTCGGATCGGGCGGTGTGCCGCGACTATTCGGTGGAGGTCGAGGTCACTTCGGAGGAAGAACTCCGGCAGCTCTACTACGACGGGCTCATTGATGACGAAGAGTTTCAGTTGCTCTTGCGCTTGCTTGAGTCCCCGGTTGATCTGAATCGTGCGGAGCGAGCCGACCTGTCCCAGCTGCCTGGGGTGACCCCGACACTCGCTGAGGCTTTGGTCGAAGAGCGAGTGGTCAATGGCCCCTATTTCTCCCTGGCCGATGCGGTGGCTCGGGTTGCTGAGATGACATGGCGGAACGCGGCCCAGATGGATGTCTTTGTCGTTACTCGGCACGTGAAGGGTCGCGCTCGCCCCATCAAGGGGCATGTGGATTTTCTCATCGCCAAGGAACTGGATGCCGTCCGGGAGATTGAGGACGACTATCCGGCGAGGAGCCATAGCCCGGCTCAACTGGGCTATGACAAGTGGCCAGCCCTCGCTCTGGGGGTGGGAGCGACGGTCTTGGGATGGCTCGACATTGGTCTCGCCGGTACGGCTCAGGAAGGCCTGAAGTCCGCCATCTACGAGCCGGCATCCCGGGACATCTTCGCTTCGTACGGCAGTCCGGTGTTCCGGCCCTACATGGGCTACCTACGGATTGTGCGCCCTGTGGGGCAGGTCGTCGTGGGGTCCTATCATCTCCACTATGGGCACGGCTTGGTGATGTCCACGCTGGGTGGCCACGAGCGTCACGGCGCGTATCTTCGGAGAACGCTGGGACGCACTGAGGATCGCATCCGCGAGTTCGACGGACTGTTCGGGGCCGTCGGTCGCCTGCCGACGTTGCGGCTCGGCAGGGTGGAATTCGATCTCTCGACCTTCGCCTCGCTGCGCAACTACGATCAGTACATCAGCTACGTGGGGCTGGCTGGTGGGGAGCGCCTGGACCCGGGTACGACCGAGGTGGACACCCCCCGCGTCTGGGTGGACGGCCAAAAGGCGTCCTATGTGACTCTGCCCAGCGTGTTTCGTGCTGGGATGCTGGGAGGAAACGCGACCCTGAGGGTCAATCGAAGGACACACATCGGATTCACTGGGTGGGCGGGCTTCATGGACCGCACGCTGATGGAAGGTGTGACCGATCAAACGACGCTCTTCATTCGGCAACGCTGGCCATCCTCGGACGCGTTCGGAGCCCTGGGTCTCAACGGCGGCTTGGGGATTGGGCTGTTCGATCTGTCTGGAGAATGGGCGCTGTGGCTCGAAGGGGAGCAGCCAGCGCAGGGCCTCTTGTTTATGGGCGAGCTGGAGCCTGCCTGGGGTCAGTTCGTGCTCACACTGCGTCACTACGACGTGGGCTTTGCCAACCCGATGAGCCGAGGCCAGTCGGCTCCAGACCGCTCCGCTGGTCATTCTGACCGCAATGAGCAAGGGCTGCGGTTTTCCACCACCATTCGTCCCAACAAGTTCATTCGAGCCACGACTCGGCTGGACCTGGCCAGAAACATCGAAGCCGATGTCACCGACCTGGATCTCCGTGCCAGCGTCGTGGGTCGTCCCTTGGACTGGTTGCAGTTGAGAGTCTTCACCCGCTACGCCAATCAGAACCTGGCGGTCAGCGGCCGCGAACACACATACGGTGGCACGCTCGACGCGGAACTCTTTGGCTTGTTCGGTCAACTGGAAGATGAGTCGCTCGAGATCTCAGTGGATCGTGCAGGCGAGCGAGTTACGCTTGGCGGCTCCGTTCGTTTTCAGGAAAAGAAGGTGGGAAGCATCACGCTCCGATACAAGCGGGATTGGGTGGATTCGGGAAAGACCGTAGAGGTCCCTGGTGGCTACTGCGAGACGCGCATGCAGCAGGGGCATAGTGCGCGGATGTTGGGCAGGCTGCGTATTCACCGAAGCTCCACCTTGTCGGGGGGCTTTGGCTATGTGGACGACGACGTGCAGGGAGACCGGGGGCTGAGCGCCGTCCCTGGCCCCCACGGCTTCGTAGGCTATCTACAGCTCGAACAGAAGATCCTGGACCGGGTGAAGTTCGTGGTTCGCGGCAAGGTGGGACGACGTCTTCCCGATGCACCATCGGCATGTGATGAGGGGGACCTCTTGCCAGCGTCGGTTGTCACGTATCAACCCGATGACTACGAACTGCGGCACTTCGGCAGTCTGTTGTTCACGACGAGGGTGAAGTTCTGATGTTCTGGAGTCGACGGGTTCTTCGAGGCCTTGTGCAGGTGTGTCTAGCCTTGCTCGTGCTCTCTCCAAGTGTCGTCGGCGCGGTGGCAGTCGGTGATGTGGTGGTCTCCGAACTCTTGATCAAGTCCAGCTCGGCGGAAGAGTGGATTGAGTTGTACAACGCTTCCGGAGCCAACCTAGCGCTCGATGGCTGCGTACTTCGCGAGGGAGATGATCTGGCGGCTCTCGATGGGCTCACGATCGATGCGGGAGCCTACGCAATTCTCAGCCGGACGCAGGACTGTGTGGTGTTCGATGACGCGGGAGTCTGCTCGCGGGTTTCGGACTTCGTCTACGGGGCAGTCACCCTCAATGACACGGGCTCGGAGACTCTTGAGGTGGTGTGCGGGGCCGATGTCATCGACTCGGTGACCTATAGCTGGGAGGAGTTCGAAGGGGATTGCACGGCTTCGGTGGGTGGCACTTGTGCCGTCAACCTGGCGCCCGAGAACCTGTCGGCGGAGCTGAACGACGACTGGTCTGCCAACTGGTGTGTCCCGCCGGCTACGGCCTTCGTCTACGACTCCTTGGGGCGAGAGTCGATCTCCACGCCTGGTGCGGCCAACATCTGTCCAGCGACGGGCCCTCCCTGTGGCTCTGGCGACGTGCTGATCTCCGAATTGATGGTTGCCCCCCCCACGTCTAGCCGAGAGTGGTTCGAGCTCAAGGTGGTGACGGGCTCGGGCTGTGATCTGCACGGCTGCGTGCTGCAAGAGGGGCCCTTCGAGGCGGTCACTGAAGAGAACATCACTTCGGAAGACTGGGTGACCCACACCATTGATGCTCCGGGCAATGCTCTCCCGTTGGACAGCGGGGTCTACGCTCTGTTCGCTAAGAGCCACGATATTGTTGGAACCGCCGACGACAAGCCCAAGCCTGCCGAGGCGGTCTACAGCTATTCGGACATCACCTTTGACAATGGAGAGCCGGGCTGGCTGCACCTCTTTTGTGGTGGTGTGCTGGTGGACTCGGCTCCGTATGATCACGTGAAACAGTCGGGAGCCTGTGGTGCCTACCCCTGTTCGGTGAATCTTCCGGCGGAGCAGGAGCACGACCAGGCCAACGATGAGTTGGCCAATTGGTGTCTGTCGCCCGAGGACAGGGAGTGGCTGTCCAGTGATGGATATCCGTTCTATGGCACTCCCGGAGATGTTGGCGCTTGTTTGAGCCGGGACTGGCCGGTGGAGGGGGACCTTCTCTTTACCGAGGTGATGGTGGGGCCGGTCTCTGGTGAGGGAGATTCATACCCAGAGTGGTTCGAGCTCTGGAGCGCCGTGGAGAACACGGTGGATCTCGGGGGCTGCAGAGTGGAGCGCTCGCGGGTTGGTGAGGATGGCATCGTCGACCCCACCAGTTCCCAGGACTGGATTGTTCCGGCTAGCGCTTCTGTGGCGCCGGTCGAGGGGGGCTCCGTGGTGGTGTTTAGCCGCGGAACGTGCATGGATGGCTTCGACTCCGAAGGGGGGCCCTGCCCCGGAGGTGAGGTCGTCTATGAATCACTCTCGTTTGCGAATGGAGAGGCTGAGTTTCTCTCTCTGTACTGTCCCGACTCGGTGGGTGCCGAGCGGCTGATCGATCGGGCGGGCTATGACATGACCTCAACCGGCAACCGGTCGGGCCACTCCATGGAGTACGACCCGCTCCAGGAGGATGCAGCGGCCAACAACGACGACCCCTTCGCGTGGTGTGAGGCTTCCTTTGACATGTGCATAGAGGGGCTGACTACTTCGGAGGGTGAGTGCAACTACGGAACGCCCGGGGAAGTGGGTCCCTGCGCAACCGGCATTGTGGAGGTCGACCCCTCTGGACCGGGCTGTCGGTGTGCTGCCAGCGGGTCAATGGATGGTTTGAGACGGGGGCCGAATGCGTCGGTGGTGTTGAGTTTCCTAGTCTGGATGTTGTCAAGACGGCGGAGGTCGATGTGAGCTGGAGTCGTGGTGGTTACTGGAAGGGTGCTCGGACCGTTCTTGGTGGGGTGTTCGTCAGGCTGGCTTTGTTGGCTCTTCTTGGTGCCCTGGCCATGGGGGCAAAGCCTCAGCCGCCCCCTGACGATGTCATCCGGATCCACATCCTGAATGTGGGCCAGGGGGACGCAACCATCATCGAGGGGCCGCGTGGCCCCGATGGGGACCGCAAGATCCTTGTCTACGATGCTGGCGAGAGCGGCAAGCTGGGCAACGAGGCAAAGCACGTCATCGAGCCTTATCTGCGCAAGGTTGTGGACGATGGTCCACCGGGCCGACCCATTCTGGAGATCGACTACTTGATCCCCTCGCACTACCACAAGGACCACACGGGCTCTCCCCGGGGAGATCAGGGTACGGGCTTGTTCTATCTGTGGGACGCTCTGAACATCCGCATCGGAAAGTTGCTGGACACAGGTGTTGATTACGACGCAGCAGGGGCTGGTGATACGGCCTATCGTCAGTGGGTGAAGGCGTCGGGTGTGGAGCGTGAGACCCTTGCATTCGACCAACTAGGACCCGATCGGCAGATCGATCTGGGAGAGGATGTGTGGGTCGAGGTCTTGGCGGTCGGTGCGACCGTGGAGGGCCGAGGTCGGGTCGTTAAGGACCGCTGGATCAGTACTACGAGCCAGAATGACTTCTCTGCTGTCTTGGTCATCCACTACAAGAAGTTCGACATCTACTTGGGCGGCGATCTATCGGGCTATCTGCACGAGAGTTGGGGTGCCTGGTACCACAGCATTGAGGCTGCGACCTTCCCGCACCTCCGGCCGGTCGAGGTCTATCGGGTCAATCACCATGGCTCTCAGTGGTCAAGCTCCTACGCGTTTCTGCAGCGTATCCGTCCCGAGGTCGGGGTGATCTCGTGTGGGCGTGGACACAAGCACCCCAACGAATACACGGTCCACCGGCTCCTGGGCTGGGAGGACTACTGGTCGGGGCGGCCCATGGGCTCGGACATCTATCAGACCAAGAATGATGATGGATTTCGTTTCGAGGGCCCCCACCCCCACACCGAGCGAACTCAGACCATTGCCGGCGGCCACATCGTTGTGGAGAGTGACGGCCTGACGGGCTTCACGATCAACATTCCCGGAGTGGACCCCATCAAGTATCCGCTGCAGGGCGTGCGTGCCATGACCGATGTTCCGCGGACGGTGAAGGAAGCTCGGGCGAGCCAAAGCCCTGCGGTGGGCGGTGAGGCGGATCCAGGTGGACGTTACCCTGAAGTGTACGACCGGGAAGACGTGGACGGCGGCAAGCTCCGAGTGCCTCAGCGGGACGACCCCGATGGGGGGGGCGACTAGCCCGATCCTGCGGACCTTGGCGGCGGTGTCGTCGACCTAGCTGGTGTTGCTCAACTCAACTGACAGAGGCTCTGCTCAATGCGGTGGAGACCGGCTTCGATGTCGTCCATGGAGACGGCCCCTACGGAGAACCGCATCCACCCCGTGTCCTCGGTGAGGCCAAAGGCTTGGAAGGGGACCAGGCCGATTCCAGCACCCTCCAGCAAGAAGGTCCGCACGTCATCGTCCGAGCTCAACGTTCTGCCTTCCCAGGAGCGATTGAGCACGTCGAAGTGCACCGAGAGATAGATCGCGCCTTGGGGTGCGATGGACCGCACGGGTAGGCCCCGGCCGCCCATGGCGGTGAAGCCATCGTGCAGGGCGCGCAGCCGTTGTTCCACATCATTCTTCATGGTGGCGTGGTAGGCGGTGATCGCGTCCGGGTCATTGAGCAGCAGAGCGGTCGCTACTTGTGCTGGACGAGGCGCCCAGGCACCCATGTGTCCGATGAGCGCTTTGTAGCTGGGAGCGAGAGCTTCGGGTACCACGGCCCAGCCCACCCGTAGGCCCGTGGCGGCGAAGGACTTGGAGATTGCGTCCACGAAGATCGTGTACGGGGCCATCTCAGGACGCACGGACACGGGCGTGTGATGTTTCGTGTCTCCAAAGCACAGCATCCAGTACACCTGGTCATACATGACCATGATCGGGCGCTCGCCCTTCGTGGCGCGGGTGGCGTTCTCGGTCAGGACCACATCACAGATGGCTCCTAACTGCTCCTCGCTGAATGCGGTGCCACAGGGATTGAGCGGGGAGTTCAGGCACAGGAGAGTCACGCCGTCGAGGTGTGGGGCGATCGTGTCTGCGGTCAGCAGGAAGTCGGACTCGGGCCCCGTGGGTACAGCGACGGCCTGCGCTGAGTTGATCTGGACGTAGTAGGGGTTGTTCCACGATGGGATCCCAAAGAGCATGCGGTCGCCGGGCTCTACTACGAGGGCGGCTGTGGCGTAGATGGGAGGCCGCGCGCCGCTTCCCATGATGACACTGTCTGGGTTGTACTTGAGGCCCAACTCCCGCTCGTACAGGTTGGCGACAGCCTGGCGCACCTCGGGCAGTCCCACAGCCGGCGGATAGTTGGTCTCTCCTCGGCTGAGTGCAGCAGCGAAGTCTGCGCTCAGGCGCTCGGGAACTCGGAACTCCTTTGGAGAGAAGTCGCCCACCGTAAAGTTGGCGATGTCGTGGCCTTCGGCCTGCATGGCCTTGATCTGACCCGCGATGTGGAGGATGCGGGAGCCCCCGAGTCGGCCGGTCATTTCATTGAGCGCTCGGCCAGCAAAGGCCTGGGGTGTTTCGCCCGAGGGCAAGCTGTCTCTGCAGTCGATCAGGGGGGGGGAGGTCATCAATCTTGCTCCTCAGACTTCTTGTCGAGCCACTGCACGAACTGGCCATAGCCGACCATACCTACGATGGACGCCAGCCCGATTGCGCCGATCTCATACCAGAGTTCATAGGGCTTGTAGACTTCGAAGAGCAGACGCTGGACCTCGATAGCCGAGAGGCTCAATTGTTCCCCGAGATATGGGACGACTTCGCTCTCTTTGAGGGCCTGAACGGTCTCTGTTGGAACATTCAGCACGTCTTCCAGGTGCCGCTTGGCCAGATTTACCTTGTCCCCGTCTTTCTCGTATTTCTCGCCGGCCATGATCGAGCCCACGATCCAGCCAATGGCGACCGGCATGTTCGCATAGCCCATGAACAGGCCTTCCTGGCCCTTCTTGGCCAGCGTGGCCAGGTATTCCATTTTCTTGGGCGAGGAGAGCATCTCGCCGATGGAGAAGATCGCGATGCCAGCGATGCACGCCCAGCCCAGGGCTGCTGTACCAGCCACCATGGCCCCCACAGTGGCCACAACCATTCCAATGAGAATCGAGGTCAGGGGGCGAATGAAGGATGTCAGGTAGCCGAAGCCCACCATCGTGAAGACGATGAGCGCTGGATTAGCATTAATCATCCACTCTGGCGGAACCTGAGCGCCGGCTTCTGCCATCTCGATGAGGCCCGGTGCGCTCTGCACGAGGGACGCCCTCAATGAGATGATCGCGGTGAGGGCGGCGCCGACCCAGGCGACGATCGCGACCAGTCGTGCGGGAAGTCGGAATCTGTACGTAATGGCCGCCAAGAGAAGGCCTAGGCCACTGGACCCGAGCGCGACTTGGAGCCCATCAGAGTCCGGTCCCCCCAGGGCGATCTTCACGGGGAAGGTACAGGCTGCGCCCAGGGCGATGGCCACGACGGCATAGGCAGGCAGCGGGATTTCGTGAGCCTGTCGGTGGTCCGGTCGCATGGCCAGGAACACGCCTGCCGCGCACACGCCACCGAAAACGACGCCAAGGAAGAGGGACAGCACGGTAGGTGCTGCTCCAGTGGAGAACGCTGAGCCCAGTGTGGCGATGATCCCGGAGGTGTCCACCCAGTCATCGATGACGTTGGGAAGTAGGTCAAACACCTGATTGAACATGAGCCAGAAGCCCGCGAACAGGAGACAAAACCACAGTACTCGGTGCTGAAACAGGCCGACGACCGAGACGACGAACACTGAATAGGGATCGGACTGCCCCTCGTCGTAGAAGGCCTTGCGGGGCACATAGGTCACGAGGGCCACAGCAAACAGAACAGCCCATGTGAAATAGAGCCATTCGTTGGTCACAGAACCTGCCTGGATCGCTTTGAACCAGTACCAGCCGGAGGCTCCGACGGCCACACACCAAATCGCGGCCCAGCACCTGGCGAGGCGCAAGGTCACAGACTGACTGGCCAGAGACATGGCCCGTGCCTGTTCCTCGTCGATGTTGCCTTCCTGCTCTTGGCTGGGGTCCTTGTAGAAGGGCAGCCACAGGAAATTCACCGCGACGATGACCGCGCAGGAATAGAAGACATACTTCCAGTCGAGCAGCCGCAGAATGCCCGCCACGACCGGGCCTAAGAAGCCACCGATGTTGACCAGCTGGTAGAAGATTGCCCAACCTACGGAGGCCTCGGACTTCTTGAGGGTCGCCGCCAAGGTGCCTTGGACCCCCGGCTTGAAAATAGCTGTGCCAGCGGCCAGGAACATACAGCCGATGAAGAAGCCGAAATAATCCATCCGCACGGCCATCAGCACGTAGCCGACAATCTTGATGATGATGGCGACTACGATGGTTCGTTTGTGGCCATACCGGTCCGCGAAGCCACCGGTGAACACCGGCAGCACGGACTGCACCGACGCCCACGCGGCGAAGATGGAGCCTTTCTGCACGTGTGTGAATTGAGGCCCGCCGTTCTCTAGGGGAAGCACCATGTAGATGGCGATGACCGCGCGGACCCCGTAGTAAGCGAGCCGCTCGAACATCTCCATGACGTTCACGATCCAGAATCGGCTGTCCAGCCCAGTCAGTTGGTCAACGAGCCCGCGGTGACTTGATTCGGTCGAAGTAGCAGGGGGCATGGTCATCTCTCGTTCGACGGAGCAGGGGCTGAAGAATAGGGGGCTAGAGGTCAGCCACGCTGGTGCCCTGCACCCGCAATAGGGGCTGCTCTAGCAGAGTCTTGAGGGCGAAGCGAGAGGCCCCTTGGTTATGAGGCCAGTGGGCCCCTTACAGATAGAGTCGTGCGCCCACTCGTCCGGCAACGTCGAAGCCGATACCAGTCCCTGGAATGTTGATGCCAAACGTGACCCCTGGCACCACATCCATGTAGAACTCGGCGGGGGCATCCGCGATGGTTGCCGATAGGCCGACGGCGAGCCCACCCAGGCCATCGACGTAGGTGCCATCGGAGTACACAAACATACGCACTCGGAAGGCAGGGCCAAGGTTGGGATGAAGGACGACCTTGGAACCAGGCAACGTGACGGCCTTCGGATGAATGCGGTACGACAGGCCAACCGCCAGAGAGTTGAGTCGGGGCGGGGCTCCCAAGGTCACCACGATCCCGTGCATCTGAGCGGGCCAGATCTTCATGGCGAGGCCGTTGGCCGTGCCGATGCTGAACCCGAGTCCGAGCATGCCACCACTCTTCCACTGGCCTACTGGGATGACGTCGGCGTCCTCTGCCTCGGCTCCGTCCTTGCCCGCGGCGTTCTCTCCCATCTCGGTGCCCACTTCGTCGCCGGCTTGGTCGCCTTCGCTATCGCTTGACTCGCCACCGTCCCCTTCGCCCTCGGCCCAGGGAGGCAGCTCTTCGTCGCTGTCTTCGCCCCCGTCGCCTTCGCTATCCCCGGCATCACTCTCTTCCGCCCACGACACACTGGGTAGAGCGAGGCACAGGACAATGGCCAGGAGCAGACGGAGGTTCAGTAGACGGTTGTCGCGGAGGTTCTCAGTGCGCATGGGTTCCTCGTCAGATACAGCTTGCGCCGCTAAGAGCGCTGGTCAGCCAGGTGCGTTCGCCGGAGTCGCTTGGACTGGAGCGTTCAGTTGCGCCGTCGGAGGACGAGTCCACCGAACAGCAGGAGCAGGAGGCCCAGGCCCCCGGTGGATGCGGGAACTCCCGCCGTGTTGCAGCTGGAGCCACCGAACGGGGGGCCTGCATAGCGGCCTGCCTTGACGTCTTCGGCGTAGTCGGAGTCAGCCACTGCGGCTTCTTCGCCGTCCTCGTCATCGCTGGCACTGCTTGAGACATCGGCCGAACTCTCCGGCATGCCTTCGCCGGGTACGAGGTAAGGCACGTCCATAGGCTCTATGTCCAAGGCCTCACGGAGCTCTTCAACGTTCTCGGGGAGTGGCCACTCGACCTCGGGTAGGTCTTCGTCCAGTAGCTCTTCCACTAGGCCCCAGTCGGGAGCTCCCACCTGGTACCAGGCGTGAATCTCGAGGTCGCGGCCCAAGATTGTGAAGTTGGGGATGCTGGCACCACCACTGGGGCTGTAGTGCTGGGTGATGCTTCGGTCATGATCGCCGATGACCGGAAAGGTCAACTCCACGCCGTCGTCGCGCTCGTTCTGCCAGCGGTCGAGGTCAGGCTCCTCATCGGGTGTGTTTCCATCCAGCAGCAGATTGAGGACGACGAAGCCCTGCTCTCGGTATTCCTCGTACTTCTCCTCGGCCTCGGGGGCAGCGTTCTGGCACGGGCCACACCACTCGGCTCCCACATCAACCAGGACGACGTTGCCGTAGAACCGGTGCAAAGAGACGACCTCTTCGAACAGGTCGATGGCATCGTCTTCGTCCCAGTCTCGCGACACTTCACCTTCGTCCCAACCGTCACCATCGATGTCGGCAGGCAGGGGAAGGCGGGGGTATCCGCCGCTATAGGGGAAGTCGGTGGGGTCGTTGGGGTCGAAATAGCTCAGGTACTCGTGTGCGTCTGAGAATCCATCTCCATCCGAGTCCTCGGACTCCGGGTCTGAGCCAATGGCTTCTTCGATTAGGTCGGTGAGGAGATCTTCGTCAGTGTCTCGGTTTGGATTGTCGCAGCCCATGGCAACCAGGGCGAGACCACCGAGAAGTGGTAGGAGAAAACGTTTCATGTCACGGACCTTTCGAGCAGTGTTGGCTGCATGATGCCGTCGCGCTGTGGCCGCGACAAGGGCGTCTTGGTTCCTACTATACCCGCGAGAGGTGCCTACGAACCTCCAGCCTGCGGCCCAGGCGCTTCGTTCGCTTACTGGACCCAGCGGCCGGGCTCTAGGCCCAGAGCCTCGTAGAGCTCGTCCGCATTGTCCGGCATGGGGTAGTCCACCTCGGGCGGCTCTTCAGCAAGCAGGGAGTCGATCAAGCCCCAAGGAGGGGAGCCTCCCGCCTGATACCAGGATCTGATCTTGTGCTCTCGGTCGATGACCGTGAAGTTGGGGATGGCGAAGCTGCCAGCTGGCACGTAGTGCTGGGCGGCGTGTGCGTCGCCGTCTTCAATGACTGGGAGCGTTAGCCCGAAGTCATCTCGCCAGCGGTCTCCATCAGGATTGCGGTCGCCCATTTGATAACCGTCGAGCAGTAGCTGGATCACGACAAAGCCGTCGTCCTTTCGTTGGTCGTACTCCTCTTCGAGGGTCACGGCGGCGGTTCGGCAGGGCCCGCACCACTCGGCGGCGACGTCGATGAGAATGACACTGCCAAAGAAGCGCTTCAGCTTGATCTCCGCGCCGTGCTGGTCGGTGACCTTCCAGCCGGAGGAGATGGCTCCCTCGATCCAATCGGACCCTTCTGTGTAGGTCTCCCAGTCGGCTTGGCTCATGAGCGGGCCGCGGGGGTACTCGCCTTCGTAGGGGAAGTCCTCTTCATTGCGTGGCGAGAAGTAGGTCAGATACTCCTCGGCATCGCTGTAGCCGTCACCGTCGGTGTCCGCCAGCTCAGGATCAGTGCGGATGCTCTCTTCAAAAGCATTGGTAAGACCATCTTCATCCGGGTCACCGTCTGGGTTGCTGACGCCATCGTTCGGGTCCGAGTTGGGCAGTGCATTACAACCGGATCCTACGAAGAGTGCGACGAGGAGCAGAGCAAGGGCGGGGCGATGAGACATGGATTCTCCCAGTTGGAACCGCGAAATGATGGGCTGTCTCAAGCGGCATGACAAGCATTTCCGTCTCCGGTCGAGAACCTGACCACGAGAAGACACTCTCTGCGCTCCAGGATTGCTCGGCTGATATCATTGTGATAGCGTTGATATCATTGATGATATCTAGGAGTTGCCGTGTCTGATAAGTCGGTTCAGGTCAACATCCGTGCGTCTGAGCAGACTGCAGCGGGTCTTCGTTCCGAGGCGCGGGAGCGCCGGGTGCCTCTGGGCGATCTTCTGGCTGACTTGCTGCAGTTGAGTCGCTCGGATCGTGAGCCGGGACTCTGGCTAAGTCTCTCGGATGAGGTGCTGGCTGCGCTCAGATCGGTCGCTGCCGCCCGGGGAGAGAGCCCACAGCAGGTCCTGGAATCGCTTGTTCGCGGCACGATTCATCGGGAGTTACTTCAGCTCGCGGCCTCGCTCCAGTCGGGGGGAGTCCCCCTTGTGGAGTCATCGCAGCCCAGGGTTGCTCCGAGTCCACCGGTTTCGGCCCCTGCCCAGGCGGCCCCGACTTCGTCGCCAGCGGGTTTGGCATTGCACTCCCGCAAGACAGACACACCAGCCCAGCCTATGTCCTCTGGGCCATCCTCGAGCGCGGAGCCGACACGGCCTCACGAGCCGCAGGAACCGACGGGTGACGACGAGATGGAATCGGTCGGCATCATCACCGTCTTCGACTGAATATTCATCGAGCCCCTGCTGATATGATTCCAGGAACTGGAGTTCTGGCCATGGGGCTACGTGTTTCAGGTGGCGAGTGGCTGGGGAGGAGAGACCTGTTGCTGTGAGAAATGTCTTCCTTGTGGTTGCCATCGCCTTGGGGGGGGCTGTTGCCGTCTCCTTTGGCATTAACGAATGGGAAGAGAGCTCGGTCCAACAGGCAATCAGGGACGTTCTCCGCAACGATAATTCACATACATTTGGTGACCGACGAGGGCTTGAGGCCCAGCTGCAAAAGGCAGTGGTCTCCGTCGTGGGAGAGAAGGCCTTTCGTGGACAGCGTCCCGCGGGTGGGGAGCGTGGTGCTGTCTTCCTCTATCACTTCCGGCCGGTGATCCCCATTGCCTGGTTCGATAGCCACGCGGACATCCCCGACAGGCCTGGTGTCCAGGTGCAGGGCAGCCAGGTGCAGGTGGATGCACTGGTGGCCAACGTTTGGTGGACTCGGAAGCGGCTCTGGATCGAAGAGGAGGATGCATCGACCACTTGGGCGGTGCTGGTTGATCCCTCACAGGTGACCTCCCTCTACGAGATCAACAACTCACCGTGGGTCGAGAGCGAGGACTCCAAGTATCGCGATCAACCGTGGACGCTTATTCGGGAGTTCCGATGAGTACAGTTCGGTTGTCTTGAAGGGGCGCACAGGCTCGGATCCACTGCCCGCTTCCGTTCTCTTTCGCTCCAATCGACGCTCTGGCATGCTCCAGTTCAGGTCCCTGATCCAAGCATGAGGAACTCCATTGGCTCCCAAGACATTCAGCGGTCGGCGCTCCAAGCTCGATGACTACGATGACATCCTCGGTGTGAAGTCCGACAAGGAGGTCTCCCGGATTGCTGGGGTCAGCATCGAGAATGTGAGGACTTATCGTCTCCGTCGTGGGATCCCGGCCAGCTGGCGGGGGGAGACGGAGGAGGCCCTCCGGGCTAAGGAGGCGTTTCGATCGCGCCGTCGCAAGACTCCTCGCCGTGGTCGACGGAAGCGCGGTATGTACCCACGAGTTTCTCGTCTGGATCCCTTTTCTCACATGCTGGGAGACCTGCCGGATCGCGAACTGGCACAGCGGGCAGGGGTTACTCCAGAGAACGTTCGTTCCTATCGGAAGCGTCGTGGCATTCCGGCTCGTTGGCGTGGCGAGGGAGTGACCGGTGCGCCTGTCGAGGGTGGGGGTACGACACCGAGCCCGGAGCGGCCCACTCCGGAAGGAACCGGCCCTGGCTTTGCCTTCCGCGTGTCCGCGGACGTGGGTGGCGAGGTCAAGGAATACGTGATCTTTGGGGCTGACATGGTGGCCGCTGCGGCCGAAGCTCAGCTTCGGCTCTCAAGACGCCACCCGGGAGCCCTCTTGCAAGAGGTGGTGTTGGTTGGGGAAACACTCTGAGTCGCTCTCTCATCATCGGCTCCCGAGCTCCGTTGTTCCTCTGCCTTTCTTTTTCGACGCTCTTGTTAGCGACCGTCGATTGGCCACTGTTGGGGCCAATCCACAACGTTTCTTTAGGTCGCTGGTCCCGTGGTTCGGTCCCCTTGATCTTGGTCGCGATTGCAACCGGCAGTTGACCGACCCGCAAGGACCCCCTATAAGGCCGGCCAATCCCACGGAACCGTGTTCCAGAGGTTGCTCGCCTTGAGCCTTGAAAAGCTCTTCCTGGGCAGGAACTAGTCACGGATCGGAGACTCGTGGGACCGGAGTACTGAATCGTGTCCGTGAACGTTGCCAGCCGCCGCAACATTGGCATTTCCGCCCATATCGACTCGGGGAAGACAACCCTCACCGAGCGAATCTTGTTCTACACAGAGCGCATTGCGCGCATCCATGATGTGCGGGGCAAGGATGGTGTCGGAGCCAAGATGGACTCCATGGAACTGGAGCGAGAGCGGGGCATTACCATCCAGTCGGCGGCCACTCACTGCGAGTGGGACCACCATCACATCAACATCATCGACACCCCGGGCCACGTGGACTTTACGGTGGAGGTGGAGCGATCGCTTCGGGTCCTCGACGGTGCCGTCCTTGTGCTCTGCGCTGTTGCTGGGGTTCAGAGCCAGTCCTTGACTGTCGACCGTCAGATGAAGCGCTACAACGTGCCTCGTTTGGCCTTTGTGAACAAGTGTGACCGTCCTGGAGCCAATCCGGCCAAGGTCACCCAGCAGTTGCGTGAGAAGCTCTCCCATAATGCAGTGCTCTTGCAGCTGCCTATTGGTCTGGAAGCTCAGCATGAGGGTGTTGTCGACCTGATCGAGATGAAGGCCATCTATTTCGACGGTGACAATGGCGAGATTCTCCGGGTGGAAGAGATCCCGGACAACCTCCAAGCGGAGGCAGACGAGCAGCGAGAGATGATGCTCGACGCGATCTCCATGTTCAGCGATGAATTGATGGAGGCAGTGCTCGAGGAGACCGCAACGCCCGAGTTAATCCGCGCGACGATTCGGGAAGCCACCATCAACCTGCAGATCACTCCAGTGCTCTGCGGCTCTGCCTATCGCAACCGAGGCGTTCAGCCGCTGCTCGATGCCGTCGTGTCGTATCTGCCCGACCCCAGTGAGGTCATCAACGAAGCAATTCCGGTTGAGGACGGCGAAGAACTTGAGCCGGTGGTGGTGCCCACCGACCCCGAGGCCTCGCTCGTGATGCTGGCCTTCAAGCTCGAAGACGGACGCTATGGGCAGTTGACCTATCTGCGCGTGTATCAGGGAACCCTGCGACGCGACGGGCAGGTCATCAATATGCGCACGGGCCAGAAGATCCGCGTGGGACGCCTTGTTCGGATGCACTCGGACGAGATGGAGGACATCACGGAAGCAGAGGCTGGTGACATCGTCGCGATCTTCGGCGTCGACTGTCGTTCAGGCGATACCTTTACCGATGGGAGCGTTCCCTGGGTGATGTCATCCATGCACGTGCCCGACCCGGTCATCTCGATCTCTGTAGAGGCTGCTGACACGAAGGCACAAGCGAACCTCTCCAAGGCTCTGGGGCGGTTCACCAAGGAGGACCCCACCTTCCGAGTTCGGGTCGACCGGGACAGCGGCGAGACAATCATCTCGGGCATGGGTGAGCTTCACCTCGAGGTCTACATCGAGCGCATGAAGCGTGAGTACAACGCGGACGTGACGACCTCGCCGCCCCAGGTGGCATATAGAGAGACCATCTCGAAGGTTGCCGAGTTCAACTACACGCACAAGAAGCAGACCGGTGGTGCGGGTCAGTTCGGCAAGATCGTGGGTCGCCTGTCTCCTGGTGACGGTGAAGAGGATTACCTCTTCGAGGACAGCGTCAAGGGGGGCAATATCCCCAAGGAGTACATCCCCGCTGTCGACAAGGGGTTCCGTTCGATGCTCGCCAAGGGACTCCTCACAGGGTTCCCGGTCGTCGGCGTCAAGATCTCCCTAGAGGATGGCTCCTCGCATGCTGTTGACTCGAGTGACAATGCCTTCCAGGAGGCTGCTCGAGGCGCATGGCGAGAGACCTACCACAAGGCCAAGCCCATCATCCTCGAGCCCGTAATGAAGGTGGAAGTGGAAGGGCCGTCTGAATTCCATGGCGCGATCGTTGCTACGATATCTCAGCGCCGGGGTCAGATTGTCGGCAGCCAGGAAGAAGAGGGGTTCGCGCGAGTGGAAGCTGAGGTTCCGTTGGCTGAGATGTTCGGTTACGCGACGACCCTTCGTTCGTCGACGCAGGGCAAGGCCAACTTTACGATGGAGTTCCGCCAGTACGGTCGGGTCCCACAGTCAATCTCCGAGGAGATTGTCGAGAACTTCCGCGCAGGGACTGGAAAGTAGACGATGTCTCCACGTACACATCAAGAACACAGCCCATTCCGAGTACTTCAAGCCTCTGGGGTGGATGACTTGGGACCGGGTCGCCTGGGGATTGTCCTCGCTGGGCCGGGGGTTGGGAAGACTGCCGTCCTCGTCCAGCTGGGGCTCGATGAGGTCCTCAATAGTCGTAATACGCTCCATGTCAGCCTGACCGAGACGATCGACGAGGTGCGCGATCGGTACGACGAGTTGTTCCTCGAAGCGAGCTCGGACAGCCCGGTAGATGACCCCATGGAAGCGCGGATCCGCTTGGAGCGGCATCGCATGGTTCAGAGCTACGGACCTGGCTCCTTCACGGTCACCAAGCTCGACAAAGTGCTCCAGATTCTCACCGAGCATGCGGACTTTCGACCAGCGACCGTACTGGTGGATGGTCTGCAATGGGGTGGGCTCGTAGCGGATGACATCGCTCGGTTGAAGGCGCTTGTTGGTGGCTATGGTGCCGAACTGTGGCTCACTGCTCTGGGCGTGGCCTCGGCCGATGCGAGCGATTTGCCCGATTGTTTGGTCCCCTTTCAGTCCGAGGTTGATCTCGTGCTTGAGCTCCAGCCCGGTCGGGAAGATGTCGCCATTCGCGTATTGTATTCCAGTGACGGGGATGGCCCGTCTCCTGAGACCGTCTCCCTAGACACGACGTCGATGCGAGTTCGCGCTGTCGGTCTTCCCAAAGACGCGACTGCGGTTAGTCTCGATCCTCGTCGCTGCACCCTGTTTTCCGGTGGAGCCGCTGGTACCGAGGCGACCTTCGGCGAGCTGGCTGAGGGCTACGGTATGCGGGAAGTTCACTTCTCCTACCCTGGCCACGAGCCGGTGAGGCGACGGGGCTTGAAGGTCTTGAGCGAGCGGCAGCTTCGTCAAGGAGACGTGTCGCTTTCCTATGCGTCGCGTCGTATGGCGCGCAAGTTCGAGTCATCGCAGCGATTCCGTCGGGTGCTGCAGACGATTTGGCATCAGGTGAGCAACTCCGACCAGGTCCTCGTGATTGGAGTCCTCCAGGAGGACGGAACAGTTCGTGGGGGAACTGGCTGGGGTGGCGAGTTGGCCCGTGTCTGGAACAAGCGGCTCACTTTGTTCGATCAGGAGCGCGAGGGCTGGTATCGCTGGGATGCGACGGAACATGAGTGGGTGCCGACGGATACGCCAAGGATTGTGGCGAGCCGTTTCTGCGGCACAGGCACTCGAGAACTCAATGACGCGGGTCGTCAGGCGATCCAGGACGTCTTTGATCTGAGCTTTCCGTCGAACTGATCGCTCAGTTTGTCGACCCTTGCGCATGCCGGGCAGCCCGGCGACGTCGCAACCCCTGTAGAGCAACCAACAACACCAACCAGACATGCGCCTTGACGCGCCCGGCGGTTCCGCAGGTCGCGTAGGTGGTGGAGTCGCCAACGTTGGAGTCGGGCCCGCCGCCTTCTAGATCTGTCGCGCCGCAGCCCGAGCCTTCGGCTTCAAACGCAGGACGCTCGTCTTCGGGGTTGCACTCCTCCGAGTCGCGATGCTCCAGCCACGAGGGGCAGTCTTGCTCGCCTGTGGGCAACAGAAACACCCCTTGGGTCGGGTAGGTCACCTTGGCGCCATCGCTTCGGGTGAGGACGAAGTAGTAGGGAACGCAGCCTTCTTCGTCTGTAGTTGCCGTTAGGGCGTAGGTCCCCTGGTGGGGGACGCCACGATCGAGCGGCATCGCAACACAGTCGCCATCGAGGACCAGTTCAGCTCTGGTTGGGTCTCCGTCGGGGTCGTAGACGGCTAGAAAGAACGTCACGTCGTCATTGGGCTCGGTCCTCAGCGGCCAGTGGATCCCTGAGGTGGTGATGGGCTCTTCCACGAGGCCTCGACTCCCGAAGTCCTGAACCCAGTACCGTTGCCCCGAGTCTGCTTGCCCATGGCCTGTGCCCAGCTCCAGCCATTGCCCGCTGAGCATGTTCTCGCGATGCGGAGGCGAGTACAGCCAGCCATCTACCACCACGGCCTCGGCAGTGGGGGAGCCGAGCGCGATGTTCTCGCCGATCATCTGGCCTGCGTAGAAGTTGTCCAGGCGTTCGCCGAACGGGGTGCCATCACACGAGGAGTGATCTGCGGGAAAACAGCCGTTCGCAGCCATGTCGTCGGCGTAGAAGCGGGCGGCCTCGTTCAAGTCGGGGTTGTACACGAGGGGGCGCACTGCGGAGTAGTCGGAGAACTGAGGGTCATCGGCCCCAGGCTCCACTCGCAGGCGATCGGTGAATAGATGGACAGCTCGCTCTTCCCAACTGGGAAGTAGTTCCGTGCCTTCTCCGTAGGCACTGGCTATCCCGGGTGCGCACACAAGCAACCCCATGACAAGCCCGAGCACGAGGGAGGCAATTGGCTTCACATGCAACGTATTCATCGGAACGGGGTACCTTATCACTGCAACACCTATTCCCCAGGACCCCGTTCGGCTTCATCGAGAGGCTTCCATGACCCGTCCCGAGCTTCCTCTCGCCGTGTGGTGTGGTCCTTGCCCCGAGGCAGACTATTTCGGAGGCACTGGCCCTGTACTCTGGCTGTCTAGCGGGCCTGGGGCATCCTGGCTCAGCCCCCTCAAAGAGTCACTGCAAGAGCAGCGGCGCTTGTGGCAGCCGAAGTGCAGCATCGTCGCTGTCTCCGATCCCTTGCCGGGACGAAGCCCTTGGGCATGGCGGCCGGACCAGGAACTTCCCACGCGGTGGTCAGGGGACGACAGTGAAGCGGCCCGCGAGGGCTTGGAACATCGCCTTGGTGACGTCCGAGGGTGTCCTACGCGCCTGGTCGGTGCGGTGCTCGATGGTGTGTTGGAGTCTCTGGGATCCCATGCGGCTCGCGTCGTCTGCGAGCAGGCAGCAGAGGTCCTGCCGGAGGACTGCCCTTACCTGCTGTTGGAGCCCAATGGTGGAAGCCTTCGCCAGATTCTCGGTGGATACCGAAGCCGCGCTGGTTCGGTTGGAGCACGGCAGGGAAACGTCCGTACAGCAACGGAGCTACGCCGCACTCTAGAACTCGCCGGGCTGGGGATTTCGGCTGTGAGCCTGCTCCCGTCAGAGGGACGCCTGGGCCGCATCGGCCAACGGCTGGTCGGTAGCGCTGCATCCCCTCAGCTCGTGGTTCAGGGCCGGCGGATTTAGTGTGGTGATGCCAATCAATGGATGGCAGTAACATGCAGGGGAGATAGCCCCCAGGCTTGTTGTGGGATTCTCTCCCCGTGAACCATGGGTGCATCTCTGTTGAGGGAAGAGGATGACCGCGTAAGGGGTTTAGACTGTCGTTATGAAGTTCGGGTCTTTCAAGGATCGGTTCGTCTGTTTGTGTTCGGCCCCGAAGGCTGCGGGGTGTCGTAGGGCGGGTCTGATGTTGCTGCTTGTCCTGGTCCTCGGGGCTGGGACGCTGCGTGCCGAGGAGCCTGAGGCTGCCCAGGAGGTCGAAACCGAGACATCTGAGTCCGGTCCGTTCGAGTCGGAACCCGGTCGGGAGTTTTCGGCGGAGGAACTCTACGCCGAGGGCTATCGGCTTTTTGCGGCAGGTAGATTTGAAGAAGCCAGCAGTCAGTTCGAGGCGGTCCTTGCCCGACAACCAGAGCATCGTTTCGCTCGCAATTACCTGCTGGAATGTCGGAGCCTTCTTGGGTCGGGACCCGGGGCGTCAGGGCAGGAACCTGGGTCGCCGCCTTCGTCCCTTGAGCGGGACACAGCGGAG
>PBPL01000139.1 GCA_002724675.1 Deltaproteobacteria bacterium | reverse complement strand
GCGATGCGCGAACTCAAGGGCGAAGCGGTGGGCGAGAGCGTCGACCCGGACATCCGCATCTCGATTTCGGCGTACATTCCCGATGATTACGTTCCGGACAACAACCAGAAAATGTCATTCTACCAGCGCCTGGCCGACGCCCAGCGCGTCGTCGACCTGCTGGCCATTCAGGAGGAGATGGTGGATCGCTTCGGCCGCCTGCCCGAACCGGCGCAGGCGTTGATGCACCTGATGGAGATCAAGATCATGGCGCGCCAACTCGGCCTCGCTGCCGTGCATCTGGAGAAATCCCGGCTGAGCCTGGTATTCCCGGAGGAGCGGCAGGTCGCCCCCACCGACATCCAGCGCCTGGTCGAGAAGAGTTCGGTGCAGCTCGAGTTCGACCTCGGTCACCGCCTCTCGATCGGCGTCAACCTGCATGGCCGCGGCGAGCAGGAGCGGCTGGAGCAATCCCGCGACGTGATGCAGGAGATCCTGTGACCGCGGTCGCCATGATCGCATTGGCGGCGCTGCTGGCGGCCGGAGCGTGCGGGCATCCCGAGGACCAGGGAGCGATCGCCGCCCGCGTCGGCGACGCCGTGCTGACCATGGAAGCACTCGATTCGCAGCTGGACGAAGGCCTGCCAAGCGATGTAGCAGCGGTCGAGCGCCGGCGGCTGGTCGACGCCTGGATCGACGAGGAGCTATTCTATCAGGAGGCCCTTGCCCGCAACCTGGAGGGGAGTCAGCGGGTGCGCGCCGCGCTGGAGGCATCCCGCCGCAACCTGCTGATCGCCCACCTGCTCGACGCCGAGTTCGACGGCTTTGAGATCGAAGTCTCCGAGGCGGCAATCCAGGAGCATTACGACGGCCACCGCGACGACTATCTGCTGACGCGGCCGCAGGTGCGCGTGCGCCACATCCTGGTGGGAACGCGGCGCGATGCCAACGCCAGGCGCCAGGCGCTCAACCGCGGCGCCCTGTTCGAAGAGGTGGCCCGGGCCCACTCCCGCGACCAGGATAGCAAGTACGACGGCGGCGACCTGGGGTACTTCACCAGAGAGGATGACCCGGTGCTGTGGGAGGCCTGCGAGAACCTCGAGCTCAACAGCATCTCCAAGCCGGTGCGCACCGAGTACGGCTTCCACATTTTTCAGATCCTCGACCGCCAGGAGGCCGGCACGGTACGCGATCTCGACGAGCAGGTGCGCGCCGAGATCATCGAGCAGCTGGTGCGGGCCGAGCACCAGCTGCGGTTGGCCGCCTTTTCCCGGCGCCTCAAGGAAAACGGTGCCTGGGAGATCGGCGACGCAGTGACGGAGGAGACCCCCTGATGCGGCTGTCACGAACCTTGGTGTGCCTTAGCTACGGCCTGTTGTTTGCGATCCTGCTGGCGGCGGCGGTGCCGGCTCCCGTGGAGGCCCGCTCCCAGCTGATCGACCGCATAGTCGCCGTTGTCGACCAGGAGGTCGTTCTCTGGTCCGAGCTCAACATGCGTCTGCAGGTCTTTCTGCAGGCCTCCGGATACACCTTCACGCCACCCGTGCAGGAGCTCGACCGGCTGCGCGAGCAGATGCTCGACGACATGGTCGACGAGCAGGTGCTGATCCTCAAGGCCAAGCGCGACAGCCTGGAGATCGATCACAGCCGGGTCGAAGAGCTGCTGGGTCAGGAAGTGAAGAAGATGAAGGAGGCCTCGGGCGACGACTACAAGGGCATGCTCGAGCGCATCGGCTTCACCGAGCGCCAGCTCAAAACCCATCTGCGCAAGACCATTCGCGACCAGATGCTCATGGACCAGATGCAGCAGGTGATCGCTGCGCGGGTGAATGTGACCCGGCGCGACGTGGAAGCCTTTCGCCAGGCCCACGCCGACACCCTGCCATCGACTTTTTATGTCAGCCTGATCTTCCGCAAGGTCAGGCCCGACACTTCCGCTGTCACGCAGGTGCTCGAGACCGTCGTTGCCGTGGAGGAGAAACTGGCGGCCGGAGCCGACTTCGCCGAGCTCGCCCGGGAATACTCGGAAGATCCCGGCTCCCGGGAAGAGGGCGGGTATCTCGACTGCTTCCGCACCGGGGATTTCGTCCCGGAATTCGAGCGCGCCGCTTTCGCGCTCAGGCCGGGAGAAGTCAGCGCCCCGGTACGCACCGAGTATGGCTACCACCTGATCCTGCTGCACGAGAAGCGGGAGGACGAGCTCTGCGCCAGCCACATCCTGGTGCGCACCGGCACGGACGACTCCGACAAGGACCGGGTGCGGGCCGAGCTGGATGAGCTGCGGGAGCGCGCCCTGGCCGGCGAGGACTTTGCCGAGCTGGCGCGCCAGCACTCGGAGGATCCCAGCGCCGAGCTGGGCGGCCTGTGGAACATCTACGACAAGGGCGACATCCCGCCATTCCTGCAGTCCCATCTCGGACCGCTTTCGCTCGGAGGCATCACCGAGCCCTTCCTGCTCGAAGACGGCGGCCGGCTGCTGAAGATCAACGATGACCAGGCGACGATAGAGAGGATGATCCGCGAGCGCCTCATACCCGTGGCCCTGCAGGAAGCCATCAGCGAATTCAAGCAGCAGATCCACCTCGACCGCCGTAACGCCAGCGCCGCAAACGAGGATGAGTAGGGCGGTGGCGCGACTCGACCTGTTCATCAAGCGGACCGGGCTGCTGAAGCAGCGCAGCCAGGCCAAGCAGGCCTGCGACCAGGACTGCGTCTGCGTCGACGGCGTCCCGGCCAAAGCGTCCCGCGAAGTCAATCCCGGCGAGGTGATCGCCATCGCCTTGCCCGACCGCCGCATCGAGGCCGAGGTCCTGGAAATTCCGGCCCGGCAGGCGGCCAGAAATCAGCGCCACCGCTACGTCCGGATTCTGCGACAGGAGGTCGCGGCAGAGGACGAGTATCTCACCTTCTGAGGATCCGTGTCGTCCACCTGCAGTCCTCCGTACGAGACCCTGGCCAGCATTTACGATCACGTGATGCAGCACGTGGACTACCGCAACTGGGCGATGTACATCAAGTCGATCCTCGCCCGCTTCGAGTCCCGTTCCCAGCGCCTGGTCGATCTGGCCTGTGGCACCGGCAACCTGACCTTCGAGCTGGCTCGGTGCGGCTACGACGTGGTGGGGATCGACCGCTCGCCGGCGATGATCGCCGCGGCCCGCCAGAAGACGGGGTCACCTCAGAGCACGGACGCCAATGGCGCCGCACCAGCCTTTCTCGTCGGTGACCTGACCGCCCTCACCGATCTCGACGGCCTCGAGCCGTTCGACGCCGCTGTCTGTGCCTACGACAGCTTCAACTACCTGCTGACCACCGCCGACGTCCTGCGCGCCTGCGACCAGGTTTTTCGCATACTGAAGCCTGACAGTTTGTTTATCTTTGACGTGTGCACCGAACGCAACTCGCTGCGCTACTTCGACGACGTCCACGACGCCGGTGAGGGTCCCGGGTTCTCCTACAAGCGCCACAGCTATTACGACCGTACGAAAAACCTCCAGTACAATCATTTCGCCATTGAGCTGGCCGCCGTTGCCGGCGTGCTCGAGGAGACCCACACTCAGCACATCTACCCCTGGAGCGACCTCGAGCTGATGCTGGAGACCTGCCCCTTCGAATTGCTCGGCGCCTACAGCGGGTTCACCTTCAACAAAGGCTCGGCCCGTTCGGACCGGGTGCACTTCGTGTTGCGGCGCCCCTAGACGACCCAAGGATCATCACCTCCCATGCCTCCATCCAGTGACGCGTCGAGCAACGGACCCCGGCCCCAGGACCTGGCGGCTGCGTGCAGCTTTCTCGACGATGCCGAAGAGTTCGTCCTCACTTCCCACATCAACAGCGACGGCGACGGTATCGGCGGCTGTCTGGCCCTGCGCCGCCTGCTCGTGAATGCCGGCAAGAAGGTGGCCATCGTCCTCAACGACATCCCCGACGCCTACGACTTCCTCGAAGGATGGGATGAGATCCAGGTAGCGGCCGAAGGCGCCACGACCGCCGCCGCCCACGCCGTCGTCCTCGACTGTCCCAATCTCGATCGCATCGGCAATGCGGCCCATCACCTCGGTGACGGCAGTCGGATCCTCAACATCGACCATCACAAGGACAACAAGCTCTTCGGCGACGTGAATCTGGTTGCGCCCATGCTCAGCTCCACCTGCGAGGCGGTCTACCACGTCGCCCGCGGCAGCCAGATGGCGATCGACGAGCAGACCGCCGCCGCGCTCTACATGGGCATCCTCTTCGACACCGGCGGCTTCCGTTTCTCCCTCACCACGGCCGGAACCTTCGAAGCCGCCGCCGAGCTGGTGCGGCGGGGAGCCCGGCTCGACTACATCGCCGACCAGCTGTTCGGCAACAAGGAGTTCGAATCGGTGAAGTTGATCGGCCGCAGCGTCGACTCGCTGGAACTACACTGCGACGACCAGGTGGCCACCCTGCTCCTGACTCACGCCGACATGCGCAGCGGCGACGTCGAGGAGATCGTCAACTACGGCCTGTTGGTAAAGGGGGTCGAGG
Source organism: Deltaproteobacteria bacterium (assembly GCA_002724675.1). Classification (GTDB taxonomy): domain Bacteria; phylum Myxococcota_A; class UBA796; order UBA9615; family UBA9615. The sequence goes on along the minus strand of PBPL01000139.1, from coordinate 2,537 downwards.
TGGCGCTGCTGCTCAAGGAACAGGATCCGAACTACTTCCGCGTCAGCCTGCGCTCCCGGGACCGGGTGGACGTGAGCCTGATCGCCGCGGAATTCGGCGGCGGCGGCCACGCCAAGGCCTCCGGCTGTCGCATCCAGGGGACCGCCGACCAGGTCCGCCAGGCGCTTTTGGCAAAGGTCGGAAAGCACCTGTCCTGAAGGAGCAAAACGTGAATCTGGTCACCCTGAAGGACTGGTCCGCCGAGGAAGTAGCCACGGTGCTGGAAGTCAGCCTCGCCATGAAGGCCGACCCGGATCGCTTCGACGGCACGATGAAGGGCAAGAATCTGGCCCTGCTCTTCCAGAAGACGTCGACCCGCACCCGCTACTCGAGCGAGATCGGCATGCTGCAGCTGGGGGGTCAGGCCGTTTACCTGGACTGGGACGTGACCAACTTCGGGCTCGCCGACCTTGCGGACGAGATCAAGGTGCTGTCGCTCTACTCCGACCTGATGCTCGTCCGCCTGCTCAAGCACGCCGACGTCCTCAAAGCTACCGCAGCGTCGCGGGTGCCGGTGATGAACGGCTGCTGCGACCGCTACCATCCGCTGCAGGGGCTGGCCGACATCATGACGATCAGGGAGGCGGTGGGCCGTCTCGACGGAATCAGGCTCACCTACGTGGGCGTCCGCAACAACGTCTGCAATTCCCTGGTTGCCGCCGGCGTCAAGGTCGGCATGCACGTCACCGCGGTCACGCCCGAGGTCAATCCGGCTGCCGCCGACGAGGCCCTGTACGAAGAGGCTCGGCGCGTCGGGCTCTTCGACGAGGAGGACGATCTAGCCGCCGCGCTGGCCCGCAGCGACGTGGTCTACACTGATACCTGGATCGACATGGAGTACTTCACCGATCCGGATTTCGCCGTGGAGAAGGAGCGCCGTCTCGCGCTGTTCCAGCCCTACCAGCTCAACGCCGAAACGCTGGGGAGCCACAAGGTCAGGATCATGCACTGCCTGCCGGCCCATCGGGGCTACGAGATCGACGGTGCCATCCTCAACGACCCCCGCTCGATCATCTTCGATCAGGCCGAGAACCGGCTGCACAGCCAGAAGGCTGTTATCCTCAAGCTGGCCGGCAAACTGCTTTGAAACATGGCGGATGATAGCGTTTCCCGGCCCTGCCGGCTGGCGCACGGCGCGGCGCTCCGGCGCCTTCTGGCGGGGGCTTTACTGCTCCTGGCGCTGCCGGGTGTGGCCGACGACGGGAAAGAGCTGAACCCGACGGTCCTCCGGCCCTCCAAATACCGCATTTCCCAGGTCCATCTCGCACCCGGCCCGGCCGGCATCCAGGCGGCGGTGAGCCGGGGCCGTTACCGGGTAAACTTCGGTACCCGCGAAGGAGTGCAGCCGGGCAGCATCTTCGAAGTCTATCAGGAACACCTCCGCCTCGGCCTGGTCCGGGTCGAAAGGGTCTGGCGCGATACGTCCCACGTCCGCCTGATCCGGCTAGAGCAGAAGGTCAACTCCGCGCCGGCGCCCTTTGGCGCCCGCGGCCGACTCCACCACCTGCAGCCGAAGCTGGTCCTGCTGCAGACGATTCACTTCGACCAGGGCAAGCCCGACCTCTCCACCGACATGCACCAGCGACTGCGCTACCTGTCCCGCTTCGTCCGGGAGTTCCCCGATCACCCACTCGTCATCGAGGGCCACAGCGACATCACGGGCGACGAGAAAAGGAACAGGGTGTTGTCGCGCCAGCGGGCCGAGCAGATCCGCCAGTATCTGCACGAAGTCCAGCGCCTGCCCATGGAGCAGATGCACCTCTGGTCTTTCGGCAGTACCGAGCCGATCGCCACCAACAACACGGCAGAGGGGCGGGCACTGAATCGCCGCGTCGAGATCACGCTCCGCGATACGCTCCCGGCAGCGCTGGCTTCCCCCCAGACACCGGAGCCTGCCGTGGAGGCAAAAAAGTAGGGGCGGAATCCGTCGCCCCTGGCCATCAGCCCATCCCGACCGGCCGGGCCCTCACTCCTGGCGGCTGTAGGTGCCGCTGCGGCCCCCCCGCTTCTCCATCAGCCGCACCTGTCCGATCACCATACCCCGATCCACCCCCTTGCACATGTCGTAAATGGTGAGCAGCGCCACCGCCGCCGCCGTCATCGCCTCCATCTCCACACCGGTGCGATCCCTGACCCGGGCCCTGGTCTCTACTTCGATCCGGTCCTCACCCACGGTGAACGCCACCTCTACCGCACTCAGGTTAAGCGGATGGCACAGCGGAATCAGCTCGCCGGTGCGCTTGGCCGCCATAATGCCGGCCAGCCTCGCGGCTTCGAGGACATTGCCCTTGGCCACCTGATTGGAGCGGATCAGCGCCACCGTCTCGGGGAAATCGCGCAGGGCCTCGGCTACCTGCCGCGCGTAAGTGGGCCCAATGTGCAATTCGACAATCAGCCCCAACTCCACCGCCTTCTGCCACAGGGCGCGCACGCCCTTATCGGCAAAACTGTCCAGATACGTCTCCTTGCCAAGGTGGGCGTGAAAGCGCGTCGATACG
>PBPL01000138.1 GCA_002724675.1 Deltaproteobacteria bacterium | reverse complement strand
GCTTCGCGTATGGCATCGCGGTTGAGTTCCGGCACACCGTAGGCGAAAGTGCCAAGGAGCTCGGGCCGCAGGTGTTCTGCGTCATACCAGCGCTGGTAACTCCGGGCGCTTGTCAGTCTGAAATCCGCGCTGAGGTCGATCAGCCGCGGCGCCAGTGCGTGGAAGTCGTCGATGCTGCCCATGGTGCGGCCGTGCGGCAGGCAAAGAAACAGCAGGTCGCAGGCCGTCAGTTCGTTAAGCGCACAGAACTTGAGACGCGTCACGCCACGCAGGTTCGGATGGGCATTGTGGACGAACTTGCCGGCGAAACGCTCGGAAGTGATTTGCTCGACCTGGCATTCCGGGTGGAACAGCAGCAGCCGCAGCAGCTCACCGCCTGTATAGCCGGAGCCGCCGACGATCGCTACCCGGATCACCCAGCGCTCTCCAGCACGTAATCAACCACCCGCGCGGGAATGTTCACCCCGGTGGTGTCGATACTGTTGCGGAATTCCATCGTGTAATTGACCTCATTGACCCAAAGACCCTGGTCCGTCTCGAACAGGTCCACGGCCAGCACGCCGCCGCCGACCGCCCGCGCCGCAGCCAGCGATACACTGGCGAGTTCGTCGTTCACGGGGCAGCCGGTGGCCACCGCGCCGCGAGCCGTGTTGGTGATCCAGTGGGGTGAAGTCCGGTAGATGGCCGCAACGCACTCGTCACCGACCACGAAACTGCGAATGTCGCGGCCCCGTTTCTCGACATATTTCTGGATGTAGAAAATCGAGTGGTGATAACTGCCGAGAATCGATTTATGTTCCAGTATCGACTCTGCAGCTTCACGGTCGTTGACCTTGGACAGCAGTCGGCCCCACGATCCGACCGCTGGTTTCAATACCACCGGGTAGCCCAGTTGTTCGATCGCTTCCAGGGCTGATTCTTCGGTGAAAGCGATACGCACGGGGGGCTGTGGTACGCAAGCTTCCTTCAGCGCCAGCGAGGTCAGGATCTTGTCACCGCACACACGTGATACTTCGGAAGAGTTGATACAGCGGATGCCGGCACTTTCGAGCAGACGCAGCCCGTGCATGGCGCGGGAGTGGTTGATGCAGCGCTCCAAAACCAGATCGACCTCCAGCCCTGTGGCCAGGTCGAAAATCATCTTGCGGTCATCGAGCATCACCAGCTCGACGCCGCGCTGACTGAACTCGTCGATCAGAAGTTTTTCTTCTTTCCTGATCAAAGAGTGCAGAAAGCCGATTCTCACTCGCCCCAGTCCTCCTCGGTTTCCGGGGCTTCAGCCAGGGCGGGCGGTTCCAGCGCCGTCACTTCCAGTTCGGAACCGCAGTCGGGGCATTCCAGTAATTCGCCCACAACGGTATCGGAAGCCAGCGTTATTTCGGCGCCGCATACGGGGCATTCGCTCATATGATCTCTCCTGCGGTTGTCGGGTGTACCGGTAGGCGCCGGTCCGGAAAAAAGCCCTCGGTCAGGGTGGCGGCTTATTCTAGTGTCAGTGGCGCTGCAGGGCGAGTGATGCTGATCGCCGGCACCGCCGATGTTTGCTCACGTGGTGACATCTGCTTTAATCGAGACTGGTTCCGGGCCGTGTTACGTGCCGGCACAGAATGCTCGGATGCCTGCCGACAGCGGGCCCCTAGACCCGCATCGATCAACAAGGACAAGGACAGGGTTCTCTTTATGGCCGACGTCATTCTTGAGCAGCTGGTCAACGAGGTGAACCAGTTTGTCGCGGATCGGGACTGGGAGCAGTTCCACACGCCCAAGAACCTCTCTATGGCTCTGAGCGTGGAAGCCGCGGAGCTGGTCGAGCATTTCCAGTGGCTGACGGCCGAACAGAGTGATGGTTTGCCTGCCGACGCACGTGCGGCGGTGGGTGAAGAACTGGCGGACATCCTGATTTACACGATCATGGTGGCCGAAAGGCTAGGCCTGGACCTCGAGGCGGCAGCGCGGAACAAGATGGTGCAGAACCGCCGCAAGTATCCGGTCGAGAAGGCCCGCGGCCTGGCCGCAAAGTACACCGAGCTCTGAGCGGTCCATGCACACGCTGCTCGACCTCGAGCGTTATCCCCTGGACCAGCTACAGTCACCGTCCCTCCTCGCGCTGGTCGAGCGTTGTCGTCAGCGGCTTGCGCGGCACGGTATGTTCGACCTGCCGGGTCTGTTGCAGCCCGAAGCCATCCGGCTCAGCCTGGCCCATGTCGGACCCCTGCTGGCTGGCGCGTCATTCAGTCACAGCCGCACGCACAACGTCTATTTCGAGCAATCCGTTCCCGGTCTGCCGGCTGATCATCCGGCGCTTGGAACAGTCCAGACCACCAACCACACGGTGTGCGCAGATCAGATTCAGGACAGTGTGTTAAGCGAGGTTTATGCCTGGCCGGCGCTGGCCGGGTTCCTGGCACGGGTGATGGACAAGCCGGCGCTGTACCCGATGGCCGATCCGCTGGCATCGGTCAACGTCATGGAATACCGCGACGGCGAGCCGGCGCTCGGCTGGCACTTCGACCGGTCCGAGTTCACGATCACGCTGTTGCTCCGGGCGGCCGGGTCCGGTGGTGCGTTCCAGTACCGGGCCGCAATACGCAGCCCGCAGGATCCCGGTTACGACACGGTTGCGCAGGTATTGGCGGGTCGGGATCCCGAAGTCCGTACCCTCGCCATCACGGCCGGCACGCTGATCCTTTTTCGCGGACAAAGTACGCTGCACCGCGTCACGCCGGTCAGTGGCCAGAGCCGCATCGTTGCGACCCTGTCCTACTGCGAAACGCCGGGTGTGCGGTTCAGCCCCGCCGAGCAGCGGGGATTCTATGGCCGTGAAGCGTAATCACAAGAGCACAGATTTAGATCACACTCTGGTCACGAAGCCGGTCGCGTTCGGCCGCACCGAGCCCTAGCAGTTCCTCCAGCACCTCATCGGTGTGCTGGCCCAGAGTGGGCGGTGCGTGCCGGTAGGACACCTCGGTTGCTGACAACTTCGCCGGGCTGCCGATCAGATTCACCGACTTGCCGCCGGCAGACGGATGATCCATCTGGATCTGCATGTTCCGGGCGACCACCTGGTCATCGGTGAACACCTGGTCGATGGTATTGATCGGACCACAGGTGATTTTGATTTTCTCCAGCGCTTCCAGCCAATAAGCCGATGGTTTCTGGCGCATGACATCGTTGAGTATCCGGGTCAGTGCCTGGCGATTCTGCACCCGTGCTTTATTGGTGACAAAACGCTCGTCGCTGATCAGTTCCGGCACCTCGGCAAATTCGCAGAAACGTTTGAACTGATCATCGTTGCCCACCGCGACAATAATGTTGCCGTCGGCAGTGGGAAACACCTGGTAGGGCACGATATTGGGGTGCGCGTTGCCCAGCAGTCCCGGCACTTCTCCCGAGGTCAGGTAATTCAGGCCCTGTATCGAGAGCAAGGACACCTGCGTATCCAGCAGGCTGATATCGAGGTGCTGACCTTCCCCGGTGACTTCTCGGTGCCTGAGTGCCGCATTGATGGACAGGGCCGCCCACAGCCCGGCCGTCAGGTCCGCTATGGGAACACCCACCCGGTGCGGTTCTTCTCCAGGGGGGCCGGTGATGCTCATGATCCCGCCCAGACCCTGCGCCATGAAATCGTAGCCCGGCCGTTGTGCTTTGGGCCCGGTCTGGCCGAATCCTGTGATGGAGCAATATACGAGCCCCGGATTTTCGATCTTGAGCGTCGGGTAATCGAGCCCGAACTTGGCAAGGTTTCCGACCTTGAAATTTTCAGCCAAAACCTGGCACTGCCTGATCATCTGCCTGGCGAGGTCCTGGCCCTCTGCGCTGGTGAGGTCCAGCGTAACCGACCGTTTGTTGCGGTTGGCGGAGAGGTAGTAGCCGCTTTCGGTGGTTTCTGTCCCGTTTTCATCGAGCACGAAGGGCGGGCCGTATTTTCGGGTATCGTCACCGATTCCTGGCCGTTCGATTTTGATGACGTCGGCACCGAGGTCGCCGAGTATCTGGGTGCAGCTGGGTCCGGCAAGGACCCTGGTCAGATCGAACACGCGGATTCCCGCGAGCGGGCCGCTCATCGTGAACTGTCAACCTTCAGCATGATTCGGGGTGTCCTTTCTCTGTTCGTCACATCAGGGATATTCTAGCTTTAGCAGATCACGGGCACTTTGTTCAAGGGACCGCTCGCCATTCTCATAGGCTCTACAGGCCGTATCCAGCCGCTCGCTGTCGTGCCGCAGCAGATGCTCGCGCAGCAGTTCAGCGGCCCGGCCGGCGAGCAGCCGGCGCGTGCGGTCACGCCGCCGCTCATTGGGGTTGAGTATGGTCGAACAACGGTCTATGGCGTTCAGCAGGTCATCTATGCCGTCGCCTTTGGTGGCCGTGGTCGGTACGATAACCGCCCGGGTGTGTTCCGGGCCACGCAACGAGAGCATCGACTCGAGGTGCCGGACGGTCTGGTCGACCCCATCCTGGTCGGACTTGTTGACGACCAGGATATCGGCGATCTCGAACAGACCGGCCTTCATGGCCTGAATGTCGTCGCCCATCCCGGGTGTGCAGACCACCACGCGGATGTCGGCAATCTCGCCGACCTCGACTTCCGACTGTCCAGTGCCCACGGTCTCCAGGATGACCTGTTGGTATCCTCCGGCATCGAGGATGTCGATCACCGCCGGCGTGCTTGCGGTCAGTCCACCGAGATGGCCGCGGGCAGCCAGCGAACGGATGAAAACATCGTCATCGTCGGTGTGGGACGTCATCCGCAGCCGGTCGCCCAGAATCGCGCCGCCGCTGATCGGACTGGAAGGGTCGACTGCCAGCACGGCAACACTCTGCCCGCCGGCACGCAGTGCACCGATCAGCCTGTTGGTCAGTGTTGATTTGCCGGCGCCGGGCGGGCCGGTGACGCCGATCACACGAGCGTTGCCGGTGTGTTCGCGGATTTGCCGACCGAGCTCTGCGGCCCGGTCTCCGCCGGTCTCGGCGAGTGTGATGGCACGGCCCAGCGCCCGGCGGTCGCCGGCCATCAGTGCGTCGAGCAGCATGCCCGGTCTATCAGCGACGGAGTTCAATTCAATCGACGATCAGCGGCTGGCCGAAACCCAGTTCCTGCCTCAGGCAGGCGATCACCTCGCCGTGGGTCACACCGGCAGCGGTGGCCTCGACCACTCTCGCGAAGACATTGTCATCGGTGCTGTTGGCTGCCCTGGCAAGCGCCGTGAGTGACTGCTGGACTGCTGCCTGGCTGCGGTCGGTCTTGAAGCGCCGCAGCTGGTCGACATGAGCCTGCATCTTGTCTTTGGCCGGGCGCACGGTCGGCGGTACGGCGTGGTTGTCTTTTTCTTCGGGCACCCGGTAACAGTTGACCCCGACGATCTTCTGGTCACCGGTATCGATACGATCCTGCCAGGCCAGGGCGGATTCACCAATCATTCGCTGTACCAGGCCCGACTCGGCAGCGGCGTACATGCCGCCGGCATTTTCGACAGTGTCGATGACTGCCACGATTGTCTTTTCCATCTCGTCAGTCAGATTCTCCACATACCAGGACCCGCCCAGTGGATCGATCACGTCACACAGGCCCGCCTCTTCGCGGAGTATGTTCTGGGTCGCGACAGCAATGCGCGCGGGATCTTCGTTAGGCACGTTGATCACCTCGTCGAAAGCATCGGTGTGCAGCGATTGCAGGCCGCCGAGAATGCCTGCGATGGCCTGGGTTGTGACCCGGGCGATATTGTTCAGGGGTTGCTGGCGGGTCAGGTCGGCACCGGAAGTCTGGCCGTGGAACTTGAAACGCCGGGCCCGGTCAGTGGTGGCGCCCAGCTGTTCGAGGGTCAGGCGCGCCCACAGCCGGCGACCGGCACGGAATTTGGCGACCTCTTCAAAAAGGCTCATGGATATGTCGAAGAAGAAGGTGAAGCGCGGCAGGAAATCGTCAGGGTCGAGACCACGCTGCAGGCAGTCCCGGCCGTACTGCAGTGCCGAACACAGCGTGAAGCCCATGGCCTGGGCAGGCGTAGCACCGGCCTGCTGCATGTGCTGACCGACCACCGATAGGGGGTTCCAGTTCGGCACTCTTTCCCGGCAGAAAGCGATGTGGTCCAACAGTACCCGCCGCGCACCTTCCAGTGACAGACGGAAGAACATGTGGTTGGCGATGAAGTGCGAAAGGTAATCGCTCTGGTTCGATGTGCCGCTGATCTGCTGCCAGGGCACTGCACGCCGATCGGCGACGTTGAGAACGAATGACAGCAGGGTGAAAGGGGAGGGGTCATTCATTGCTGTCGAGATCGCAGCGATGTCGACTTGGCTGAGGGCATGGTCCATGTGTTCGGCGGTGTTGACCACGGTGCCGCAGGTTCCGAGCAGCGGCAGCGGAATCTCGTCGCAGTCATTACCGCGGTAGACCGAGTTGCAGGGGATCAGGCTGATGGCGGTGGTCCCGGCGTCGATCATCTTAAGGACCCGCTCGTTGTACTCGGCCGGGGTGCCGTGTCCGATCAGCTGGCGCTGGCTCCAGGTTTGTCCCCGGTGCATGGTGGGATAGATGCCGCGGGTGTACGGCAGCTGCCCGGGCAGCCCCAGGTGTTCGAGGTGAGCCGCCCCGGGATCGGTCGACGGTCCGTAGAGCGGCTCGATCGGTACGCCCGAACGGTTGTGCACAGGTTGAGCATCACCGATGTCCCGCCGGTAATCATCGTGCCATTGGGTCTCAGCTTTTTCGTAGCCTTTGGGTTGTTGCTGTTCAGCGCGCCGGTTCATGGCTCGTCTCCGTCAGGTGAACGGGTTCTCGAGGGCGTCCCGGGCCGCTGCGGCCAGCTGCCGGACTGTGTTGACGATGGTGTCCCTTGCGGTACCCGGTCCAAAGATGGCGCTGACGCCGGCGTCAAACAACAGGGCGTGCTCGGTATCGGGCACGATACCTCCGACCACGACCGGCACATGTTCCAGGGCGGCTTTCCGCAGGGCCTGCATCAGGTCGGGCACGATCAGGTGGTCGGTAGACAGCGAGCTGACGCCGACCAGGTCCACATCTTCGTCGTTGGCGAGCCGTACGACCTGGTCGACCGACTGCCAGGGAGGCGTGTAAACCACTTCCATGCCCGCGTCACGCAGGTAGGCAGCGACGATCCGGCTGCCCCGGTCGTGCCCGTCTAGGCCCACTTTGGTGACCAGTACCCGGTACGGAGTCTGGGTGTTCATGCGACCTGTTCGACCGAGCTCGCACCTCCCCGGATCAGTTGCACGGCTGCTGCAGCAATCCCGGTCGGTTCCTCCCCCTGGTCGCTGTACCAGACCGGCGCATGATTGAGGGCACCCAGCAAAAGCAGTCGCAGCAGGCGGCTGTCGATTCCGGGTGCCAGCGGCAGTGCTTCCACGTAGCGGCGGAACTTTGATTCGTACCCGTCACGCAGGGCAGCAAGAGCAGGGCCGGCTTGCCCTACGTCGCCGGGCAGGACCCGGATGATTACTTTGGCATAGGCCGAGCGATCCAGGATGGCTTCCAGGTGCGCAGTGAGAGCTGATTCCAGGATCTTCCAGGGGCAGTGAATGCCGAGCGTCGAGGACTCGATCCGCTCGGTCACGCGCCTGACGCCTTCTTTGTAGACTTCAACCAACAGGTCGCACTTGGATGGAAAGTGAACGTACACTGCGCCGGGTGTCATACTGGCTGCGGCCGCGATGTCCCGTACCGTGGTTGATGCATAGCCCTTTAGGGCGAACAGGCTAGCCGCAGCGTCGAGCAGCAGCTGGGCGCGGTTGTTGGTCCGGCGAGTGGGTGTGTCGACAGGCATGGCGGCAATAGGTAAACGATTGTTCACTTTATACCGTCCGCATTTGACACTGTAAAGGCGCCCGGGCGAAAGACCGCAATGGACAAGAAACTAGCGGTGGTCATCATTCACGGCATCGGCCGGCAGAGGCCGGATTTCGCTGACGGTATGGTCAAAACCATCAGCCGACATCTCGCGCAGGGCGGCCGGGATCCCGACGCGGTCGCCTGGCAGCCGGTCTACTGGGACGACATTCTGGAACCTGCCCAGCAGGCGTACCTGTCACAGGCCCTGGCCTCAGCTCAGCTCAAAAGCCGGCGGTTGAGAAGCATGGTGGTGTCCGCGCTGGGGGATGCCACCGGTTACCGTCAGCTGCCGTCCCGGCGCCGGGCGGGCGGGGAAGAGGTGCGGATCTATCAGCTGGTGCACGCGCGTATCGAAGCGTGCCTGGCAGCTCTTTACCACGATCAGCTGCGTGGCCGTCCCGTACCGCTCGTGATGCTGGCCCATTCTTTCGGTGGCCACATCCTGTCCAACTATGTCTGGGACAGCCAGCGCCGGCCGAGCCCAAGACTTTCCAATTTTGAACGGATGAACTGGCTGACGGGGTTCATCACCTTCGGTTGCAACATCCCCTTGTTCACTTTTTCCTGCCGGCGGGTCGTGCCCATAAGCTTTCCCCCGCCACGGCTGCCGGCCCGGCTCAAGCCGAAGGCCCGCTGGTTCAACTACTACGATCCCCATGATGTGCTGGCCTGGCCGCTGAAACCCGTGAATGCCGCGTACGACCGAACGGTGCAGGCCGACATCGCGATCAACGTCGGCGGCGCCCTCAGCGGCCGGACACCGTTCTCCCATCTTCAGTACTGGACCGACCGGCGGTTTACCCGCGAGGTGGCCGATTACCTGCTGACCCTGCTGTAGGTAAAACACCTGCGCGGCAGCCACATTCTGTTTACCCGGCACGGATCCGCCCCTGCGCCCGCCGGGTTTTCCCATGGTTCGGCACAGGCTCTTGCGTGGGCTGGCGGGTGCACTATTATTCTTACCAGAACAGAAACGACCTGCGCCTGGGCGCGGGCTTCCAGGGGACTGCGATGGATTCACAATTATTGAATGATGCCAGGGGTTTGCAGGCGCGCACGGTCGCCATGCGGCGGGAAATTCACCGTCATCCCGAGCTGGGACTCGACCTGCCCCGTACACGGGAAACCGTCCTTGATGCCCTCTCCGGGCTGGACCTCGAGGTGAGCTGCTCGGAAGCCACTAGCGGAGTGGTCGCCACCCTGCGCGGGTCCCGCCCCGGTCCGACGGTACTCCTGCGCGGAGACATGGACGCACTGCCGATGCCCGAGGATACCGATCTGCCTTTTGCTTCCGAGGAGTCAGGACGAATGCACGCCTGCGGCCACGATGCCCACACCGCTATGTTGGCGAGCGCTGCGCACCTGCTCAGTACCCGGGCTGATGCGCTCGCGGGCAATGTCCGGTTCATGTTCCAGCCCGGCGAGGAAGGCTACGGTGGGGCGAAGATCATGCTGGAAGAAGGCGTGCTGGAGGCTCACGGCGCAGTGGAATCGGTTTTCGGGCTGCACGTGGAGCCCCGGTTTCCTGCCGGTGTCATCTGTTGTCGCCCTGGCGCGGTACTGGCTTCGGTGGACACGGTTTGTGCGCGTATTGTCGGGCGCGGCGGCCACGGTTCGATGCCGCACGATGCGGCCGACCCGGTGCCGGCTGCCTGCGAAATAGTCCAGGCGATACAGAGTTTCGTCACCCGCCGGTTCAGTGTTTTCGGCCCGGTGGTGGCTACGGTCGGCCGGATACAGGCTGGGACGACCAGCAACGTGATCCCTGAAAGCGCTGAGCTGGACATCACACTCCGGTCGCTGTCTGAAGAAACTCGTGAGCGGCTTTCCGCCGGTATCTGCCAGCTGGTGGAACAGATCGCCGCGGCGCACGGCCTGCGCGGCGAGGCCGACCTCAGGCGGGGATACCCGCCGACGATCAACCACGCGGCGGGTGTGGCGCTCGTTGCCGCAACGGCCAGGGAACTGCTTGGCGATCCGGGTTACCTGGAGATGTCCGAACCCCTGATGGCGGCCGAGGACTTCTCTTACCTGTTACAGCGCTACAACGGTGCTTTTGCCTTTCTGGGTGTGGCCCCACCCGGCACCGAGGGCGGGGCGGCGCCGTGCCACTCCAACCGCATGCAGATCGACGAAGATGCGATGGCGGTGGGCGTCGCGATGCACAGTGCAATCGCTCTGAGTGCCTTGCGCGGTGACAGTTGAAAAAGAATTGAAGGCGGGCCGGAACCCGTCAGCTCGATGAACCGGAAACGCATCACCAGCCCTGCCCGCCGGCTGCTGCTGACGCTGCGCCGCCAGGCTGAAGAACGCCTGACTGCGCTGGGCATGCCCAGCACCTGGCCTGCCTGCCTGGACCTGCTGGATACCCAGCAGAGCACTGCGGGTGATGCGTCCGGCCGGCCTCTCTTTTATTCCCGCGAGGAGGTGACCGACACTGCCCGGATGCTCTACCAGACGTATTGCCTGGAGTACTGGCTGAAAGACAATGATGCCGAGCGGGCGGCCGCAGGCACCATCGAACTCATCGAGATGGCGGCGGCTGCGGGACTGACCGAAGATGCGATGAGTGCGGCCAGACCGGCTGTCCAGGGTCGGCGCCGGCAGCAGGTTCGTAAAGGAGACCTGCGCTGGTGGCGCCGGGTGGCGGCAGCGCTGCGCAAGCGCGACGGTTCGCTGTCGAGCAGCGAGATCGCCAAGCGCATCGACCCGCTACGGTACAACACCATCCGCAAGTATCTTTGATCCGCTCTGCCGGGTTACCGAGCGGCGATTCTACGCCAGCTGCCGGCGGACCCGCTCGGCCGACTCCGGATCTAGAAACCCCTCCAGGGTGGCCTGTGTCTCTATCGCCATGGTGGCTTCCAGATCACCGTTCACGCAAGATCGCAATGCCCGTTTCAGGTTGCCCACGGGTCCCGGCGGCAGTTCAGCGATGCGCTGGGCAAGCTCAGTCGCTTTTCCCACGACTTTGTCGTCAGGAACGATATGCCAGTCAAAACCCAGCCGGCCGGAGTCGTGGGCAGTGTAACGCTCGCCGAAGAGGATCATGTGTCGGGCCCGCTGCAGACCGATCTGATCAACCAGCAGCCGGGTCACAGCGCCTGTTACAAACACCCCTAGAGAGATCTCGGGAAAGAAGAACTGGCACGATTCGGCCATCACCACAAAATCGCAGTTGATAGTCCATTCCAGGCCGCCTCCCACAGCCCACCCGTGGATGGCACCAACCACCATCTTGTCGTTGAGACACAGCCCCCGGGTGATGTCCTGGATCTGTTCAATGTAGGCTCTGGTCATCGCTTCATCACCACTCTGCTGGTCGAATTCTTTGAGATCGTCGCCGGCACAGAATGCCCGACCCTCGCCGCACAGCACGATGGTCCGGACATCCGGGTCGCAGTTGGCGCTGTCAAGTGCAGTCTGGAAATCGCGCAGTAGTTCCGGGTTGATGGCGTTGAGGCGATGGGGCCGGTTGAGGGTAATGGTGGCCACTTTGTCCTGGGTCGAATACAGCACGTTGTGATTCATTGTGCATACTCCTTAATCAGGCGTCTGGTTTTGCCTTCAGTTCGTGGCAGGGCCCCGCCGGGCAGCAACGTGAGATCCACAGTTAGCCGCAGCGCCTCCCCGAGAGTGTGGGACAGGGTCCGGGTCAGCGCATCGGAAGGCACAACCCCAGGTTCCAGTTCCGCCTCCAGCGGCAGCCGGTCGTAGGGTGCCGGGTGCGGGAGACGCACGCGGTACTCGCCGTTCAGTTCAGCGCATTGATTGATTGCTGCGGCAACACTGGAGGGAAACGCATTGACTCCCCGAACCACGACCATTTCGTCTGTTCGTCCAATCACCCTAAAGCGGGGCGCCGTGCGTCCACAGCTACAGACATCCGTTGCAGTCAGGCGGACTAGGTCACCGGTCCTGAAGCGAAGCAAGGGCTGGCAGTCTTTGTACAGGTTGGTCAGCACCAGTTCTCCTTCCTGCCCGCTTTCCCAGGGCAGGGGGTTGCCGTTCTCAGGGTCGACCAGTTCAGGCAGAATGACGTCGAGAGCCAGGAAGTGCAGATCGTTCTGGTGTGTGCACTGCCCGGCGAAGTTGCACAAGATGTCACTGACACCGTAGTTGGCGTTCATCGCTTGCATACCCCAGACCTCCTGGAGGCGCTGGCGGAACGCAGGATCATCCAGGCCCGGCTCACCTCCCATGAAGCCTTTGCGCAGGCCGAGGTCAACCGGCGACAGCCTCGGGAAATGCTCGGCGAGAACCTGTTCCAGACGCGCCGGATAGGAGGGCGTGCAGGAGATGGCGTTGATGCCGACGTCGAGGATAGTACGGACCAGGAGCTGGGTTGCGCCGCTGCCGAACGGCACCACCAGAGCGCCAGTGGCCTCAAGCCCGAGATGATCTGTTAGTCCACCCATCCAGAGCTGGTAATTTAGGCAATGGACCACCGTATCGCCGGGGCCAAGGCCGGCGGCACTCTGGCTGCGCCCGGCGACATGAGCCTGTAGCGCTGTGTCGGTACTGGAAAGCGCGAGATTCATCGCCTGACCGCTGGTCCCAGAGGTACGGTGCAGCCGCACGATACTTTCATGCGGGTGGTTCAAGTAACTGCCGAACGGCGGATGCGCCGCCTGGTCTAATCGGAGCAGTGTCTTGTCGGTCAACGGTAGTTCATCAAGATCCGACAATCGGGTCGGTAGCTTCATCGGCGCAGCCGGGTGGTGTTGCCGGTAGAACGCCGAACCTGCCAGCCGTTTCCGCTGGGCAGACCAGTGCCGGGACTGGATTTCATACAGTTTCTCCAGTGGCAGAAAATCTGCATCCGCAACAAAAGTCATGGTGGTTGTCCAGAGTCGGGCAGAACCTGTAGTGCAGCGACAGACGGCGCAGGACATGGTACAAGAGCAGGCCGCTGACCGGTAGCCGGGAATTCTGGGAGGTCATGACCGCCGTAATCGTTCACAACCTGGCCCATGTTCTGGTGCCCGGTGCCATCGCCTGGCTGTTTTTCCGCAGCCGCTGGCGCCGCGTCTGGCTCATCATGTTGGCCACGATGCTGGTCGACCTGGATCACCTGCTGGCTGACCCCGTGTTCGATCCCAATCGATGCGGTCTGGGGTTTCATCCCCTGCACAGCTGGCCGGCCATCGCCTTGTATGTCATGGCGTTGGCCCTGCCTTGGGTGCGCGTGGTCGCACTGGGTCTGGTCGTTCACATGGGCCTGGACGGGACCGATTGCCTGCGCATACGCTGGTGACAGTGGTGCTGCCTGCAGGTGTAAAAGAGCCATGGTGCATAATGACCGTTGACTTGAACCGGGAAAGCCCAACCGCATGACCCGAGTGACCGATCGCAGCACTTACACCCGCCGTCGGGTACTCGCCGGGACCCTGGGTCTTTCATTGCTGGGTGGTTTTGCTGCGCTGCGATACGGCCGGCGATTCACCGCCCGGGCGGGCGATGCGGAAAGCCCTGATACGGGCTCGGCCCTTTCTAGAGGCGCGGTCGACCCGGCGACCCGGCGGCTGACACTCAAACATGCGGCCACCCATTACAACAACGCCTACGAATTCGGCTGGGACAAGATCGATCCCGTCCACCGGTCCGGCAAGTTCCGTCTTGAGCCCTGGGCCGTGACCTTCGACGGCCTCTGCCGGCGGCCTGCAACGTTCGACGTTGGTGACCTGATGGGCATGCCCTTCAACCAGCTCGAGGAGCGCGTCTATGATTTTCGCTGCGTCGAGGCCTGGTCGATGGTGATCCCCTACAACGGCCGGCCGTTGCGTGAACTCATCGATGCGGTCGAGCCCATGACCTCCGCGCGGTACGTGGCTTTCACGAGTGTACTGCGCCCGGAGGAGATGCCCGGACAGGCATCGCCGTTCAGTTCACTGGACTGGCCGTACGTCGAGGCGCTGACCATCGAAGAGGCGGTTCATCCGCTGACCTTTGCCACCTTTGGTGTCTACGGAGATCAGAACCTGCCCCAGAACGGTATGCCGTTTCGTATCACTGTGCCGTGGAAGTACGGCTTCAAGTCGGCCAAATTCATTGTCAGGATCACGTTTACCGAAGAGCGGCCTGCGGCGACTTGGCACCTGGAGGCGCCGGGTGAATACGGTTGGTACAGCAATGTCTACCCGTCAATCTCCCACCCCCGCTGGAGCCAGGCAACCGAGCGGCGCATCTGGGGCAAGGGCGATATTGAGCGTATTCCCTCGCGGCCCTACAACGGTTACGGCAACGAGGTCGCATACCTATATCCCGGCAGCAAGCAGCAGTACCGGTGAAGCGTGCACTGGTTCACGCGGCACTGGCATCGCCGGCCGTGTTGCTGGCACTCGGCTGGCATTACGGTCGGCTGGGTGTCGATCCTGAGAAGACCCTGATCTGGGAAACCGGCATCTGGGCCTTTAACCTGCTGATTCTGGTGGTGCTTATGCCGGGCATTGCGCGCTGGGCAGACTGGCCGGCTGTTATCGACTGTCGACGTGCCGTCGGACTGTGGGCTTTCTCCTACGCAACCACGCACTTCGGGTTTTTTGTGATCTTTCTGCTGGGATGGGACATGGCACGGTTGGGCTCAGAGATCGTCGAACGGCCTTACATCCTGGTCGGGTTCAACGCCTGGTTGATTCTGGTGCTGATGGCGGCGACCTCCACGCGTGGTTGGATCCGGCGTCTGGGGTGGCGCTGGAAGCGATTGCACGGACTGGTTTACGTGGCGCTCGGCCTGGCGGCAGTGCACTACCTGCTGATGATTCGCAGCGACTGGGGCTGGCCGGTGGCTTACGCGTCGACCGTGTTGTTGCTGGTCGGTCTGCGTGTCTTGAAACGCGGAAGACCCTCACCCGCTGATCGGGTCCTCTAGGGCAAGCATAGATATATAAGTATTTCTATCTGATATATATCAAACGATTAAGGTTTCTTATAGGTAGGACAAGAAACTTTGAATATCGCTGGTGCGAAATTCAGGGTACCTTTTGGTTGCTGGACGATTTCTCCTTTAGTAGCAACCTGTGTAGCCCTGCGCACGCCCCCCTTGAATTGTGCGCAGGGTTTTTTTCTGCCACATCAGATTTGAACGGGGCCCCGCAGCGAGATACCACGAACTGCCGATCGTTGTCGTCGACTGTGCCGACAGACGAGATCAGATCTCGCCGGAATCCACGGCCGACTTGATAGAGGACTCTATGTAGTCCAGCCGCCGACCAGTGATCTCGACGGCCGCATCTGCATCACCCTTTTCGATCGCGCGGGCGAATTCTGCCCGAAGACTGGCCCAGGTCTGAATGTCTCCGTGATTCTTGAGGTGGACGTAGCCCACCCGCCGGTTCAGGCCGAGCAACAGGTTCATTGCTCTGCAAGTGTGTTCGTTGTGCGAGGCGTCACACAGGAGTTTGTTGAGCGTAATGTCCATGCGCATGAACGTCATCAGGTCTTTGCTTCGGACGATCTCTTCGTAATCTAGGGCGATTCCAGCGAACTGTTGTCGCTGTTCCACTGTGGCCCGTCGTGCACCAGTACGGGCCAGGAGCGTCATCAGTACCCGGCTGAGTTCCAGTAGAAGAAACTGCCGCGTGAGATCGATCTCAGTGATCTTGACCCCCTTGCGGGGCAGGATGTCTACCAACCCCTCTCTCTCGAGCCTTAGCAGTGCTTCACGAACGGGTGTCCTACCGAATCCGGTTTTCTGCACCAGTGCAGCTTCGCTTTGCACAGACCCCGGTTTAAGTCGTAGGGTTACGATCAGCTCTTCCAGCTTTTCGTAGGCGAGCTCGGTCAGGCTGCGACGAGCCTGGCCAAGACTGGTGACGTTATTAGTGGTCATTTATATGCTGAAAGGCCGGTTTGGTCGTGCGATGCTATCGCGACAACAGACTAGGGTCCACAGTCGTCCGGGTAAATTTCTCCAGGTAATCCAGCAACGCATTGACGGCCTGCTCAGTGTCGGTTGGTGTGCCCCGTGCGATGCTACGGGCCAGTGTGGCGTGAAGTTGTACGGCCAGCTTCAAATCGGCTGCTTCCTCTTTGTGCATGAACCAGAACCGCCGGCCCAGTCCCTGGATTAGACCGATGGCTCGGCTGGCGTACTCGTTGTGACCGGCCCTCGCGATCAGTTGGTTGAGTTCGTAGTCCAGGCGCATGAAGCCGACATGGTCTTCATCACCGACGGTGTTTTCCATATCATCAGCAATCGATACAAACTGAAGCCGTTCGGCTTCGGTGGCGCGTAGCGCACCCGTCCGGGCCAGCAGTTTTTCGAGCTCGCGCCTCAGTTCAAGCAGCAGCAGATGTTTACGGGGATTCACGTCGGTGACTTGGATGCCCTTACGGGGCAGGATCACGATCAACCCCTCGCGTTCCAGCCTCTGCAGGGCCTCTCGGATTGGTGTGCGTCCGATCGATAGTTGATCCACCAAGGCAGATTCGGACAATATTGCGCCCGGCTCGAGCTTCAGTGTGGTGATCAATTCTTCGAGAAGTTCATAGGCCACCATCGTCAGGCTTTTGCGGGGTTGGACCACAGCATCTGTTTTTGCCGTGGTGCCGATTTTTGATCTGTTCATATTTCTGTGGAGACTCCTTCTTCGCGCGATGAATATATTTATAGGATGTAAAACTTGGCCGGTTGCGGTAGCACCTGGGCTCAAATTCCCTAGCGTTTAGATATACTCGTTATATTTGAATGATTTACCGAAAATATTAATGCCATACCATCTGTGCGTGAGTGTCCCTGACGACCTATTTCTGTCTGAAAACGGCTTCCGATCTTCTTTGATCTAGCCCGGGCAATTGCCCAATCCCTGATCTGCCATGCATTACGAGCGAACTGACGAATTTCAGCAGGTGCTTGATCTTCTGGGCGTAGAGTCGCCCCGACTGCTGTTCGTCACTGGTTCGGCGGGAACCGGCAAATCGACCCTGATTGACGTGCTGCGGGCGGAGCTTGACCGCAACCTGGTGGTGGTCGCACCGACCGGCGTGGCCGCGCTCAACGTGCGCGG
>PBPL01000137.1 GCA_002724675.1 Deltaproteobacteria bacterium | reverse complement strand
GAGCTCGTGGAGCTGGAGTCCAGGGACACCGGCAAGCCGGTCTCGCTGGCGCGAGCGGTGGACATTCCACGGGCTGTCTCCAACTTTCGCTTCTTTGCCGGTGCCGTGCGCCACCAAGAGACAGGCTGCCACCCGATGGATGGCGCCATCAACTACACCCTGCGCAAGCCCCTGGGAGTGGCGGCGTTGATCACTCCGTGGAACCTCCCGCTGTATCTGCTCAGCTGGAAGGTGGCCCCGGCTCTTGCCATGGGCAACACCATCGTGGCCAAGCCCAGCGAGGTCACCCCCCTGACCGCCTCGGTGCTTGCGGAGATTATCCACGAGCTGGGTCTTCCCGAGGGCGTCTTCAACCTGGTCCACGGTCGAGGAGCCGATGCCGGCGATGCGCTCGTCTCCCATGATGATGTCTCCCTGGTTTCGTTCACCGGTGGGACAGCAACAGGAAGTCTGGTGGCTGCCGCGGCGGCGCCGAGCTTCAAGAAGCTCAGCCTGGAGCTTGGTGGGAAAAACCCCACGATCGTTTTTGCCGACTGCGATCTGGACGCCACCGTAGCGGGGGTGGTGCGGGCTAGCTTCGCCAATCAGGGCCAGGTGTGTCTCTGCGGTGAGCGCTTGCTCGTCGAGCGGCCCATCCTCGAAGAGTTCACCCGGCGATTCGGCCAGGCGGTGACTTCCCTGAACGTGGGTGACCCCGCCGACCCGGCCACGACCTTTGGATCGCTTACTTCGCTGGCCCATCGTGACAAGGTGGCCTCGTACGTGGACCTGGCTCGGCAGGATGGCGGGACGGTTCTCTGTGGTGGGCAGGTGCCATCGCTGCCGTCCCCCCTGGACAAGGGTGCCTTCTACGAGCCCACCGTCATCTGCGATCTGCCCTCTTCGAGTCGTACTGCACGGGAAGAGATCTTCGGACCTGTGGTCACGGTCCATCCATTTGAGAGTGATGGGGAGGCTGTGAGGCTCGCCAATGAGGTGGAGTACGGGCTGTGCGCCTCCATTTGGACCGCGGACTTGGCGCGAGCTCACCGGGTCAGTGCGGCGCTCGACACCGGCATGGTCTGGGTGAACACCTGGTTGCTCCGCGACCTCCGGGTTCCGTTTGGAGGCTCCAAGAAGAGCGGAGTGGGTCGTGAGGGAGGCCGTCACTCCTTGGAGTTCTTCAGCGAGAGCCGCAACGTCTGCATCAAGCTTTAGCCGCCCAACCGGTCGCTCGTAGCGGCGGTTCGATAGGTCGGCCTAGCCGGCTTCGGCTGGCGAGCAACGTTGCCCTTGCCTCATTGGTTCAGTGCGTCCAAAGTACCCTTCGTCTTCCGAGGAACTGCCCCATGGTCTCTACGCTTCGATCGATGTTGCTCCTCCTGTTGCTGGTGTGCCTGCCCGCCTGTGTCCAGCACAGAGATGGCTCCGGAGGCCTCGACGGGGACGCTGCTGACGATGACGACACCACAGCGGGCGACGACGATGACGACGCCAGTGACGACGACGACAGCGGGGGAGACCTGGTGGTGGACGACGACGACGATGACGATGACGATTCGCCAGGGGCTGAGTGGCTGGCGACCGAGGTGATGTATGCCCACACGGACGACACGCTCTACTCGGTGCAGGCAGAGCCTCCCTACACGGTGACTGAGTTGGTGACCTTTCACGCGGGGGATGGCTCCGACGTGCCCAACCTGACCGATCTGGCGGTGAGTCTCACCGGCGAGATGTACGCCGTCAGCACCAACGGGGTCTGGCAAGTCGCGCCGGGAACTGGAGAGCTCGTCAACATCCTGGAGACCTCCGGCGAGTTCTTCGTGGCCCTTACCTTTCTGTCGGACGGAACGCTCCTGGCCGGCAGCAACTCCCAGCTCTTCATGATCGATGTGGATCTGGGCGTGATGGAGGCCGTGACGACGTTTGAAGAGTGGTCTTGGGCCGGCGACATGGTGGGCCTCCCGGACGGCTTCTTGTACTGCGCGATGGAGGGCGAGGTCGACGACATGTCTTCCTTGGTCATCTACGACTACAACCTGGACCAGGTGGTCTTTGATGGCGCTACCGGAGTCGGGTCCATGTTCGGCGTCGGCTATGGCAATGACGTTCTGTTCGGATTCACCGATGAGGGCTCCATCTTGACGATCGATCCGGCAACGGGTTTGGCGAACGAGGTGTCCAGCGGCGACATTCGATTCTGGGGTGCCGCGACGAACCCCGTGAGGTGGAGCGCCTCCTGAAAGGTGGCTGAACTCGACCCAGCGACAGCGCTCCCCAGCTCGTCTCAGTGGGCGATGGTCACGATTCTCGTCTTGAGTGTCGTTGCTCCCTCGTGCACCGGTCGAGGCGGAGATTCCCCATCTGCCGATGCCTCGGAGCGTGGGGCCTCCACGGCTCCAGTCCCAGCAAGTTCCTCTCTTTCGGAAGGGCAAGCCCCAGGACAAGCCACTGTCGAAGATGTGCGAGCGGGCTGTGCTCCGGGCAGCGGCGTCGCAGGGGGTGGCGTTGGCTTGGAGGTGGTTGTGCGGGGGCTCGTCGCGCCCACCTATGTTGCGCACTCCGGCGATGGTACGGGGCGTCTGTTCGTCGCGGAGCAGGCTGGACGGATCCGCGTCCTGGACCCGGGAGGCTCGGCGCTAGCACCGTGGCTGGACATCAGCGATCGGGTCGAGGTGGGGGGAGAGGCCGGCTTGGTGGGCCTGGCATTTCATCCCGACTATAAAGACAATGGCCGGCTCTTCGTCTACTACACGAAGGATGCGGCAAGCGTGGTGCTGTCCGAGTTTCGAGTGCTCGGCGATCCGCTTGCCGATCTTCCGGCGCTGACGTCGGAGCGCAAGCTGCTGGAAGTGGAGCAGCGGTTCAGCAACCACTACGGTGGACAGCTGTTGTTCGATGCGACTGGCCACTTGTTCGTCGGCATTGGCGACGGGGGTAGCGAGGGCGATCCTGACAACAACGCCCAGCGCCTCGACTCTCTGATGGGCAAGATTCTGCGACTGAATGTGGACGGGGCAGAGCCCTACGAGGTGCCCCCCGACAATCCTTTTGTGGGTCAGGACCAGGCTCGGGGTGAGATCTGGGCCCTCGGGCTTCGGAACCCCTATCGGTTCTCACTGGACAGGGTCACAGGAGAGATGTGGATTGCAGATGTGGGCAGTCGGGCTAGGGAGGAGATCGACTTGGGGCGGGCGGGTGCCAACTACGGCTGGAAGCAAGTCGAAGGATCACAATGCTTCGTGGAGAACTGCGACCCCAGCAAGTTCACGGCACCGGTTTGGGAATACGCCAACCCCCAAGACGGACTGTCTGTGATCGGTGGCTACGTCTATCGGGGCTGCACTCTGCGCGATCTTTGGGGTCAGTACGTGTTCTCCGATTACGGTGAGAGGCACTCTCCTTTGTGGTCGCTGCGACGGCAGGGGGATGCTGTGACCCGGGGCTCCGTTGCCATTGCTGATGCCGGTGCGCTCATTGCTTCGTTTGGGGAAGGGCCCGATGGCGAGCTGTATGCAGTGGACCACGGAGGTGGCCGTCTGTTGAAGCTTCAGCCTAGTTCGGCTGCCGCCTCGCCGGACCGATAGAGGCCGTGGGGAGCGAGCCTTCGTTGGCTACCGGCAGCGGCCGATCCCCCTGATGTTCGGCCCAGGTTGTTGTGGCCTTGGAAGGCCCTCGAGCGAGCCTCATGGCCCCAGGCAGTAGGCTCCAGAGGTGGAGTATCCGCTGGGACAGGCGCCACTCTTGGGCAGCGCGTGGCGGCTGGTTGTGGAGCCGGCGAGGCAGTAGGCCCCGGAGGTGGAGTATCCGCTGGGGCAGGCGCCTACTTTCTCCACGGCGAATCGGGCTGTAGATCCGGGACTGCAGAACCCGCCTGATGTGGAGTATCCGCTAGGGCAGGTACCCACCTTGGCGAGCGCGCCCGGCGCCGGGGCCCCCGAGGCCTTGGTTGTTTCCTCGGACCTGTCGCCAGAATGCTGCAGACAGTAGGCGCCCGAGGTGGAGTATCCGCTGGGGCATGCGCCAGACTTCGGTGTGGCGTGCCTGGCGCGGTCGGAACTCGCCAGACAGTAGGCGCCCGAGGTGGAGTAGCCACTGGGACAGGCCCCCACCTTTGGGAGTGCGTAGCGCGCACCGCTGGAGGGCCGGCAGTAGTCGCCCGAGGTGGAGTATCCGCTGGGGCAGGCTCCAGCTCGGGCAATGGGCTGAGCCGCAGGGCTCGCCGAAGCGGGGCTGAGAGCCGCGAGAAGCGTGACCCCGATCAGCGTGCTCAGGAGCTGACGACATACGACTTTTCTGGGCCAAAGACGCGCCATTTGGGTCCTTACAGGTCGGCCAGTCCGCGTCGATTTCGTATCAGGAGGATGCCGAGACACAGGATTGCCGCCACCGATGAGACGAGCAGAATCGCGAAAACTTCGAGGACGCCGCCGCGGTCCAGGAGAGCTCCCAGCAGCACCTCCTGTGTGATGGCACCGATCTGGCCTAGTCCATTGATGATTCCCGCAGCCAGGGTCGCAGCCCGCAGGGAGCCGACCTCGATGGCGGCGGCACCCGTCATGAGGGCGTCCGGTCCGTACAAGGTAAAACCCAGGACTGTGATGCAGACCGCAAACGCGCCGAGGCTCGTGGTGCCGAGGGTGTAGAGGGCGAGGCAGGAGCACCCCATTCCTACGACGAAGACGAAGCTGATGAGGACTCGGCGGCCGGCAAAGTAGCGGTCCGAGAGCCACCCGGCGAAGATGACGCCGGGGATCCCCCCCAGATCGAACAGGGTGGACAAGTAGCCCGCATCGTCCAGGTCCAGCTGGAAGTCCCGGGCCAGCAGCAAGGGCGTCCAGGACCAGATCGCGTAGCGGACGAGCTTCACGAAGAAATAAAACACGCCGACCAGCAGCACGTTGGTCCACACTTGACGACTCCAGCCCGGGCTCCAAGTAGACCGTGTCGACTCTTTCACGGCACCTTCGCTGGCCGTCTCGTCCTCTTCGATGGCTGGCAACCCGACGTCTTCGGGCGCATTGCGCTGATTGAACAGGAAGAAGGCCCACACCAGCAGCAGCACGATGGAGCCTGCGAAAAACGATGCCTGGAAGCCCCACTTGCCCAGGACCCACGCGGCGAGCGTGTTTGCAGCAACGCCACCCACTTGATAGTTGGTGGCCCAGAGCCCCATGACGGTTCCCCGCTCGTCTCTTCGGAACCAGCGCGCCATGGAGCCCACATTCCCGGACCATCCTGTGGATTGGGCGAGACCGTTGATGATCAGGAATGTGGCGAACATTCCGAAGGAGTTGGTCAGCCCGAATGTGAAGTTGGCTCCGACGCTGACCAACATGCCTGCCAGGAGCAAGATGCGAGGGCCCCAGCGCGTGCCTGCCCAGCCCGCCACAAATTGACCAGCGGCATAGGCTACGAGGTAGCAGGTGCCGAGCAGTCCCAGGATGGATGGCTCCCAGCTCAGCTCTTCAGCGAGTGCGGGCTTGGCGATGAAGAAGGGCTTGCGGCAGAAATAGAACCCCGCGTAGGACAGCCACGTGGCGGCAAAGACGCGCCGTCGCCACGATCGAAGGCGGGGGTCCATCGTCACAGGGCTCGCTGTTGACGGGTCCACGGGCTGGTCGCTCGGGTGCATCAGCCGCTCAAGTCGCCAGTCAACGACTTGCGGTAGAGGCCTTCGAGGTTCTTGGTGTTCAGTGGGACTGGATTGGTGGGCGCTGTGGGATCAGTAGCTGCCGACGGAGCGAGCTCGTCGCACTGGTTCTCAGTCATGCCGAGCGCCTGGAGCGTGTGGGGGATCTGGATCGCCTCGCGGAGCTCCAGTACCCAGCGGAGGACAGCGTCAAAGCCCGACCCTGGAAGTCCCAAGAAGCGCGCGAGGTGGTCCATTCGCTCCTTGATGGCGGACCTGTTGAACACCAGGACGTAGGGCATCACCACGCCATTGGTCGTTCCGTGATGGGCGTGCAGCGCCACGCCCACTGGGTGGCTCAGGGCGTGGATGGCTCCGAGGCCCTTTTGGAAGGCGGTGGCGCCCATGGTCGCAGCGATCATCATGTGGGCTCGTGCTTCGAGGTTGCTGCCATCCATCACAGCCTCTCGCAGGGACTGGTGGACGAGTCGCATGCCCTCCAGCGCGATGCCGTCGGCTAGAGGGTGGAAACCAGGAGCGCAGAAGGCCTCCAGGTTGTGAGCCAGCGCGTCCATCCCGACCCCCGCAGTGAGTGCGGCGGGGAGCCCGACCGTCACGGCCGGGTCTGCCACGACGCGCGCCGGCATCATCCTTGGGTGAAAGATGATGACCTTGCGTTGCTCCTGTTCATTGACGATCACCGAGCAGCGCCCGACCTCCGAGCCAGTTCCCGATGTGGTCGGTACTGCAACACAGGGAACCATGGCCCCCTCGTCGGCGCGGGTCCACCAGTCCTCCCGGTCCTCGAAGTCCCAGAGCGGACGCTCTTGACCAGCCATTAGAGCGATCGCCTTGCCCACGTCGAGCGCGCTGCCGCCGCCCATGGCGATGACGCCGTCGTGGCTGCCCGCCTTCAGCGCCTCGACGCCCCTTGTGACGTCGACGCCGCGAGGGTTGGGCTGTACGTCCCTGAAGAGGCCGGTGGCCAAGCCGGCTTCCTCGTTCACCTGGAGGGCCTGCTGCACTGGAGGAAGGGAGGCGAGAGCCGGGTCCGTCACGAGCAGCGGCCGCTGCATGCCCAGCTCCGAGCAGGCTTCGGGGAGCTCGTGGAGCATGCCGGCACCAAATCGGATGGCTGTGGGGTAGTTCCAGCGACCAGAGAGTTGGGTGGGATCCATGGATTAGTCCAGGCGAAAGTGAAAGGACTTGGGGCGAGTGAGTTGTTCGTAGCCCATCAGCGAGAGACTGCAGCCCCTTCCCGAGTCCTTGACGCCTGCCCAGGCCAGCTCGGGGTCGAGAAAGTCGCACCGGTTCATGAAGACCGTGCCGGTCTCGATTCGGTCGCCGATGGACAGGGCGGCCGCTGTGTCTCGTGTCCAGATGGATGCGGTGAGACCGTAGCGACTGTCGTTCATGTGGTGGATGGCGTCGTCGTCGCCGTCTACCTCCATGATGCCCACGACCGGACCGAAGCTCTCCTCACGCATGACAGCCATGGTGTGATCCACGTCGATCAACACCTGGGGCGCGAGATAGGCCGAGTCTGCCGTGGAGGCGGGAAAGCAAGCCTCGTCGATCAGTGCGTGCGCTCCAGCGGCCACCGCCGCTGCGATCTGCTCGCGGACCGCGCCGGCATTGCTCGCGCGCACCATGGGCCCCAAGGTGGTGTCCTCATGGAGCGGGTTGCCCAGCTTGTACTGCCTTGTCTGCTCAGCAAATGCCTCGACGAACTGTGCGTAGAGGGGGCGCTCCACGTAGATGCGTTCGATCGCGCAGCAGGACTGTCCCGAGTTGAAGAAGGCCCCGTCTACCAGGCCCTCGATTGCTCGGTCGAGGTCGGCGTCTCTGCGCACGTAGGCCGGATCTTTGCCCCCCAGTTCTAGTCCGAGTCCTACAAACCGTTGTGCGGCGGCGGCTGTTACCGCCCGCCCGCCGTCTACCGATCCGGTGAATGAGACGAAGTTCACGCGGTGATCGCCCACCATGTCCGCCACCTGCGCGTGGCTGCAGTGGAGCACCTGGAAGACGCCGTCCGGGAGCCCTGCTTCTTGGGTCGCTTCCGCGATGCGCTCTGCGCACAGTGGGGTCTGGTCCGAGTGCTTGAGCACGACCGTGTTGCCAGCCGCTAGGGCGGGCACAATGGCGTTCACGGCGCAGAGGTATGGGTAGTTCCAGGGTGCAAGGGCCAGGATCACTCCCAGGGGCTCTCGCCGCACGAAGCGCTCGAAGCCCGTCTTGGAGCCCGGCCTCAGATCAGCCAGCGCCTCTTCCGCAAGGTCCAGCATCGTCGTCGCTCGGTCGACGAACCCAGCGATCTCCCCCGAAGATTGAGTGATTGGACGCCCCATCTGCCAGGTGATCTCTGCGGCCAGTTCGTCTTGCCACGACTCCACGGTCTCAGAGACCGCCCGAAGGAGTGCCACGCGTTCGTGCAGCGGTGTCCGCTTCCAGCTCTCGCTGGCCTCAACGGCTCGGGTCAAGAGCCCATCAATATCCTGGTCGCGCGCCAGTGCGCGCTCCACATAGGTGGAGCCGTCCACTGGCGAGATGGTGCGGAGCAGTTCAGGCATAGGTCTCGCTCCGGTGTGGTGCGGCGGGGTGGGCTCGATTCCGAGAGGCTCAGATGATCTCGAAGTAGCGCTTCAGTTCCCAGTCAGTGATGGCCTTGCGGAACTCACGCTCCTCCCACTCCCTGGACGACGCGAAGTGGTCGACGAAGGTGTCGCCGAAGATCGCTCGCGCTGCGTCGGACGCCTTGAAGGCTTGCGCTGCGTCCCACAGGGTGGCTGGTAGGCTCCGCTCCGGTGGGATGGATTGCTCGTAGGCGTTGCCGTTCAGGGGCTCTTCGAGGTCCAGTTCATGTTCGATGCCGTACAGCCCTGATGCCAAGACCGCCGCCAGCGCCAGGTGGGGGTTGGCATCGGCGGACCCCACCCGGTATTCGAGCCGTTGGCTCTTGGCTGAACCGGGGATCACCCGCAGCGCGCAGGTGCGGTTCTCGACGCCCCAGGTGGCGTTGGTGGGCGCCCAGGCTCCGGGTACGAGCCGACTGAACGAATTGACAGTGGGCGCCAACATGCACAGCAGCTGGGGCATCAGCTGTTGGCAGCCGGCCACAAAATGTCGCATGGTCTCGCTCATGCCGAACTCGGCGCCGTCCTCGTAAAAGACCGACCGGCCCTCCGTGTCTTGTAGGGACACGTGCAGGTGACCGCTCTGTCCGGGCCAGTCTGGCGACCACTTCGCCATGAAGGTGGCCATGAGGTCACCTCGCTGGGCCAGGATCTTGGTGAATGTCTTGAACAGAGCGGCCTTGTCGGCTGCCGCCAGAGCGCCGTCCACGGCGATCGCGGCCTCTAGCACCCCCGGGCCGGTCTCTTCATGGAGACCTTCGATGGGGAAGTCCATGTCCTCTGCCATCTCGAGCAGGGCTTCGTAGAAGTCCGACCAGACGGAGTTCCGCAGGACGGAGTAGCCAAAGGTTCCTGGCGCGATGGGCTTGAGGTCTCGGTAGCCCTTCTCTCGGATGGAGTGGGGGGTCTCGTCGAATACGAAGAACTCGTACTCCAGCGCTGCCATCGCTTCGAAACCCATAGCGCGGCCCTTGTCGATGGCTCGTCGCAGCATGGCGCGAGGGCACACGGCTTCCGCAGCCTCAGCAAACTCTCCCAGAAAGAGCACGGTCTCTTCGAAGGGAAGGTCCCTGCAGCTCTCGGGGAGGAGTCGCACCGGGGCGTCGGGGTAACCCGTGTGCCACCCTGTGAAGCTCACGTTGTCATAGAGCTGATCGTCTGCATCCCAGCCCAGGACGACGTCGCAGAACCCGAAGCCGCTCGACAAGGCCGAGAGGAACTTCTTCTTGGACATGTACTTGCCGCGCAAGATTCCGTCGATGTCGAAGACGCCGACCTTGACGTGGGTTAGGTCGCGCTCCTCAATGAGGGTGCGGGCATCTTCTGCGGTACGAACCTCTCGTGCTTCCACGGCATCCTCCCTGTTGCTGGAAGCATTGGGTGTCTTCCAGCGGAGTCTGACTAGCACAGGACCTGCTCGGGATCGAGGTGCATGACAGCGGTGCGGGGCCGAGGGTTGCAGTGTCCCCGACTGCTACAGTGTGTTCATCTCTTGCCCATCTCGTTGCTGAGCCGGTGATTTCGTTGTCGTGAGCTTCAAGGAGGAGCCGCTGTGGACCCGAAGACTGTGAACATCGTGTCCATCTTCTTGTCGACCTTTGGGGTGCTCCTGATCCTTGCCATGGCCTTCGGGCTGACCCATGTGGGTGGGAACACGCTGCTCTTCGCCGGGGTCGTGTGTTTCATCTTGGCGGGGACCCTACGTCGTATTGCTGGGCTGGAGGACGATCCCGAGGAGGCGGCAGCGGCTGAGACCACACCGCGGCCGCAGGGGAGCCCCGTGAGCGACGAGCAGGAAGCCAGTGGAGAATCGCAGAGCGAGTCCTCCGAGGAGAGCTCAGCTGACGCCTGAGTCATCCCGGCTGGCGGGCAACAGGTCCTCTTTGGAGTGGGGAGAGTCCTACGGGTGACTCAGCGGCAGCCGGAGCCGAAGAAGTCATAGTCGCTTCGCGCCAAGTTGGCCTCGAGGATCGCACCCTCTGCCATGCGAAAGCTACAGACCTCCCAGGCCTCCTCACTGCGTGCAAAGGCCTGCTCGCAGGCGGAGACGGCCGTGCTGCCCGGCCGGTAGCGGCGTCGCTTGTCGGAGCTGTCGGCAACGGTATCGCCCGCAAGGTGGGTCACGGGAATGGGTTCGGTATTGTCGCGCGCTGCCCAGCAACTCTCTGCCGCTGCTTGGGCCGTCAGGCGAGCGCGAAGAGGTGACATGTGGGCCGATGCCTCTGCCTGCTCAGCTGTCTCCCGCGCGATGCGCCACAGCTCCCAGCGACTGCCATCGAGCGGCCCATCAAAGTGGTTGGCCTGTTGGTAGAGCTCCGCCTGGACCAGTCGGTCGTGCAGGCTTGCGAGCCGGGTGTGAGCGCTGATCCAGCCCTTCTTGGCTTCCCACTCTGCAGTCTCACAAGCAGCTTCCTGACGGCTTGGAAGGAAAGCGAGCGCAATGGCTATGACCAGCAACACCACCATCGAGCGGATGCCCCAGAGGGCCCAACTGCGTGGAGTAGTCATGATGAACCCCTCAAGACTTCTCAGGCCTCTCGGTCCTGGGAACCCTCTCCGCCCTGCTGGCCGCATCGCCCTCCGAAGGGCTCGCAGAGCGTTCTTGTTCAGCCTTCGGGCACAGCCCTTCGAGGCCGTCGGCTCGCCGCCAAAAAACTACCATCGGTATTCTGGCGCCAAGAGCCTGTGAATATTCAGTTTCCTCAACTAGAACGCTAGCATCACCGATCCGGCCCCGCCAGAAAAATTCACATGAACAAACACATCATAGGTCATTGAAAAATAAGGATAAACGACGGACAAGTCGTCAATCTATACTGAGATGCGGCCCATGAATTTATGGGAATTCGAGAAGCCATTGGCGCACCCAAGCGCCTCCTTTGGCGAAGGTCGCTGCCTCTGCACGCACGGACCGCTCCTCTGGCACAATGCGCGCTGCACCATCGGAGGGTCGCCCAATGAGCGGAAATGGCTCCATCGTGGCGGGCTGCTTGGCTCCCCACCCACCCCATCTCGTCTACGCCGAGAACCCGCCTCAGAATGAGCCCCGCGCGGAGTGTGGCTGGGAGCCCTTGCGTTGGGGCTACGAGCGCCTCAGGGCCCAACTGGATCAGCTGGACTTCGATGTGTTGGTGGTTCACTCACCCCATTGGCAGACCTACATCGGGACCCACCTCTTGGGCGTCCCAGACTTCAAGTCCTTGTCGGTGGATCCCGTCTTTCCCAATCTCTTTCGCTTCCAATACGAGCTGAGTGTAGACGTGGAGCTGGCCGAGGCCATTCACGACGAGGGAAGGGATGCGGGACTCGTCATGAAGATGATGCGTAACCCGGACTTTCGAGTGGATTACGGCACCATTGTGTCCTGTCACATGAGTCGACCCGCCTGGGACAAGCCAATCGTCGGCATCTCATCGTGTCGGGCGACGTCCTACTACAGCGTCGAGGTCATGCAGGAGCAGGCGACAGAGCTGGGCCGGGCTACGCTTCGCGCCATCGAGGCGACGGGTCGCAAGGCGGTGCTTCTATCGAGCAACTCGCTGTCTCATCGCCACTTCACGACGGAGGCCCCGGTTCCCGAGGACATGAGTCGCGAGCACATCTATCACCATGGGCAGTACTTGTGGGACATGCGGATGATCGAGTTGATCCGCGCCGGCCGGTCGCGGGAGTTGATCGATGTGATGCCGGAGTTCATCGAGCAGACCGTCTCTGAGGCCGATGCAGGGAGCCTTGCCTGGCTCATGGGTGCCATGGATTTTCCGGACTACGGTGGCGAGTTGTTTGGCTATGGCACCGTCATCGGGACCGGCAATGCGGTTGTCGGTTGGTTCCCCCAGCGCGACGGTGTTGCCGCCGGGGGAGGGGCATCGTGACCGCCCCTTCGTTTGGACCTGTTCGAGGCTTCGTGGTTCCCGGCCTGCCCCAGCCGCTGCTCGTTCCCGAACAGAACGAGGGCTGGATGCGGATCCGGAAGGCGTTCGAAGCGGCGAAGGAGGAACTCCACTCCTGCAATGCGGATCTCATCTTGGTGTACAGCACCATGTGGCCCAGTGTGGTGGGCCATCAGATTCAGGCGAACCCCGAGCCCGAGTGGGTTCACGTGGATGAGCTCTTTCACGATCTGGGATCGATTCCCTATCGGTTTCCCGTGGATGCCGAGTTTGCGGGTGCGTACTGCGACGCGGCAAGGGCTCGAGGTCTGGAGTCTCGGACGGTTGCCTATCACGGCTTCCCGGTGGACACCGGTTCGGTGGTGGCGCTCAAGCTGCTCAACCCAGACAACGCCCTGCCGGCCTGCATCGTCTCGAGCAACATGTATGCCGACCGTGCTGAGACCATCGTCCTTGGCAAGGCAGCACGGGACGCGCTCGAGCAGCAAGGGAAGAGAGCTGCTGTTGTCGTCGTGACCTCGCTGTCCAACCGCCTGTTCACCGACTTCATTGATCCCAAGGAGGACCGCATCCACTCGAGAAAGGATGATGAGTGGAATCGCAAGGTGCTGGAGTTCTTGGGTGCCGGTCGCCTGGAGGATGTGGCTCAGCTGTCCCGCGAAATTCACCGCCAGACGCGGGTGAAGAAGGTGGTCAACTTCAAGCCCATGTGGTGGATGGCATCGGTCATGGGCCAGCACAACCGCTACCGAGGACACGTGTACGACTACGCACCCATCTACGGCGCCGGTGCGGCCGTTGTCTCCCTGACCCCCTCCGAAGGGGGAGTGGGAGACAAAGAGTTCGACGAGGAGGACGTGGAGCAGTACGGAGGAGATCGTACGGTGCTCAATGTGGAAGGCGATGGAGGTCAGGGGGGGTCCCCGGCCTCTTCGAGCCCCAGTGCTTCCCCCAGCACGAGGGATGCCCTCGGCCAGGAGGATGGGACGACGGTCAATGCAGGTGGCGATCCCAAGACTCAGGGAGCGGCTTCCCACGCCCGTCGGGTTGGGGGCCTGCTCCACCTGGCCGGGATCGGCCCTTGTCTGGCAGGCGCTGATGCCGTTCCGGGCGGAGCCATCCGTGATGAACAGGGAGTGCCCCAGGAGTATGACGTCACTGCTCAGACAGAGGCGGCAATCGGCAACCTCAGGACCATGCTGGAAGCAGCGGGATCCTCACTCGATGCGGTCGTGGACGTGACCGCATTTCTGGTCGACATGGATCGCGACTTTGCCGCTTACAACGAGGTCTATCGCAAGCACTTCGACAACATCCAGGCGACTCGCACCACGCTCTCGGTCAGCGCACTCCCGGCTCCAGTAGCTGTGGAGTTCAAGGTGATCGCACGGGCTCCTGGCACGTGAGCCGCCGCATTGTAGACATCTCTCCCGTGCTCTCGGAGAGGGTGGCGGTCTGGCCTGGAGACACGCCCTTCAGTCGCACGGTGAATCTGAGCATCTCCTCAGGCGCCAACATTGATCTGAGTGATATTCGAACCTCCGTGCATGTGGGCGCCCACACCGATGGTCCGAGCCACTATGTGTCCGGAGGCGCCAGCATCGATCAGCGGCCACTGGAGCTCTACCTGGGGCCCTGCCAGGTGTTTGAGGTGGAGCTGCCCCGGGGCTCGCGGATCCGTCCCGGGGATCTGTCCGGCCCCGTGCGGGCCGAGCGGGTGTTGTTCAAGACGGGCTCGTTCCCGGATCCCGAGCACTTCAACGAGGACTTCTGCAGCCTGTCGGCGGAGCTGGTCGATTACCTAGCCCAGCAGGGAGTCTCCCTGGTGGGCATCGACACTCCGTCGATTGATCTGTGCCAGGACAAGGTGCTCGAGAGCCATCAGGCGGTCGCCCGCAACGACATGGCGATCTTGGAAGGCATTGTCTTGGCCGATGTCAGCCCCGGTCGCTATACGCTTGTCGCCTTGCCCCTCAAGCTGGAGGGGGCAGACGCGTCTCCGGTACGAGCGGTCTTGCTGGATGAGACCTAGCTGGACAGGTCCAGCGTGAGCGCTTCGCGCTGCTCTTGGAGCAGGGTTACTTCGTGCTGGAGCTCGGTGTCCGAATGGTCACAGCCGATGGCTACTGGCACAGCTCCGTGGGTGTCGAAGAAGAGATATTGCACAGCGGAGAGACGCTCGGTGCCCACTTGTCGCTCGTCCCAGGTGGCCCGGACCCGAGAGCCGTCTTCAAGCACCAGGTACAAGTGTGGGTTCAGGTCCCGCCAGCGCACCAGCCGCACCTCCCGCTCGGCGATGTCATCAATCCCAATGAGCAAGGTGCAGCCCAGCTGGCCAGGGCTGCCCAAGAGCTCGTTGTAGGTGGCGAGCTCGTGCAGGATGTCGGCCTCGCGCACGATTTGCTCAGCCCGCATCATCTCTTGCACCTGGTACCGAACAGTCTCGCGATTTTCGAACAGGAAGCAGAGGAATTGGCCCACATGGATTCGACGAACAGCCTTGGCCGCCACGGCTGAGGCTCGGAGGACGGAACGCTGTTCCTCGTAGGTTACGTAGTCCAGGATTTCGCTGCGCTCCACAGGCCTCATGAGTCGCTTCCTTCCGCTTGCGTCACAGGTGGGTCGTCTTGGGTGCTGGGGAAGCCGTCCTCGCGATACGCCCGCGCGAGCAGTGTCATCGGATGGATCGGTCGCACCCCTGCATGTTGCTGGAATTGAAGCGCGGCCAGGGGGCAGTCTGTTACCCACAGGTCGCGGTCCGTCGCCTTCATGCCGTCAAAGGCCTTCTTACCCACTAGCTTCGAGGCTTCGTAGCCGTCCAGCTTCATGGCGAATGTGCCGTCGTGTCCGCAGCACTGCATCACGGTCTCCGGGTCCGTGCCGGGCACCTTCTTGACCAAGTCGCGACCCTTGAAACCGACGCGTTGTGCCCGAAGGTGGCAGGGGGCGTGGTAGGCAACCTCCTGCTCTGGTCGGCTCTTGAAGTCGGTGTTGAAGCGTTCTTCTTTGCGAATGGACCAGAGGTACTGCCCCACGTCACGGGTCGCAGCGGCCAGCTTCTCGGCACGCTCGCGGTCCTCGGGCGCCACTAGCTTTGGGTACTCTTCCCGAAACATGAGGGAGCAGGTGGGGTTGATGACGAGCACTTGTGCCCCTGCATCTACGAAGGGCTCCAGCGCATCGAGGTTCAGACGTGCCTGCTTCTGAACGCTCGGCAGGTCGCCTTGTTCCCAGGCTGGCATGCCACAGCAGGCGAGCCCCTTAGCGCACCGCACATCGACTTGGTTGGCATCCAGGACCTCTAGTGCATGCTGGCCGATCTCCGGTTCGTTGTTCTGCACGTAACAGGTGGGAAACAGGACAGCCTCCCCCCCGGGCTCCGATGCGATCCGTCCAGCGCTGTCCGCCTGGCGTTCGAATGTCGTGGACGCGAATGGAGGCAGCAGCTTGTCTCGGTGGACTCCTAGGACCTTCTCCATGAGCACCCGATGGAGTGGCACCTTATTCAGCGCATTGGCGAGTCCAAGGCTGCGTCGTGCCATCCGACCGGCCCCATCGGGGTCAGCCAGAACACGGTCTCCAAAGGAGGAGCCGCTGCTGCGGTGACGTTGGGCTCTTTGACGATGGACGAGTGCCGGAAAGTCCAACTGGAACTCATGGCCCAGGTGCGGCGTGTAGGGGCACTCCACCTCGCAGAGCTTGCACTGGAAGCACGCATCGAGCACCTCGTCCCGCTCAGCGAGCGTGACCTTGCGCACGTCGCCATCGTGGTCTTCGTCGAGGATTCGGAAGAGGCTCTTGAAGCTATCGCAGTACTTAAAGCACATGCGGCAGCCGTGACAGACTTCGAAGACGCGCGTGATCTCGGCGTCTAGGGCTGCTTGATCCCAATAGACCTCCGACCCCGGGTCGTAGGACAGACCCGGGGTCGGCAGGTAGGAGATCGCGCCTTCTGACTCAGCAGACACGGCCGGTGCGGCCTCCTGGTCGCGGCTCAGTCGATGTCGTCGAGAAGCGCCTGGAAGCGACCGGCGTGGGACTTCTCAGCCTTGGCGAGAGTCTCGAACCAGTCGGCGATCTCGCCGAAGCCCTCTTCCCGAGCCGTGGCTGCGAAGCCGGGGTACATGTCGGTGTACTCGTGGGTCTCCCCAGCGACTGCGGCGGCGAGGTTCTTGGCGGTGCTGCCAATGGGCATCCCAGTGGCCGGGTCACCCACCTGCTTGAGATAGTCGAGGTGGCCATGGGCGTGTCCAGTCTCGCCCTCGGCGGTCTGCCGAAAGTTGCCCGCGATCTCCGGGTAGCCCTCTACGTCGGCTTCCTTGGCGAAATAGAGGTAGCGTCGGTTTGCCTGGGACTCGCCGGCGAATGCGGCCTTGAGGTTGTCGTGGGTTCGGGTGCCATTCAGGTTCGACATCGTTCTGCCCTTGTCTCTGGATGAAATAGGTTGAGTTGGATGGGTTCTGTAGAAGGGACGCAGTCGTACCACGGAAGGTGGGGGAAAGCTACGGGTGCATCGGTGGCGGCGCTGGGATTTGCTTGCCCACAGGCAGTGTGAAGAGTACCGGGCGGTATGGGCCCATTCCCGGCTTTTCGTCTACTTGCTCTGTGGAGCCTGTGTGCGGTTCATCGGCGTTTGGGGGCAGATCTCGGACCGTTGCGCCGTGTTGCAGCAACCAACGCTCCATGGGCCAAGGGCGAGCGGGTGGAGTGGGCTCGGGGATCACCAACACCTGAGCGCGGCCTGGGGCGTGGGCGGTGTTCACCATGCGCCGGAGCGCTTCCTCCAGCTGATCGAATGGCACCTTCTGGTCGCCGTCCGTGCCCGTGTAGGCGCTGGGCGCGAAGAAGAAACGAGTGCCTTCATGTTGGTAGCAGACGTGCGGTGGCATCTCGAGGTCGAAGCACGGCCTCCCAAGCCGATCGACAGGCCACTGGGCAGCGAGGGGATCCAAGTGGTCCGGCTCATCGTTGAGGAAGCGGTTGTCCCAGAGGTAGATCAGAGTGTCGCCTTCTCCGGCGGCTTCGTACATGCTGGCGACCGTGGCTCCGGGAGAGGTGGCCATGGCCTCCTTGGCGAATGCTTGCTTCTCAGCATTCCACAGCAGGGTCGCATGCAACCACGGTAGCGAGCACGCCGTTGCCAGGCCGATGACCAGCAGGCGCTTGGAGTCGCCGACACTGGCCGCCGCTGCCCCCCAGCCCCAGGCACCTGCAGTCATGACGAGCAGTTGAGGCAGAGCGAAGTAATGCGTGAGACGGGGGTCGGCGACATGCAGGCTGTAGAACACGCCGAGTGCTGCCACGGTTGCGATGGCCTGCCCAAGAAGCAAGACAATAGGAAGCCTTGGGCCCTTCCAGCACCCTAGGCCGATGCCCAGCACGACGAGGCTGACGATCGACCGCTTCGTCTCAGGTCTTCCGAAGCGGGTCTCCAGGGCCATGGCAGTCTCGGCCGTCCATCCTCTAGCGGCTTCCGCGACGTGGAAGGTCCATTCGTCTTGCGTGAGTGAAATCGCGACCCAGCCCATGACGAGCAAAGACACGCCTACACAGGAGGGCCACCACCAGCACCGGCGGTCCCATTGGCGCCAGCGCCCGCGTCCCTGGTGCAGCAGATAGACCGCCTGTATCCCGACCGCGGCGGCGGCGAGTACGTGCACCTGGATGGACAGCGCCGACAAGATGGCCGCGGCGATGAAGTGCCGCCTGCTTCCGGTCTCCGCGGCGCGCAGAACGGCGGCGGTGGAGCCTGCTACAAACAACAGGAGCCAGGGATAGGGGGTCGTGTTGAGACCGTAGTTGGCCTGAAGTGGAGCGAGAGCGCACCAACCTACAGTGAGCAGGGCCGCAAGCGCCCCAAATCGGCGCCATCCGGCCATGCCCAGAATGAGGGGGGCCCCGAGGGATGCTCCCACTGTCGCTGCCCACTGAGTGGATAAGCCGGCTCCCAGGACCAGCAAGCCGCCGTGCAGAATTCCCGAGAGCGGAGGATGAAGGCCCTCCCACCGGAACAGGTAGCCCAGGAGGTTCAGCTCGCGTAGCTCAAGAGCCTGGTCTTGGTAGTAGCTCAGCCAGTCTGTCGTCCAGACGTTGAGGTGGAAGGGCAGTTGCTCGATGCGCAGCCACGCCCCAGCCATGAGCAAGACGCTGGCCACGGCCACGACGATGATTCTGGACGGACGGGAGGGGCTCCAGGACAGGTCGCCAGCTGGCATGGAGGAGGAACTCGGAGTCGCCGGGGAACTCAGGGTTGAGTCTCACCCTCTGGTTCGTTTTCGCTGGGTAGGGTCTTCTGGCCACTGGCGACCAGAAACGCCTCGACGATCTTCACGTAGCCGGTACAGCGGCAGAGGTTTCCTGCAATGGCTTCACGGATCTCTTGTTCCGTTGGCTTGGGCTTTCTTTGTAGTAGTTCTTCTCCCACCATGATGAAGCCAGGTGTGCAGAAACCACACTGAGAAGCGCCGCAGTCCGCCCAGGCTTGTTGGAGAGATGAGAGCAAGGGGCCCTCTTGGACCCCCTCGATGGTCTTGATGTCTCGTCCTTCGCAGTCGAGGGCGAGAGTCAGGCAAGCCAGTCGTGGTTCTCCGTCAATCTGGACCGCGCAGCAGGCACAGGTCCCCATGTCGCAGCCTCGCTTGGTTCCTGTCAGTCCCACCTGATAGCGCAGGACGTCGAGGAGCAGAGAATGCTGGGTCACGGCTCCCTGCCAACGATTGCCGTTGACGCGCAGTTCGAGGACCTGCAGCGGCGGAGTCGTGTCGGTCAGGGTAGCGTCCGTCACGGGACAAAGGATAGCATCCCAGCATGACTGTGCCTCAGGACACCGTTCTTTGCCTCGGCTTGGGCGTCGCGGCGCATCTGGCCTCTCCAGGGCCTGCGCCGCTCCGTATGGACCAGCAGCGGGTAGCTACCTCGGGTTTTGCCGTGGCTTGGGTGCCGTTGACCACGGTCCTGTTGGTGGGGTGGCCTGACTGGTCCTGGTGGTACTGGGAGTTCCTGGCGGGTCGCCCAGGCCTCGCCTTGGTGCTGGGTTTGGTGCTCGAGGTGGGGGCCTTCATGCTGGGCCTGCGCTGGGCCCGATCGGTGGGGCCGCCGAGCATCACGAAGGCTCTAGTCGCGCTTGGGGTTCTCTACGCTGCGCTCGTGGTGCTGCCGTTTCAGCACTACAAGATGGTGGGGACTGCAGCCGAGGTGGCCTCGGGGGCTGGCACCCCCTTGTGGCGCTCCCCCGGCCTTGCGCTCGCGCTGGGCCTGGGCGGTGCCTGGTTTGCAGCCTTTGGGGTGGTGACTGTGCTCAGAATCCGGAAGTTGGCTGCCGTCGTCCTGATCTTGTTGGCGGTGCCCATGACGGCTTGTTCGGGGATCTCGGGCAAGGGTGGCGAGGTGGTGGTCTCTTCGGAACAGGATGAAAACCCGGCCAACCGGCCCCTGATGTTGGCTGTGACTCGCGATGCGGAGCCGGTGGTGCGGGCCTGGGCGCGCAGGCTAGCCGAGCAAATGGGCACGCCCATGCCCCGCCTTCGTGTGGTCGAGGGAGTCTCTTCAATGCATGCGCTGGCGGAGGGCGAGGTGGCAGCAGCCTTCCTCCACAGGAAGCCCTCTGACCACGAGGTGCGCTATGCCGAGGGAGAGGGGCTGTTCCTCAACTCCAAGCTGAAGGCGCTAGCAATGGCTCGTTCCGCGTTGGTTCTTCTGGTGCACTCGAGCAATCCCGTTCAGGTGGTCTCGCAAGACCAGGCTCGGGGCATTCTCGATGGAACAGTGGGTCACTGGCGTGGCCTAGGCGGCAGTGATGATCCGATCCACTTGTTCGTGGCTCGTCGGATGGATGGGACTCCTCGTATCGTGCGAGAACGGCTACTGAATGGGGCCGCTCTCTCTGTGCATGCGCAGGAGGTGCCTGCGGATGAAGCGGTGGCTTCTGCGGTGGCGTCTGACCCGCTGGCAGTCGGCTTAAGCTCGGGTGCGTTCGTTCATGGAACCCGTGTGTTGACGATCCGTGATGAGGAGGGACTACAGCGACCGCATCTCTCGGACCCCTCCGACTCGACAAAGGGGCCGCTGACGCGGGAACTCTTTCTCGTCACTCAAGGCACTCCCGATCTTCGAGTGGCCGAGCTGCGGCAGTTTGCCCAGTCTTTAGAGGGCAGGGCGGTGGCCGAGATGTTTGGCTACCTCGTCTCTGACATGGAGGACGATAGAGTTCCATGACGATCCAGGTTCCCGAGCCGCGTTGGGTGAGCTCCTTCCCAGTTCATCCTGTGGGGATGCAGCAGGCACTCAACATCATCGAGGATCAAATATTGGCACGGGGCGAGCGGTCGATGGAGGCCCCGTTTTGCCACGTTGCCCTCAATGCCGCCAAGGTAGTGGCTGCCATGGAAAACGAGGCTCTGGCCAATGCCATCCGAGCCGCCGGCTTGGTCACTGCCGACGGGGTTGGCGTGTTGGCTCTTGCATCGCGTCTCGGACAGCCGCTTCCTCAGCGAGTCACGGGGATCGATCTCATGGAAGGGCTCTGTGCTCGGGCTGCACAGCGAGGTTGGTCGGTCTATTTCCTCGGTGGCGAGGAGGGGGTGGCAGCCGGAGCCGCCGCGGCACTCAAGGTGCGGTATCCAAAGCTGAGGATCGCTGGGGCCGAGCACGGCTTCTTTCAAGTGGACGAGGTCGCAGCCCATCGGGTCGCGGCTTCTGGCGCCCAACTCCTCTTTATTGCCCTGGATACGCCGAGAAAGGAGCACTTTGCTCAGCAGTGGGGGGCTCAGACTGGCGCGGACTTCGTGATGGGGGTCGGCGGAGCCTTCGATGTGTTCTGTGGGCGCCGTCGCCGAGCACCTGTGTGGGTCCAGGGGCTGGGGCTCGAGTGGGCATTCCGATGGGCCCAGGAACCACGCCGATTGGCGCGCAGGTACGGTTGGGACGGCTTGAGGTTTACAGCTCATCTGATTGCTTCGCGTCGTCGGAGCAGTGGAAGCCGGTCTACGAGTGGTCATCCTGAGCGCGAGGTGTCGAGTGCCTCGCCCGTGTCAGAGCGTGCGGTCTGAGCTCTGTCTACTTCCGAAGGCTGGGCCTCAACCTGAGTTTGACAGGGTGCCTGGCGCTCGGTGAAATGCACTGAAGTGCACTGGAATTACAAACGAATAGCGTCGAGGCGTTGGGGTCGTTTGGGGCTCGGCGCCGGTGCTGGCGCCTGGTCCCGGAGGGGAGGGCGCTTCTTCGGCACCGAAGCACCGCTTGTCGGCTCCCACTGGGAAGTGCTCGACTCTGTCGCTGACCTGGACCCGGAGCTGTCCCTGGACGCAATCTCGGTTGCCGACCTGTCTTTGGCAGACGGTTCGGTGGCTGAAGTCTCTCTCGCTGACTTGTCTGTTGAGGACTATCTCGGGTTCGGAGACCTCTCTCTGGATGAGGTCTCTGTCGACGAACTCTTCCTGGATCCGGACTCCCATGCGGATCAGCCAGTGGTGGCACACGACGCCGAGGAGGTGACTGGCTCCGGTGTACTCCTGGGTTTGCCACATGACCTGGTGGAGCTCCGCATTGAGGATGAGCCGCTGGCTCGGCCGACACCCCTTGTGTTGGCTAGTCAGGTGCTTCCTGGGGCCTGGCCCGATCGCACCACCGTAGAAGATGACGACTCGGGGGAGGTCGAGCGATGCCGTTCGGATGCGTCCCTCGGTGTGGACTCGGGCAGCGGGAGTTGGTCGCCTGATGTGGCTAGTGATGTGGAGTTGGCGTCCCGCTCGAATCCCGAGCTGGAGGACTATCTGGACGACGCCCCAATCACGGATCATTTGGCGGATAAGAATTGGGTCAGCTCAGCCCTGATGGATCGGTTCTCCGATGCTTCGGAGAGTGTGAGCGAGGTCGATCTTTCATTCCCCAATGATGATTGGCTCGGAGGATCTTCGTCAGGCGAGTTGGTTGATCCCGCTGAGGGGAGCGTGGCTGAGCGGAGGGCGGAGAAGTTTGCGGCGCCTGCGGCCGAGAGCCCGCTGGAGCAAGGGGTCGAGGCTATCCCTGAGCAGGAGGACGATTGCTCTCCGGTTGCGGATGGCGACAGTGTCCCTGTGACGGCTGCCGAGGAGCAGCAAGCAGTTGTGGGCTTAGAAGACGACGATCCGGATGGGTCCGGCGAGAACTCCAGTGATCAGTCAGACGATTCGGTCCTGGTGGAGAAGGAGAGGGTCGTCGAGTCGGACGAAGCTGTGGTCGCTGAGCTCGATCGGTGCGACCCTACGTCCCAGCTCGAGACAGCGTCGCGGAGTTCTCCGGAGGAATTTCCCACCGAGCGAGTGTCTCTGGAGGACCTGAAGGCTCTCGATCTGGCCGAGAACTCCGAGAATCAGGACGAGGATTCTACACCAGGGTCTTCAGAGGTGTCGGAGGTGGAGGTTGCACCGGAGGTCTCGCAGCCTTCAAGAGATGTTGAGGAGGATCTGGAGGATGTCGCCACAGTGTGTGGCGAGCCCGTGGAGTTGGGCGAGTTGTTCCCAATGGACGCGGCTGACTCGGGCCCATCGGATGCCGTTGGGGAGAGTAGTGCCCCGATGCTCGACCCATCCCACAAGCTGGGTGATGAGGTTCCGGCGGTCGAGGAACCCGCTCCTTCTCGGATGCCGAGGGAGCTGGCTGGTGGCGAGTCCTTGGACAGCGATACGTCGACCAAGTCAGGGACGATTTCTGGCGACACAAAGCGGCCTGGGCAAGACATGGGACCGCCCATCATGGATCGCGCTCTGTCGGGCGCTTGGCAGACTGTGGATGCCGTCGTGGAGAGCCTCCGGTACGCCCGGGCTCGGGCTGCGCTATCGGTCAAGCCCAATGCCCGAGTGTGGATGTCTCTGGTAGGGCCAGATGGTTCAGGTTCGCGGGCAGCCCAGGGGCCCGGCCCCACATGTTGGCTTGAGCTGGGTGGTCCGCAAGGTGCTGTGTCGAGCCCAGGGGCCCGCCCGCCCTCCGGGTTCATAGAGCCTCCGCCGCTGGGAGTGACGACCCTGGAGACGTCGGCAGTGCCTGTGCCGCCTCCGTCGTCGGACGAAGGCTTGGAGGAGGTCGTAACCTCGTCGAGGGCTGAGCCGGTGCCCCTGTCGCCTGGGTCGGATGTGGGACGGACGCAGGATGTGGGAGAAGATACTCTGGAGGAACAGCCCAGCGTCGAGCACCTGCTTGTCTTCGAGGAGACAGGAACTGGAGGTGCGGAGGTCACGCTGGACGGATCTGAAGAGGCCGTGGAGGACTCGCCGGACGTCGTGGCCGAGGGTGGCGCCATTCGGGTTGCCCTGTCTCTGGGGAGCGATGAGCCTCCCGAACGCGCGACGGCCACGCGAGGAGTCGCGGTGGCCCCAGCCGAGGCTTTGCCTCAGCGAACTCACGACACTGTGGACGGGATCACGACAACGGATCTCGTAGCGCTCGCGCGCACCACCGGGGAACTCAAGCGGATGCGTGCTCCAGTGGATGATGTGCCCACCGACGATGCCGTCGCGCCAACTCGGATCCCTTCGGCTGGTGACGACTGGCTCGATGAGCGTGAAGGACAAGAACCGACGTTGGGCGATGATGCTGAGTCTTAGGATGCGGATGGACTTGTGGGCCACATGCTGGGCATCAATGAACGGGCATCTCTGTCGGGGCGTTTTGCACGGTTGCATGGGCCTCGGTATCATCCACATGCCTCGGGAGGTGTGGATGCAACGGCTGTGGTTCCTGTGTGGCCTATTAGTGGCTCTTGTGTGTTCGGGTTGCACGGACAAAGAAGCTGAACGGCTTGCGACCCTTGTTGTGCAGGGGCCGGCAGTGTCGGGCATTGTCCAGTCAGCAGAACTTGTCTCCGATCCGTTGGAGGCAGCCGCCGATGGCCAGGGCGCACTGTTGCTGGATTTTGTTCATAAGGATCGCACCATTAATCAGAAGGTGAAGGTGTCGATTGATGGTCCGGCAGGTGAGGCGACGCAGAACAAGAAAGGCGAGGGCAATCAGGAGTTCGCCGGAGCACCAGGTGTTTACTCTGCGTCCTTTGTCTACACGGAGACTGAGCTCGCTTCGGGCTTTGAAGGCAAGCTCGACAACCTGATTGTCCAGCCGGGGAAGTTGAACCGCTACAAGGTGGGAGTGCTTGCCCCTGTGGGCGAGCTCGCCGTTCGATTCTTCAAGAACGACAAGAAGCTGCCCGAGAAGGTGGACGTGAGCTCCGAGGTGGCCATCCAACTGTATCGAGGTGAAGACGA
The DNA here is from genome assembly GCA_002724675.1 of Deltaproteobacteria bacterium. GTDB lineage: Bacteria > Myxococcota_A > UBA796 > UBA9615 > UBA9615. Next base: position 1,720 of record PBPL01000137.1, on the reverse strand, counting down.
CCCGGAACTCGTGGAGGCAGTCTGGAAGGGCGCGGCTGGCGAAACGCTGGTCCTTCCGTCGGGTTCGTATCAGCTACGTGCGGAGTACGCGCTCGACGTGACCGCTGTTTCGGTGACTGAATGGTACCGAGACATCGAGGTGGGGAAGGGCATGGCGCGGACTGATCGGGACATCACCTTGGAGTTCGAGGACTCTGGTGTTCGCCTGGACGCGTTCAACTACGGTCGGCCCGTGGACGACAAGACCGACATTTTCTTCTTTCTTCCTGGCGCTGACGTCTCGGGTGGAGCCCGCTCCCGCGCCAACGGCAAGGCGGGTAAGACGTTGGATGTGGAGCCGGGTGAATATGACGTGTTGCTGATCTACCAGCCGTCCCCCGACACGAACCCAGATCTCAAGTTGCAGAAGGTTCTTCGAGGCTTGGTTGTGCCCGCTGTGGGCGCCCTGCGCAGACCCGTTGATCTCGAGACGCCGCTGGGCATCTTGCGTCTCAAGGTGTCCAAGGGTGCAGAGGACCTTTCGGATCGAGTCGACTTGCGGGCTATGCGAGCGGGCGCTGATCCCAACGCAGCCAGTGCGGTCCTGGAGGAGTTCGGGATTGGTGAGCACTTTGTTCCTGCGGGCACCTACGACATCTACTTGAAGGTTCGCGCTGCTTCCACCCCAGCCCGAACCGTGAAGTTCATGGCCGTGCAGTTGGGCAATGGTCATGTGTGGGAGCAAGCCTTCGATGTGGGCGCCGAGGAGTGGGAAGCTGCTCCGGTGCGGAAGCCCTTGGAGGTGCCCCGTCCGGTCCTCTGGGTGCCGCCAGCTACGGGCGACGATGACGACAGCTCAGGCGACGACGACAGCGCAGGTGACGACGACAGCGCCGAGGTGGCCGCTCCGGCGACCCCTCCGGCTGCGACCCCGTAACGGCCTCTCGGTGACCCTCAGCGTGCTGGGGGGGGCTCGGCCGGGCCTGGTTCATCAATCTCCATGGAGTTGATGAGAGGCCAGAAGACGTCTTCGAAGATTCCGCGATCGAGGGTAGGCCTTGGGTCCCAGATGGATGCGTCGGCAAAGATCATCCCTCGGGGTGTGGTGATGATGGCGTTCATCCGATAGCCACTCCCCCGACTGTTTCGCCAGCCCTGGTATCGGTACACAACGTTGCCCGATGGTGCCTTGTGGCTCCGGCCATCAAAGCGAATGTGCTCCAACTCACCAGGACCAAGCCGGCGGAGGTTGAGTGTCGGGTAGCCACCGCCGAGCGGCTCCTGGCGTACTAGAGAGAAGCCCTGGCGTGACTGTTCTGATTGCCACCCAGGAGGTAACACGACTTGGAACCGTGCCTTTGGGTGGCGCAGGATTTGACCCTCCAGAGATCGCGTAGCAGGGACAGTGCTACACGAAGATCCCAGGGCTAACGTCAAGAAGAGGCTGCAGCAGAGAAGAAGCCTCAAGCCCACAGTTTGAGGGAGACCCAGGCGGGAGGCCAAGGGGGCACGTACCACCGAAGCTGGTCAGTCGTCGTGACTACTGGGGCGGCGAGTCACCCCGGTAGACGGACACCTTGTCGAGAGTCACGTCCTTGTGGGGCCGATTGTTCACGGGGTTGGTCGGAACACGAGCGATGGCCTTGAGCACATCCATCCCATCGACCACCTCACCAAAGACGGAGTGCTTGCTGTCGAGCCACGGGGTCGCCACCTCGGTGAGGAAGAACTGGGAGCCGTT
>PBPL01000136.1 GCA_002724675.1 Deltaproteobacteria bacterium | reverse complement strand
GGACAAGAACAGGTCAACCCGGGGTGAGTCTCGCTCGACCCGCAGTCGGTCCAGGAACCCAGCGTCCTTGCCATAGGAGACGACCACGTCTAAGCCCGGATGCCGTTTGCGCACCAGCGACCACAGGTCGGTCATGAACTTCTCGTCGCGGCTGCACAGGACGACCACCTTGCCGGTGAGCTCGCTGGGCGCGATCGTGTCGGTGGTCGCGGAGGTGCCCGTCGCGGCTTCGGTCGCGTCTGACGTCCCGCCACTGTTCTTCGAGCAGGCGGCTGTGATGCTCGCCAACAACAGGCACAGCGAGAGCGCCAGGCTGATCTGGAGGGTGCGCATGGTTCTGATGCGGAGGTGAGTCATAGAGCAGGGTCATAGCCGAACCGAAGGCGCTGCCGCAACCGACCCTCGCAGCCGTCCTGGGCATCGGCCCGTGGGCTCGCGAGGGTCCCGGTGCAGCGAGAGGTATTCTCTATGGAGATCAACCTATCCAGGGCCGCACGTTGGAGAGCACGCAAATCACTGAGTCGTCGACGTTTGCTTCCACCTGGGGCCTCTGGGTTCAGGTGGTGTTGCTCTTGGCGGTTCTGACGACGACCTACAAGCCGTTTCGTGACCAGCTGCGCAAGCTCCCCGGTTCCTGGCCCGTGCTGCTCCTGGGGGTGGTGGGAGCTGCGGGGTCGGCCCTCGCTCTGCCCCAAGCTTGGTACCACTTCGCAGGTCATGAGGGCACTTATGGCCTCCTCTTGCTGGGCGAGCGCCCACCGGCCGAAGATCTCGGATCGTACGGGAGCATGCCGGTGCCGGCTGGGATTGCGTGGGCACTGGGTGCCTTGTCTCCCGGAATCGCCATGCAGCAACTCTGGTTGGCTCTCAATCGGCTCGCAGTGGTCGTTGTGATTTTGTGTGTGGGGGAGGCAGCCAATTGCTGGGCCAGGGGCGGCATGTTGGTCGGCCCTTCGGCTGGAGATGCTGGGCTTAGCGGCCGACACTCGGCGCTCCTGGCTGCCTTCTGCGCTCTCCTGGCCGTACCCTTGTTCGGTTGGTCTGCGACGGGTTTCTTTGTGGTGCCGGGGCTCGCGATGGGCGCCTTGTCGGTGCTGTTTTCGTTGAGCAGTCGTCCGGTCACTGCCCTTGTTTGGGCTGCCCTGGCCATGGGGTCACGCATGGAGATGGCCCCCTTTGTCCTGTTCGCGCTCCTCGTGCCGGGCTTGTCGGGGTGGCGTCGAGCGCTGGCGGAGGTCTCTGGAGTTCGGTGGGGCGTTGCCCTCGTCGTGGTCGGTGTGGAGGGATTCTTACTGGCAACCAAGAAGGCTCGCCTTCCGGTGGATTCGTTCACTCTAGATGCCTCCATCGTCGGGGAGAATCTCGCTTCGATTCCGCTGGGGGGACCCTGGTTTCAGTGGCCAGTCTTGGTGCTGTCGGCCCTGTTCGTCCTGTGGCGATGGAGGCCCGCGCAGCCCCGGAGAGCAACCTTGGCCTGGCTGGTGGCCTTCGTGGCGGCTGTGCTGCAGCCCCTGTCTCTCATCGATGTGGGTGCTCGACACTTTCTGCCGGCAACAGTGCTGGGGCTCCCCGTGCTCGCGGTTGCGATGGCTTCCAACCAGTCTTCGGGTCGCTTCGGTAGTCGCCTCGGCGCCCGCTGGTCGTTCTTGGGGGGTGCTGGCTGGGCCTGGAGTGTGGCCTCCCTACTGATGGTGTTGGTCTTCAGTCTCGCTCTCGCCGCTGCCCAGGGCCTGAGCCATCGCTATGTGGCCGGGTTTGAGGGCTTTCCCGATCGGTGGAGGGCTCTTGCTGACGCAGGTCGTCGAGGCTCCCTGGACGCGGTGCTCGAGCCCTCGGGGTGCTACGTCGCTCTGCCCGGTGGCGAGCGGATCTGGAAGGGAGCATCCGACAGCGGTGACGTAAGGGAGATTCACAACGGCGCTCTTGCACTGCGTGAAGGCCAGTGCGTGCGGTGGGCGGTGGCTACCGATGTGGAGTTCAGCGGGGACACCAGCGCGGAGCGTTTGGATCGGGCGATTCACACCTTGGGCCTTGCTCCCGTGGGCTGGCTAGACCCTCCTCCGCATGGAACGGAGCCGTGGATGGTCTTCGGCGCTGGCCTGGCGGACTATGAGCAGTGAGGCGGCATCCATGCGGCCTTCGCGGCGGTCTGTCACGTAGGCATCAGCGCATCGGCGTCGTTCTAGTCGCAGGGGCCACCGTTGCTGTAAATCAGGATCCCGCCCCCCACATTGTCGAGCCCGATGTCGTCCCGCAGGTCGAGGGCGCTGCTTGGGTCGAGGCTGCAGTTCTCCGCGATGGTGATGGCGCCCTCAATGGAGCCGATTTCGTGTAGACCACTCAAGTCGGCGAGTTGGGGGTTGCTCATGATGCGGAGTTCCCCCTCGATGACGGCACCGGAGTCGAGCGCGTAGGCCCCGATGAGGTTTCGATTGTTTTCGATTTTCAGGTCGCCCTCCACGAGCATCAGAGCTTCCAAGGTCCAGCCGAGCGATAGATCGTTGTGGGCGATCTGGAGCCCACCTGTCGATTGCAACTCTGGAGCGAATAGGCTGTGCAAGTTGGAGTTGCTATTGATTGAGAACTGGCCTCCGACGCTTACGAGGCGCTCCAGGGTGATTGACTGCACCTGATGGTTGCTCTGAATGCTGAACTCTCGCCCAACCTCAAGCAGGGATCCGAGTGTGATCTCTGTCATGGCCGAGCCTTCGAGTCGCAATGCCCCGCCGACACTCTCTAGCGCGCCCAGATTGACTGTGGCCGAGGTGACGCCCCAGCTGTCCGATTGAAGGTGGAAATCGTGGCTGACCGTCTGCAAGGACGGAAGGTCGACCAGCCTTTGTGTCGCGGTACCGTTCCCGTCGTCGTCGCTGAGGTCTGGAAACCAGAAGTCCTGCATCTCAATCTGAATGTTGGAGGCGGACTCGAGCCGTGGGAGCGAGATTCGACTCACTCCCCAAGATTGGATGTTGTGCCCGACCTGCTGCAGGTTAGGCAGGCTTATCTCACTCGCGTTGGAGCTGCTGATCTGAAGGCTGCCGCCGACGGCGACGAGGCACGAGAGGTTGTCCGTCGCATCGAACTCGTGGGTCGAGAGCGAGAGCTGGTCTTCAACGCAGTCGTACGAGGCACAGAAACCAGCCATCATTGCGCTGGTCGTGATGTTGATGCTTCCAGGCCAGATGCTGGTGCACGAGTCCAGGCTGCTCAGGTCGTCGTCGTCGCCATCGCTGTCGCCGTCGCCATCGCTGTCGCCGTCGCCATCGCCGTCGCCGTCGCCGTGGTCATCGTCATCGCCGTCGCCGTCCGGATCGCTATGGTCCGAGTCGTGGGCCACAGGGTCGGTGCCCAGATCCAGCTCCACTCCGTCCCCTAGCCCGTCTCCGTCCGAGTCGTAGAGCAAAGGATCGGTGCCTAGATCCAACTCGGCGCCGTCCTCCAGTCCGTCGTCGTCGGTGTCGGCGTTCCAGGGATCGGTGCCCATCAGGATCTCTTCGCCATCCTGAATCCCATCCTCGTCTTGGTCCGGGTTCAGAGGGTCCGTCTCGTAGTCGATCTCGTCTCCGTCGGCCAGCCCGTCTCCGTCCGAGTCGTTGCTGGTGGGATCGGTGCCTATGCTGACCTCGTTGCTGTCCGTCAGCCCGTCCCCGTCCGTGTCGTTGCTCATGGGGTCGGTGCCCAGACCCACCTCCTCGTTGTCGTGCAGCTCGTCGTCGTCGGAGTCGCTACTCATGGGATTGGTGCCCATGTCGACCTCTTCGCTGTCAGTGAGCCCGTCGTCGTCGGAGTCGGTGTTGAGGGGGTCCGTCTGCAGGCTGTGCTCTTGGCCGTCTTGTAGGCCGTCCCCGTCGGAGTCGGGGTCTGTGGGATCCGTCCCCAAGTCGCTCTCGTGGCCGTCTTGGAGTCCATCGTCGTCGGAGTCGGGGTTGGTGGGGTCGGTGCCTCTGTCGATTTCGTCCCCATCGTTGACCCCATCGTCGTCTGAGTCTGCATTCAGGGGGTCGGTTCCTAGGCCCAGTTCGGAACTCTCGCTCAGCCCATCGTGGTCCACGTCGTCGTCCACGCTGCCGTCGCAGTTGCGGTCCACGGGCCCAACCTCCTCGGGAGCGCCCGGATGGATGGTTGCGTCGAAGTCATTGCAGTCATCGGCGTTGGCGACCTGTCCGATCGGCGCATCACACGCGAAGGTCACGAGTTGCTGATTGCCGTAGCCGTCGTTGTCGAGGTCGATGTACCAGGTCTGCACATCGATGGCTGTTGAGTCATCGATGAGGCCATCGCAGTTGTTGTCGGAGCCGTCGCAGGTCTCAGTGTTTCCGGGGAAGTTGAGGGAGTTCGAGTCGTCACAGTCGCTGCCGCCACAGTGCACGTCCTGGTGGCCGTCACCATCCGCGTCAACGCACTCGTCCGGTGGACTTGAGTCGTCATCGCCACCACTGTGGTCATCTCCATCGTTGTCGTCGTCGCCATCGTTGTCGTCGTCGCCATCGTTGTCGTCGTCGCCATCGTTGTCGTCGTCGCCTGCGGTGTCGTCGTCTCCGCTCGTCTCTGGTGTGTTGGGCGAAGGACAGTTTCCGTAGCTCTGCGAGGGCTCAGGGTCCTCGCCGAGAGCCACAACGGTCTCGCTGCTCGTGGTCAGAACCCAGCTGATTCGGTCGTCGGATGCTGGCTCGGATGGGTCGAAGCGGAGCTCGACACAGGTGACTCCAGCAATCACGATCGACTGCTCGTAGCCCTGCTCCACACCGATGCAGCCCATGATGTGATCACTGTTCTGGTTGAAGACATCGAAGCAGGAGCCTCCCCAGCCGTCGCCTTCGGCGTCGTACATCCACAAGGTGTAGTCATCCTGACCCACGTTGCTGTTTGGCGAAGCAGTGTTGGGCTCGTCCTCCCGGGCGCCTGGCTCGCAGCGATAGGAGTCACCGCAGACGTATCCCTCTTCACAGTGACTATCCACAGCACAGAAGACGTCGGTCGGCGCCACCTCAAGGTTGCAGCCGCCCCCCAGGGGACTGACTGACGAAACCAGAAGGGTGAGGGGAAGAAGAGAGCGTTCAGGACGGTTCAAGACAACCTCCTTCGGTAGCCCGGCTGTCTCCTGGAGACCCGTGGCTTTGCGTCCCGACGTCACCGTCGGTTTGCCATTGTCGAGAGGACACCAAGTCCACCTCTTCCCCCTCAATCTGTGCACGAAATCGATGGGGTCAAGAAATAATCTTCAAATGGTCTTGTTCACCATCTGCCCGACCACATCACACCGACGCCCGCAGGGGAAACCATGGGGACTGCTCGCAGCACAGCTGTCCGGCTCTTTGGCGGACCCTGTTGGGATGCAGCGGTGACGATGAACATCACCGCTGAGGCTGTCCCCAGAGTAGTCCCGAGTACGATCAAGGCTCGGCTGGTCTCTTCATGAGTCTCCATTTGGCTGCGAACATCGTCGATTTCGGTTCCGGAGTGCACCTGTTGCGTCAGCTGGTCGCGGCGCTGGACAGCCTCGGTCCACTGCCATCCGGCCAGACCCAAGGCTAGGGCGGAGCCACCGCCGAGGCTCAGGCCTAGGCCCAGGCCCAGAGCGGCTGGAACCTGCTTGCCGTCGGCACTCCGTTGAGCAGCTCGGAGTCTTCGGGTCCGCCTGCGAGCATCTCGAACGAGCTCCATGAATAGGTTGCTGTCAGCTGGCGCTTCGGAGAAGGCGACCAGATCTTGGAGAGCGCGGTCTTCTTGGTCTAGACACTGCGCGAGCACGCCGCGCCAATACAGCAGATAGGGCTCTTGGCTGGCTTCTAGCTGCGCGCTGACCCGAGCCCATACATCGCTCACTAGCACCACGGATTCGGCCGCCTTCGTGGTGGCCTCTCCAGCGGCCTGGGCGCAGTGGTCCATCAGCACCTGATGAGCTTCGACAGCCAGGGCCTGGGATAGGTCTTCTGGGGGGGGCTCTTGGGCTCCGAGGACGCCCGGCATGCCCGCGAGTAGGAAGAGGAGTACTTGCAGTTCGCGGCGCGTCACTTAGGAGGGGTCCTCTCAATCTCTCAGCCTAACCTAGCCCACGGCCAAGACCACCGCGTTGCCGCTGATGGTCTGGCCGGGAGTTTGTGGAAAAACGATGGAAAGGGGGTCCTCCGAACGTTCGGGGATGCCTACTGTTATCGACAATGCGGTGGTCGTGGTGTAGGAATTCGGGAAGCACGGGGTATCCTTGTGCTCTTGTCGGACGATCGGCAGAGGGGCTGATGGCGGCGAGTTGATTCTCTGAGTCTCTGGAGACCGAGCATGCGTCTTTCTGTTTCGTCCGCGATCAACCTGTTCAGCGTCAGTGTCTTCCTCATCTTGGGGATGGGGTGTGATCCCGAGGAGCCCAACGTTCCTGCGGGTGCGGACTGGGGCTACGTCTACGCCGTCATCGAGGCCAACTGCAGTTGCCACCTGAGCGAGGAGGGCGAGGCTGGCTTGAGCATGATGGACATCGACACGGCCTACGCCAGCCTGGTCGACGTTCCCTCTCAGGAGCTCAGCAGCATGAACCGCGTGACCGCCGGGGACCCAGACAACAGCTACTTGGTCCACAAGCTCGAAGGGACCCACAGTGACGTGTCGGGCAGCGGAGCCCGGATGCCCTTCGGCTGCACAGGCGGCGGCTGTCTAACCGATGAGCAGATGACGAACATTCGGGAGTGGATCACCAACGGTGCATCGGCCACGGTCACGAGTGGCGATGATGATGACGCAGGTGATGATGACGACACCGCAGGCGACGACGACACTGCAGGCGACGATGACACCGCAGGCGACGATGACACCGGCGACGACGATGACTCTTCTGGCGATGACGATGACTCTTCTGGCGATGGCGATGATGACGACGACACCCCCGACCCCAATGCCTGGACCTTTACGGACGTCTACGGCGTGATTTCCAGCAACTGCGGTTGCCATAGTGGCGCGTCCCACTCCACCGGATTTGCCTTTGATGGCGATTCGGCGACGCTCTACAGCGTGTGGGTGGACGTTGCTTCGAACCAGAGCGCCGGTATGGACCGTGTAGAGCCCGGAGACTCGGCCAACAGCTACGTGATGCACAAGCTGGACGGAACGCAGTCGTC
>PBPL01000135.1 GCA_002724675.1 Deltaproteobacteria bacterium | reverse complement strand
TCGTCGTCGCCTGTGGTGTCGTCGTCGCCCGTGTCGTCGTCGCCCGTGGTGTCGTCGTCGCCCGTGTCGTCGTCGCCTGTGGTGTCGTCGTCGCCCGTGTCGTCGTCTCTTCTCTCACCATCACAGGCGGGAGCCGCCACGAGTAGGCACAGAAGGACCAGGAGTCGAAGGGCTTGGGAAGTAATGGTGTGCAGTGCCATGCCTTACGGTCCTCCCGTGGAATGTCACTCTACCAGGCTAGCGAAGGCTCTTTTCGGGCACCGATGTCCCCGTGTGGATCATGCCGGCCATCACCAGTGTGAGTCGTGGGTCTTGCCAGTGGTCCCGGCGGGTCCTGGCGTTCGCGTCCTGGTGACTGCTTAGGGGCCGGGTTGGGCCCGGGGTATGCTCTCTAGGCCGTTCTTGAATGGAGCTCCGATGCCGCTGCGTCTGGCCAGGTTGTTGTTCCTAGCAGGCTTGTTTCTGCCGGGGCTGGTCTTTGGCGAAGATGGTGATGGTGATGGCCTCGATGACGACTGGGAGCTGCTGTACTTCGGGACGCTTGCACAGGTGGCAGATGGCGATCCCGATTTGGATGGTCTAGCCAACGCTGATGAAGAACTGCACGGCACCGATCCCACCACCATCGATACGGATCAGGATTTCATTTCCGATCTCGACGAAGTGTTGGCGGGCACCGATCCCAACGCCAGCGACACCGATGGGGATGGCCTCTCGGATCACAGCGAGTCCATCCAGGGCACGGATCCGCTCAACACGGACACTGACTTTGGGGGTGTTGACGACGGCACTGAGGTGCTTGTTCATGGCACCAACCCACTGGATAGCTCCGATGACCGGCTGGATGCCGATGGTGATGGCCTCTCGCTCTTTGTGGAAAACGCTCTTGGTACCAGTGATCAGAACCCGGACTCGGATGGCGATGGCCTGGAGGATGGCGTCGAGAACGCCAACGGTGACGCGTTCTTTGATTTCGACGTGAACGGAGATGATTCGTACCAAGCCTCCGCCGGCGACGAGACCGACCCAACCGACCCGGACACCGACAATGACGGGCTGAATGATGGCCTGGAGATTCTTCAGTACGGGACGGACCCTTACAACCCGGATACGGATGGAGACTTGTTGGAGGATGGAGTCGAGCGAAGTCTGATTGAGTCCGGCGAGTACCCTTGCCTCGATCTCCGATGGCCCGACTCAGATCATGACGGGCTCCTTGATGGTGATGAGGAGTTGTCCCCCCTGACGGACCCATGTCTCGCTGACACCGACGGAGACGGTATCTACGATCCCGTGGAGTTCACCGACGGGACCGACCCCTCCGACAGCAGCGATGCCGCTGTCGACTCTGACGGCGATGGTCTCTCCGATCGGAACGAAGACATCGACGGGAATGGTGTCGTTGATGTGGGGGAGACGGATCCGGCCGACGTGGACACCGATGGCGATGGGTTGAGCGACGCAGAGGAACGCTTGCCGCTCACCGACCGCTATCAGACGGATCCGACGGATGCCGATACGGATGATGATGGCCTGTTGGATGGCAACGAGGGAGGGGTGCTCGAGAGTTCTCTGTATCCCAGCGCCCCGGGCCCCGAGGGGGGCCCAAGCCCCTTGGAGTTGGACAGCGATGGCGACGGCTTGACCGACGGTGTGGAGCTGGGATTGGCGAGCCCACAGCTCTCCACCAGTGACCCCGACGCGACAGCAATGAACGTCTTTGTTGCTGACCTGGACCCCACTTCCGCGACGAACCCGCTGTCGATTGATTCGGACGGAGACGGCTTGTCTGATGGCCCGGTGTGGTCAGGCTTTACAGAGGATGCCAATGGCAATGGGACCGTGGATGCTGGCGAGACGGACCCGACGGATCCGGATACAGACGATGATGGCATGGATGATGGGTGGGAGCATTACTACTCAGACCCTGCGAATTGTGCTCCCAACTCTTTGGGAACGCTCGATCCACTGAACCCTCAGGACGCTTCCTGGGATCTGCAGCTAGATGGGGATGGGCTCACGGCACTGGAAGAATACAGCCTGCCCGATGGTCTCGACGGTCAGCCTGCCGTAGCTCGGACTAGTCCTTGCGATGCAGACACGGACGACGACCTCTTGTTGGACGGCACGGAGGTGTGGAGTGTCTACGGTACCGGGTTGTCTAGCGATCCCAACGCTGCTGATTCCGATGGCGATGGTGTCCCCGATGGAGCCGAAGATGTGAACCTCGATGGTCTGTGGGCGGCGGGCGAAGAGATGGACCCGACCAACACGGATACGGACTCCGATGGGCTTCGCGATGGAGTCGAGGACTCCAACGGGGATGGTGTTTGGGAGCTTGTGGGTGCGGATGAATGGAGCGAATCGGCCGATGACCTGTCCAATCCATTCTCGTCAGACACCGATGGCGACGGGCTACGAGACGGACAGGAGGTGCTGGAGTTGGGAACCAACCCACGAAGCGCCGACACGGACTCGGATGGCTTGGAGGACGGTCTCGAGGTTGGGCTGGTCGCCGATGCTGATCCGTCGACGACCACGAACCCCATGGCACCGGACAGCGATGGAGACCTGTTGCCCGACGGCATCGAGGACGCCAACAAGGACGGAGCGATTGCTCCCAGCGAATGCAACCCCCTGGATCCCGATACCGATGACGACGGGTTGTTCGATGGTCAGGAGGACGTGGACCTCGATGGGCTGTGGGGGCTGCTCGACGCCGAGACCGATCCGCGAGTCGCGGACACTGATTTCGGAGGTGTCGATGATGGCGGCGAGGTGTTGACCGATGGAACCGATCCACTGGATGGCCGGGATGACTGGATTGCTGACCCCGATGGTGATGGTCTTCTCAATGGCCAGGAGTGGGCGGTGGGTACGGACCCGTTCGATCCGGACACCGATGACGACATGATTTCGGACGGCGATGAGGTGTTGGGTTCCAATTGGACCGTGGATCTGCCTCCGCCAGATGCCGATGCTGACGGCGTCTTTGATGCCCTAGACCTGGACTCCGACGGGGACAGCATCACTGACCTGGATGAGGCGGGTGACTATGACCTCCGGACACCCCCAGTAGATACAGACGGGGATGGTGTCGCAGACTTCCGCGACTTGGACTCCGATGATGGGGGCCTGTCCGATGACCTCGAGGTTGCGGAGTATGGAACGGACCCGCTGGACCCGGTCGATGATCAGCCGGGTTGGCTCGCAGGTCGTGTCAGTGGTGGACCAGGTTGCGCCGCCAGTGGGTGCAGTGTCGCCGTGAAGCCTATGGGTTGGTCTGGGGTTGTTTTGCTGTGGCTGGTAGCACTGCACGGTCTCCGGAGTCGCCGGCGTTGTGGGATTGCTGAGCCATCTCGAGGGACGGATGGGCGCAAGTGATTCAGTGGTTGGCACTGCTTGTGTCCTTGTGGGTGGTTCTTGGGGGTAGCGCGCAAGCACAGGAGCACCCACAGGCGCGAAACACCTCCATAGACGTGAACCCCTTCCACTTGGATCCAGCGGGAAAGGGTGTGTTGTCTGTGGAGTCGGGCTCTCTACTTGGGCACCTGGATGTGCATGCAGGCTTCTACTTTCACCACCTGGAATCCCCCCTTTCGATTCTCGACCCAGACACCAACGAAGTGATACGAGAGCTCGTATCCAACAGGCAGGCCCTTGATATTGGTGCGGCTATTGGACTGTTTCGTTGGGTTGAGGTTGGGGTCGTTGTGCCGATTGTGGTGCACCAGGAGGCGCTGCTTCCAGGCTTTCGCCTAGGAGAAGTTGCGTCGGCAGGTCTTGGCGATCTGATCGTCCGGCCCAAGGTGCGGATACTGGATGCTGATGAGGCAATCGGTTCGGTCAAGCCACCGGTCTCGCTGGCATTCTCCCTTCCGGTCAGCCTGCCCACCGGTCGAGCAGCTGCGTACATGGGCACGGGTTCGGTGGCTGCCGAGCCGCGGCTTCTCGTCGGCCGTCGTGTGGGTCCTGTCGTTCTCTCGGGTGCCTTTGGTCTTCGATTGCAGAGACGAACGGAGCTGCTGAACATTGTGGACCATCACAAGGCGACGCTTCGACTCGGCGCTGTGGTGAGGCCGGAAAAGGCCAAATGGGAGGCTGGACTCGCTTTCACCAGCGCGGTTCGGGCAGAGAGCCCATTCGAGGAGCAGGACGAGTTCTATGGCGAGGTCGTGACCGGTGGTGGCTACCAATTCCCTCTGGGCTTTGGCGCGTTCGGGGGAGTGGGCATCGGTCTGGGCACTGGAGTCCCTACACCCACCTGGCGGTTTTTTGTGGGTGCCCGATGGACGAAGCAGCCGCCACGGGATCTGGATGGCGATGGCCTTGCGGGCAAGGCGGACCAGTGCAGGAAGGACCCCGAGGACTTCGATGAGTTCCAAGATGACGATGGTTGTCCTGATCCGGACAACGACGGCGACGAAATCGCGGATGAAGAGGATGCGTGTCCTGACGACCCAGAAGACCGAGATGAGTTTGAGGATGAGGACGGTTGTCCAGATGATGACAACGATGGTGATGGCCTCCTAGATACGGAGGATGTCTGTCCGAACGTCGCAGAAGACTTGGATGGCTGGCTGGATGATGATGGATGTCCCGAGCTCGATAATGACCAGGATGGGGTCGCGGATGCCGACGACCTCTGTCCGGAAGAGGCCGAGGACCGGGATGGGAATCAGGACGAGGATGGTTGTCCGGAAGACGAAGCGGTGGCCGAGTTCACGAGAGAACGAATCGTCATCAAGCAGCGCATCCGTTTCCGGTCAGGATCTGCTCGCTTGCTGCCGGCCAGCTCGACAGTGCTGGATGAGGTCCTACGGATTCTCCGAAGTCAGCCGGATGTCCGGGTGAGAGTCGAAGGGCACACGGACTCAGTGGGGCAGGCTGAGTTCAACCAGAAGCTATCGGAAGAGCGCGCTGCTGCCGTACGTTTGTACCTCTTAGACCAGGCGCAGGATGTCACCTCGCTTCCCAGCCGGCTAGACAGTGCCGGCTATGGCTTTAGCCGTCCCCGTGAGAGTAACGAGAGCAAAGAGGGGCGTGCCGCGAATCGACGAGTGGAGTTTGTTGTCGTTGACGACCCCCCCGAAGGTGGGGCTGAGCCGGCTTCGTCGGAGGGAGAGACCAGTGCGCGAACCCCGGCGACGGACCCTGACAGCGCTGACTCGTCAGCGGAGGTGGGCACTGGAGATGAGTCCGTCGGAGCGGAGACCTCCTCTGATGCTGCATCTGCATCGGCTCCTGCCTTGACGGATGACGGCGATTCCCCCGGAGACGACGACGACTCGGCCTCCGGCGATGACGATGACTCCGCTTTGGACGACGACGACTCCGTGTCGGACGACGACGATTCCGCGGATGCCGACGATGACTCCGTGTCGGACGACGACGATTCCGCGGATGCCGACGATGACTCCACGAGTCCGGCGACTCCCGAGCAGTCCGGTGGAGCGGACAAATTGTGGACGCCCGACCCGTGAGTGCAGAAGTACAACCTCAGCGTCGCTTGAGCGCGGCGCGCACGTTTGTCTTCAGCCTGGTCGTGCTGGTCTGCGGTCTGTTGGCGCTGGAGTGGTCGGCGGTGCGCACTGAAGGGAGCCTCCCCGTTCCCGACATAGACCCCTCGAGTTCTCTCTACTTCCAGCAGATGCCTCGGCACCCGCCCCTGGAATCGACGCTGGAGTTGAGCGCGCTGCATGGGGTTGAGTTTGATCTGGGAGGCTTCGATCCTGAAGCGCCCGGAGCAGAGCACCTGACGATCATGCCGGAGTGGGTGGATCTGAACGGACAGACCATTGTTCTGCCCAAGCCCGAGTCGGAGTTTCGAATTATCGTCTTGGGCGGGAGCGCCATCGGTGGCTGGGGCATGCCAGAGACTGCGACCGCGGTTGGCATTGCAGAGCGTCTCTTGGACAAGGCCATGTCTCAACGGCGAGTTCGCATCTACAACCTCGGTCGTACCGGGCTCGGGAGCCCCCAGCTGTCGGCCATTCTCGGCCGACTTGCACCGAAGATTCAGCCTGACCTCGTCGTGACTGTCATGGGCAACAACGAGCGATTGGACATTGCAGCAGCGGTCCACGCTGCACGGGACGATCCGGCACAGGTCAGTCTCTTGACCTCGCCCCTTGCCCTCTTGGGACCGCTTCAGGATCTACACCCTTGGGTCCGTGTGTTGGTGGCTCGTTCTGCGCTCGTGCGTCGTCTGTGGCGGGCCCGGCTGGCACAGCGCAGCCAACTTGAGAGCACTCCGGAAGAGAGTTCCGCCGCGCCCCAAGAGGACGAAGAGTCCGGCTCCGATGAGAACGGTGAGTTGATGCCGCCGCTTTCTAAGACGCTGTGGCCGGAGGCGATCGAGTCATTCGCTTTGCACCGCTTGGGCCTCACTCTCGCGGCGATCGCGGAGACGACGCATTCGGTGGGGGCTCGTCTGCTCGTCTCCACTGTTCCCGTGAACCATCGGTACAGACACCCCGAGCACGAGTGGCACTTCTTCGGCATGCAGTTGTTTCGGAACAAGGAGTATCGAACGGCACATTGGGCCTACTACTACGAAGCTCCCCATGAGGGCGAGGCGGCCATGCGGCGGCGCCTGATGGAGCACCCGGACGAACTGCCTGCGCGGTTACTGCTGGGTCACTTTCTCCTTGAGTCGGGGCAGCGGGACGAAGCGGAGGAACACCTGAGGCAAGTGGTCACCCTGTTGCGGGGAAAGCTGCGCCTGAGTCTCGAAGAGTCTAGTGCCGCGTGGCAGGGAGATGAGGAGCTGTTACTCGCCTGGGCAGTGCGGCTGCTCCATGGGTCCGAGGTGGCCGTGGAGGAGATCAAGCCACTGCTGGCCAACCCGCACTGGATCGGCAGCGCGGATGGGGCATCCACCGTGTGTCACGCCGTGGATCTTCGATGGTACGCGGGGGATGTGGAGGGGGCGCGCGCCGCCGCGAGCCGTTGCCTTCGCGAGTCGTACTATTACCGCGCCGACCTTGCGACGAACGATTCACTGAAGACGTACGCAGCGGACTTGGGAGCGGGAGTCATCGATCTGGCGAGCCAGGTGGCACAACACTCGCCCGATACCATTCCCGACTACTACTTCTTTCTGGACTACTGTCACTACAACGCACGCGGAAACCTGTTGATTGGCCATCTTCTGGCCTCGGGTATTGCAGAGCAACTGGAAGGTGGGCTCGCCGTCCCCGCAGCGGCAGAGGCCTTGGACCGGCATCGACAGAGTAGGGCGGGGCGAGCTGTGGATCTCCCCGAACTTTACGAGTGGGCAGGCGTGAACTTCGACGTCACGCTGCTCACAGCAGAGCGCTATGGAGATCAGGCGCACGACCGTCGCTCGGGTGATGCAGACTCAGCCCTCGCCGCAGTCTTTGCTGGAAACGAACGGGCCTCGGAGCGCTATCTCTGCTTTGGGCAGTGTGGCTGTCATTGCAGCGCAAGCTTTGGCCCACGAACGAGCCCCTTGCGTGAGAAGACCGCTCGGTCCGATGCGAGAGCTTCCTATCTTCAGGCCTTGGAGCGAGACCCCTCGCTCAGTGCGGCCCGGGACAACTTGAGGGCCTTGGACCGTGCTCGATAGACGGTCTGGTTGTTCCAAGTCAGGTCCAGCTAGAGTCCCGCCTCCGACCACCGTGCGGCAAACCGGCTGACGACGGCATCTCCCACCTGTTCCGTGGTGGAGGCTTGCTCTTCACCGACCAGGTCGTAGGTCAAGGTGGTCCGGTCTTGGAGGAGATCGACCACCGAGTCCTCGATCATCTGGGCAGCTTGAGCTAGTCGCTCGTTGCCCTCGTTGCCTGCATACCAGGCCAGGCCCTCCTTGACCGCCAGAATCATCGCCATGGGGTTCGCCCGGTTCTTGTTGGCGTGCTTCGGTGCCGAACCGTGGATGGGCTCGAACATGCCGTGGCCGTCGCCCACGTTGCACCCGACGGCCATGCCCATGCCTCCTTGGAGGACAGACGCGAGGTCCGTGACGATGTCTCCAAACATGTTCGTGGTTACGACCACGTCGTACCACTCCGGTCGCTGGATCAGCCACTGCGTGAACGCGTCGATGATTGCAGTCTCGGCCTCGATCTCGGGGTAGTCCTCCGCGATCTCGAAGAAGATGTCCCTGAACAGGCGGCACCCCTCCAAGACGTTGTCCTTGACGAGCGCAGTGACCCGCAGCTTTCCGTCAGACGGCGCCCCCTTGCCGCGCTTTCGGCACAACTCAAATGCTTGGCGGATGACGCGCTCGCTGTTCGCCCGTGTGACCACTCGCGTGTCGGTGGCGACTCTGTCGGCGCCACCGCTGGCTACGCGTCCACCGATGCCGGTGTACAGGTCTTCGGTGTTTTCTCGCACGAACACCATGTCCACCTTCTCAGGGGACCACACCTGGACGTGCTCACCATGGATCTTGTGGAACACGCCTGGGAAGAGCTTGACGGGTCGGATGTTGGCGAAGAGCTCAAGACTCAGTCGATTACCGATGACAGGCGAGTAGCCAGCCATCTTGCCGTTGCTCATGGTCACTGGCCCCGAACCCTCTGGGTCTGGCCAACCCACAGCGCCCAGCAAGATGATGTCGGCTCGCTTGCAGCTTGCTCCGGCGTGGTCGGGCCAGTCTTGGCCGTGCTGCAAGTAGTACTGCCCACCGCAGGGGATCTCCTCTAGGGCTGCGCTGACTCCGACCGCTTCGAGGACTGCCTCCAGCACCTTGCGGCCTTCGCGCATGACCTCCTCGCCGATGCCATCACCAGGGAGAAGGACGATGTCGATGGGGTTGGGCATGGGCCTCTCCTGAGTCGGTTGGATGCGCTGGCGTGTCGCGCTGCGCAAGAACACGTCCTGTGGGGACGATGGGAGTGTGGTTTACGGCGAAGGGGCGGTGGGCGCAAGGGGGCTGTCGATCTTTGGGGCGGCGGGGCGACGCATATACGACAACGCAGCGAGCAGATAGAGCATGAGTGCGAGCAAGACCAGGGCACGCAAGCCGACGACCATGGACAGATACTCCAGGCAGCCGCCCAGGACGGCGCCTAGCAGGTTGGAGCCCAGCGCGTAGGTGGGGTCACTGGAGCGCGCCAAGAGGATCGACACAATCACGCCGGCGAAGCCGATGGGCAGCGCGTGGGTGAGGCCTCCTAGGATCCCCCTCATGCCTAGAGGCAGGCCCACCAGGCTCGCGGGATCCCAGAACCAGAGCCCCACGAGAGAGAGCAGCAGCAGGGCGGCCCACGGCTCGGGTCGCACGAGTCCCCGCGCTAGGACAGCCAGGTTGGCCAGTAGAACAAGGACCAGGATGCCAGCGAAGATCGCGGAGTTGACGAGCCAAGTGGAGCCGAAGAGCAGCGACAGGCTCGTCACTCCCCGTGTCTCCAGCAGCAAGAAGCCTGCTCCCATGAAGAACAACACGGGATCGAAGCGACTCCCGAGCACCTGGCGTCCAAAGGCCATGGGGGTCCCCACGAGTGCGAGCACAAGGATGGCAGTGAGAACGAGCACGTAGCCCCAGGGGAACTGTGCGGGCTTGATGTACAAGAAGGGCCAATCGTCGCTGGTTGTGCGAACGCCCGCTGCAGGCAGGGATGGCTCCATGCTCTCGAAGTTGGCCACTCGCTCGAATCGGACGGAGGCACCATCTCTAGGGACGATGAAGGTGCATCCGAAGTGCATGCCGTGGCACAGGACCGTAGGCTCCGAGTCGGTTGCCCGGGCAATCGTCCAGTACATGCGGTCGGCCAGCCACCGCCCCCCGAACACGCTGAAGCTCAAGCTCAGGTGGCCGCCGGGCCCCACATGCTCCCAGGCAGTTCGAATTCCCTCTTCGGTGTAGACGTAGTTGTCCAGGCGGAGCGATGAGAGTGACGTGAACATGGCGTGGGAGACGAGCAAGCCGTAGACCACGGCGTCCAATGGAGGGCCTTCGTAGTGTTCGAAGAAGGCTCGGGCATCTTGGACGATGGGCTGGACGCGTGGGTCACTGTAGGGTTGCTCGGGGTGGAGTGCCTGCCCCAGCGCAATGATGGCGGGATCGATGTCCACCGACAGGACTTCTTGGTAGCCCTGCCGGAGCGCCGCTTGTGCATCGTTACCCGTACCCGCGCCGACAATCAGGACCCGCTCGCGTTGGTCGTTGATCGAAAATGGGAGGTCGTAGGCGGCTCGGTATCGGATCAGGTGTTCGCTTTCGGCCCCCTCGGCCTTGGCAAGGTCCATGCGATCGTCCGAGAGGTCGTGCATGTATTGGTGAAAGTCTCGATTGACTGAGAGCTGAATGCTCGTGTCTTCCTGAACCAGATCGATGCGGTTGTAGGGCGAGAAGGCAGCTCCGTCGACGGACCACCCGGCCAGCCCTACAGCGCCTACCAGTGCGACAAGGCTGAGGGGCCGACGGGACAGCCAGAGGAAGGGGAGGCCTCCCAGTGCAATCCACACGGGTGGAGAACCTCGCAAGAAGGTCACCGCTGTGAAGGCGAGGATGCCGAGCAGGGAGCCGCCCAGATCCCAGCCATAGGCTCGAAGCGCGGGCAATTGCGGAAATAGGTGCCCTACTGCGCCACCGGCGAAAATGAAGACGGTTACGAGGCCTACAAACAGCCCAAGGAAGATGGTGAGGTTGCGGACAAGCAGTCCCAGGTCCGTCCCCTGGCCCTCGCCCCCCCACAGGTGAATGGTGGGGTCAGGGAACTGCAGGTGCATGATTCCCAGCGGCTCGGCGGCCGCAAAGACGGTTGCCAGCACAAAGAGGCCCGGGAGAGTGAGGTGGACCAGCCCCGGCCTCCTACGCCCGATGGCCACGCCCATGCCCATGCCCAGGAAGGCCCCGATGAGAACGAGGTTGTTGAAGTAAGCAAAGACTCGGACTTGCCCCGATACCCATCGGATCAGGGCCAGCTCGAGGGCAAGAATGCCGAAGGTGGCGAGCCCTAGCTGAAGGGGCACAGGGCCGGCTCTAGCAACCCAACTGCGGTCGTCGAGCACGGGATGGGCTCCTGATGCGGTGCGGGAAAAAGACAAAGTCCGTTCCACCCAGCCTGCTCCTCTGGGAGGCAGGCTGGGTGGCCGGACTTGTGAAGACTACAGCACTGTCGCTCGGCTACCCCCAGGGGGCAGCCAAGCCCTGATCACTAGGGGAGCATATCCACAGTGATGCAACCACCGGGCGCGTCGGCACCGAGCGCGTCGGCGAGCGTCAGGTTGTTGCTGGCGGGCCCCCGCGTTGCATGCAATTCGATGTCGCCCAGGTTGCAATACGTGACCGAGTTGATGGGGTCGCCGGAGTCGGAGTCGGACAACTCCCCGTCCCACTGGAGCTCGAGGCGATTGCCGTCGATGTCCATGTCGGTGCCATTCTCCTGGCGGTCGTCCTCGTCGTCCTCGTCCGGGTCATCTCCATTCAACACGTTGGAGTCGCCGTCACCGCACGGGTCGGTTCCTGGAGCGCAATCACCATCGTCTGGCCAATCCTCGTCCGGGTCGCCATCCACGTCGGGGCTGTCGATGGACAGCCCGTCATCCAGTTGCTCTTCGTAGTACTCCTCGCGGTCTTCGGCCAGGAACTCGATGGGCTGATTGAAGATCATGACCAGAGTCCCATCCTCATCCCAGAGACCCAACTCATTGCTATGGAAAGTCAGCGCCAGTGGGTCGGATGCTGCCGGGTCTAGCTGCCAGGCTTGGTGTCCTTCGCCCGCCCGATAGCTGGTCGTGAAGTCGTCGTAGCCATCGACGTCGAAGACAATCACGTCGTAGTTGACACCGTAGACCAGTTCGCCTTCTTCGAAGGTTACGATGCCACCAGCAAAGGCCTTGGTGACCGCGCGGAACTGGAGGTCTTCGTCGTTGACCCAGATCTGCCGACCGTTGTCGCCATCATCCACACCCACTGGCTGCGCACCATACAGGCTGGGGGTGCCACCTCCGGCGGCGGGGACGAGGCGAATGAGGCCAGCTGCCTCGGCGTCCGTCTGTCGCAGAGTGATGTCGAAGGTTACAGCCGGAGATGGGAGCCCCTCTGGGTAGAGGTAGGCGTCGTAGTAGTAGGTCTTGGTCTCGTCCGGGCAATCGTCACAGTCGCCACCTTGGAACATGGCAGTGTGCGCCATGAAGCTTCGGTAGCCGTTCTTGTCGATCATGATGGTGAAGTCGGTGTCTTCGGGCACCTTGCCCAGGGTGTAGCGCCCAGTCTCTTCGTCGACGGTTCCCTCGATGGAGGTCTTCCAGAACTCGGCAAAGATGGTGTAACCGTCGATGCGGTCGCCTGAGGCTCCGTCGTACACCCGACCCACGTACTGATGATACGAGATGTCACATGAGGCGAGCAGGCCCCCCAGGGTCAGCAACACAAGAGCGGTGGAAAGCAGTCGAAGTCTCATTGAAATTCAATCTCCCCTTGGGTTCGTCGGAACCCGCCCCCAAATGGGGCAACATTGTGGGCGACCATACCCCAACTGAAGATCTGTTGTCCTGCCCTGGGAATTCACCATTCTTTTGTCGGATCGCAGACTGGTAGAATCGAGTCTGTCGTGGATCAAGAAAGCTATCGAATCTGTCGCCTTGGGCTCCCCACTGACTCTGCTTCGCTGAGGCGTTTTGTCCGTTTGGTTCTGGTCGTGTTGTGCTTCGCCTTTGTTGGTTGCGAGGCGAGCGGGGACAGCGCAGATGACGAGGGTTCCGGCGACGACACTGAAGCGGGGGACGGAGATGATGACGTCGCTGATGACGACGATGATTCGGCTCCGGCCGATGACGACGACGACTCGACCCCCGATCCCGAGGACCCCTTTCCGGGGGACTCTATCCACATGGGTCAGTACGAAGGTCTGGTGGTGGTGCAGGGCGTCGAGGGCAGTGCTGGTATCGATCTCTGCAACGGCACAATGTCCTACGTCGTGGACGCGGAGGGCTTGTTGACCGGCGAGGGCTCCTGCGAGTGGAGCGCCGGCTCTCAGGGGGATAGTGGGGTGCCTGTCGTCTCATTCCAGCTAGGCGCTCGGTTTGTGGATGTGGGCAACATGTACGGCTGGAAGGACGAAGACGGTAAGCACGGTCCTAACGTACGCCAGACCTACTCTTGGGCCCCCAACGAAGCCAACGACTACTTGTTGGATGGCACAGTGTCCCAGGGTGGGCTGGAGTTGGTTTGGGGAGGCAATGACTGGATGCCGACGCCCGACGGTGAGATCCAGTTCCAGGCAAGCGCGAACGGCCAGCTTGTAGCGCCTTGAGGCCGTCACTCACCAGCAGCGTGGCACGCAGTCACCTGCTCCTTGCATTTCTCGGGCTTCTGGTCTGGTCCCAGACGATTCATGATGGCTATGTCGACTTCGACACGCCGTGGATGGTGGTAGACAACCCAGTCCTCTCCCAAGATGGGCTTGCGGCCATTCCCGACATCCTCTGGGGGATGGACTTTGGTACGCGGTTGGCCCTCGGCGCGGAGTATCTGCCCGTCCGGGATCTGTCCGTGTGGCTGGACCTGAAGCTCTGGTCACACCAGTACAGGCTCCACCACGCGCACAACGTGGCTCTCTTCTTGGTGGCGTGCGCCTTGTTGCTCGAGTTGATGTCCGCGCTGTTGGGGCGAGGCCCGCGCGCCTGGCTCGCTACAGCGTTTTTCTGTGTTCATCCGGTGCACGTGGAGTCCGTGGCGTGGTTGGTTGGACGCAAAGAATGCCTCTCTGGGGTGTTCGTCTTCGGTGGTCTTCTCGCCTGGGTGCGCTGGAAGGGTCGAGGGCGCGGTCTGATCATCGCCCTGGGCTGCATGTTGCTGGGATGTTGGTCCAAAGGGACAGCAATCTCCTTTCCCGCGCTCGCATTACTTCTCTGGTGCATCCACCTGCGCATGGGTCTCGATCGCCGTTCAGTCTTTCCATTCCTCGGCTTGGTCGTGGTGGCGGGGCTGGTGCTGGCGACGGCCATGCCGCTGGGCCAGGAGATGGGTTTTCTTGCCGAGCGCCGTGGTGGTGGGTTCCTGGAGGGGCTCGCGGTGCAGGGACAGGTCTGGTTGCACTACATAGGGACAGTGGCTTGGCCTATGAGGCTGTCTGCTCTGTACATGGAGCCCTCCGGGTTCTCGCTTGCTGGTCTAGCGACGCCGCTTGGGCTCTTGGCGGTGGCGCTGGCGGCGCTCCGTTGGCGACCGATGGTCGGGCTTGGGCTCTTGTGGTTCCTGGCGGCATTGATGCCCACCTCTCAGCTCGTGCCACTGCAGAATTTGCAGGCCGATCGTTACTTGTTTCTACCTCTGGCGGGTCTGGCCCTGGCTTTGGGCGCGCTGTTCCCGTCCGTTGATCTGCAAGCGCCCAAGGTGCGGCGCACGTCTGCCGTTATCGCTGCGGTGGTGGTCATGGCGTTGGGCTCTACGACGTGGTCTCGCGCGGTGGTCTGGCGCGACTCGCTGCGGCTGTGGGCCGACGTTGTGGACAAGCAGCCGGCGCTCGAGCGTGGCCACGCCGCCCTGGCGGGTGTCCTCGCTGCAAGAGGTCAAGCAGAGGAGGCGGAGGAGGTCCTGGGTGCTGCGCTACAGCTACACCCTGACTCGGCCCGCCTCTATGAAGCTCGGGGTGCCGTGCGCATGACGCTTGGGACTTATGGCCCCGCCGAGCGCGACTTGCGAGCATCGCTCTCTGTGGAGCCGGCACGGCGAAAGGCTTCCAACAACCTGGCGCTCTTGCTTCATCGAGCCGGTAAGGGTGATGAAGCGCTCCAAGTGGTGAGGCTTCTGGTCGCAGCCCACCCGAACTATGCGCTAGGCCTCAATACGCTCGGCACTATCCTCTTTGATCTACAGAGATTCCCTGAGGCCGCAGAGCGCCTGTCCGAGGCCGCTGCTCTCGCCCCGTTCGACCCTAAGCCGATCTGCAACTTGGGTAGCGCTGCTTATCGAGCGGGAACACCGAGACGAGCGGCTCGAGCCTGGGAAAGGTGTCTTCAGCTCGACCCCGCCAACGTGGTTGCCAGAGCGGGGCTCGATCGGCTGGAGGGCGGTCCTTAGCGCCGCCGACGGCCGTAGTAACGGGCCAACTCTTCTTCGCGCTTCGCCGACCATGCTGCGTACTGCTCTTCGTTCAAGATGTTCTGGGCCTCAGCTTCCGTTTCTTCACGAATCTCTTGGGCCCGCTCTCTCGCTTGGCCAAAGGAGTGGTCCTCCCGTGCTGCTCGAAACAGTTCAGAGATTTCGTCCCGCTCCTCAGAGATCAAGTCCGATAGCCCTTGGTACTGGGAGTCTGTGAACTGGTGTTGCTCGGCAAGCTCTTCGAGCATGGCCTCCATCCGCTGCCGCCGCTTCTCTCGTCGTTCTTCACGGCGTTGCTCTCGTTGCTCTTCCATCTCGTCGCGTACGAGTGAGCCCAGTCGTTGGCGAATGTCGGGGTCGTCCGAATCGAGGGCATCGATGACGTTGTGGGAGTCGATGTCGGCGATGCCGTGGTGCCGAGGGCTACCTGAAACCAGTGCGCTGGCAGCCCCCCGTAGTTTATTTGCTCGGCGCCTCTCGACCTTCTTGCGAAGGCTCTGGACCTCTTCCTCGACCCGCTGAAGACGAACTACGAGCGGGCTCCCATTCTCGTTGGGCTGGTCTTCGCCGCCCCACACCTGGGCTTGTGCCTGGACAGAGCCAGCCTCCACAGCCCCTGCGCCCACCAACTGGCCCTCTAGTTGAGCGATGCGCGCCCCCTGGCTCCACAGGCTCAGTGCGAGACCAGCGGCGAGGAAGGACGAGAGAATCCAGGGGACTCGAGATCGCATGGCGCGCTCCAAGGGGGGCACTGTCTGGGGACTCGGTGCCGCGAGCCAATGGCTCCAGTGAAATGGCGTCTGTGGCCAGCAGCCGGGAAGCTGTCGTGCCGACTAGGGCGAAGGTTCTCAGAACACGGTTGGTGCTGCAATGAAGATCTTGTTTGGCTTCTGGTCGTCTCTCAGTCTCCCAGGAGGCAGGGCCCGTCGCAGGGATGGATGACCGTGCCCTCCACACCTGCCTCGAAAAAGGCTTCTATCTGAGCCTTTACCTCGTCGGTTCTACGGATGCCATCGTGGGCACCGCTGATGTCGGCAGGTCGGTTGATGTCGGGCGGTAGACCTTTTTGAGGATCGAACTGGAAGTAGGCGGAGGCCGCTGGCCCAAGAGGGGCCTGGGCGGTCTCCAGCCCGAACACTGGGTGCACCTCGGGCGCCACCAAGGGCAGGCCCAGGCTGCGCGCCACGATCTCCGACGCGAAGTTTCGGACCTGCTCATCGCCGACCGAGACTTGCCAGAGGCCATTGCGTCCCTCGAGCCCCGCTAGGTGATTGATGGGGTCGACCGGGTCCCACATTAACTGAGTCACGGAGTAGAGCAGTTGGCGACCGACGGGGTCTGGGAGTGTCTCGACGGCAAAGCCCTCCAGTGGTTCCCAGTTGGACGACCGGTCGAGCATCATCGACCAGACCCCTCCGGGTACATGGAATACGGCATTGTCGATGACCTCGGAGTTGGCGAGAAGGACGGTGCCTGCGATACCGCCGAGGGAGATTCCGAAGTAGTAGGTGCGGGCTGGGTCGACCAGCGACTCCCCGCTCTCGGCAGCCAGGAACGGTTCGTTGATGAATGCGGTCTCGAATAGCCGCCCGAGAGCCAACTGATTGGCGACGCCCTGGATCAGCTTGTCGGTCAGCAAAGGAAATCGACCGAGGTTGGTGGCGACCCGCACCGAGTCAGCGACGTCGCGCTCTGTGAGGCCTCGCCACTCGCCCCCAACACAGATGGCCTGTAGCCGATTGCAGAGATCGACGGTTCCCGATTCGTCGCTGTGGCTTGCGATGTAGTTTTGTGGCGCGCTGAAGAGGCCGTGCCCGAACACCAGCACCGGCACAGATCCCGCTTCAGAGGCTCGGACGGACTCCGGGACCGTCAACACGAAGTACGCTTCGTCCAGTCCCCTCGGAGTGGGCAGGTCGTCCTCGTCGAAGCGGAACATGCCGCGATCGTGTTCGTCGGGGTCAGTGGCCTCTTCGTCTTCTGCCCAGGGAAAGTGCGTCACCTGGACGGAGCCCCTGACCTCACGCCACAGCCCTTCGGGGATCAGGTCGCCGTCATCGGCATCGGCGATGAGCGAGTAGCTGGGCTCCATGTCATGGCTGGGGTCTAGTGGTACCTCAGCGCGGACGGTGTCCACGACCCGGTGAAACGGTGCGAGGACATTCTCCTCTGAGCCGGTGAGGAAGTCCCAAGCAAACACGACTCTCGAGCGCTCTACGCCGATGCTCTCGAGCCGGTCCAGCAAGTCCCGATAGTGGCCCTCGACGCTTGCATCCAGCTCTTGAGCGCGGCGACCGTCACGCATGGCAGCGAAGGCCTCGGGGGCTGGGAATGGCGTACCGTCCATTTGGAGCAGACTGTCTGTGAGGACGGCGGCGACGCGCTTGTGAAAGCCCATGGCTCTCAGCGGACGGATCAAGAGCACCCTATCGACGTCGTTCTGGGGCTCCCACGCGTCCAGTTCTGCGAACACCGGGATGGGCTCCCCGCTCTCCAGATCCCATAGTTGGACCGATGATGAGGGGTCGAGCGACAGCTCGGGGTTCGACAGGGGTGGGAGGGAACTCTCGTCCAGGGCCACGCCGGGAGAGAGCCACAGGGTGTTGGCCTGCGAGAAGCCGTCTCGCCGGTTCAGTCGCACCCGATCCATTGGGTCGCCATCTCCCACCGGCACAAATCCCTCAGGGATGGCCAGGGTGCAGCCTGTGGGTTGATTGGAGTCTGTTTCCATCAGGTGCATGGATGGGTAGGGGTTGCCCGCGCTGCCGTCCAAGAGCCCCGGCTGGCCGCCGATTCCGCAGAGCCCCGAGGCCTCGGGAGCCGGGCAGCCCCCAACGATCACGGCCAGGCCTAGAACTAGCCAACCGGTGCGCTTGTGGTGGGCGAGCCTCGGGATGCTTGGGTGCACCGCGAGACCTTGCCACAGTCAACGGGTCCAGGGGAGATGGAAGATCGTTCCCCAGGACCCGTCGCGGTGGCGGTGGCCTTGGCTGACGCTCAGTTCTCGAGATCGATGCGGAAGAGTTGGTCGGAGGCTTCGTCGATGACGAGCAGCTCACGCTCTGTCCGATCCCAAGCGAGGCCCTGGATGTCGGTGATCCCGTAGCTGCTGAGGTCTCCGAGAGGCTCGAAGCTGGCATCCACCAAGGAGAATCGGTGCAGTTCAGAGCCGCGTCCCAGGATTAGGCTGCCCTCTCCGTCCGCAGCCAGTCCACCAGCAACGAAGTTCGCGTCCTGGAGGGCATGCCAGGCTAGGTCGAAGCCATCCTGGGCATCCCACTGACCCACCTGAGCGGAGACGAGCGAGCCATCCGCATCGGAGAACGTCTGGGGCTGGGCGTACAAGATGTCGGTGGTGGGGTCGTAGTCGAGAGAGTGAGTGACCTGGTAGAGAGGCTCCTCCTCCCAACCAGGCTCGTAGCAGAAGTGCTGCTGGAGTGTGTCTTCGTTGAGATCCAGGAGGTAGCCATCTGCCGCGGCGGTCAGGGCGAAGACACCTTCGTCGAGCACGGCGATATCAGTGAACTCGGACTGCTGCGGGACATCGGGTGTGGGCAGCGCGTCTGCTGCAGCCACGAGCGTAGCGGTGCCGTCGGGAAGTAGTTCATAGATGCCCTTCCAGGCCTCTAGCACAAAGACCTGGCCGGTCTCGGCATCGACGGTGACTCCAACGGCCTCCAGATCGTCCAGCTCCAGAGCCTGGCGAAGTTGGATTGCGTGTGTGACTTGTCCCGGTGGCGTCGTGAGCGCTGGCTCACAGGCAGACAGTGTCAGGGTGAGAGTGCTCGCAAGGGCGAGGAGGAAGGGGGCGCGCGCTGAGTTGTAGTGGGGCATGGGGTCTCCGGTGGGTTCGGTGACCCACCCTTAGAGCAGGGACCGTGCCAACTCGTCGGGCCGGTTGGGAGTGGCGGTCTATCCAATGCCCTAGCGTGGATAAGAACGCCGCCGCAATGCACCGATGAGTACGACCACGAGAGCGGCTATTGCGGTCCGAGAATTGTGCTCCACTCGGTGTTGATCCTTGCCGGTGCTGGACCTGGTCAGCGATGCGGTGCACCCACAACTCAGTGGGTCGGGCTCGGGATCTGTCGCTACTTCGAGCCGGAAGCGATAGGGCAAGCCCAGGTCCGGTGCCTGCACCTGGGATGTGGCCGAGATGGCCAGGTAAAAGGCGCTCTCTTCGGCCACCATCAGGCTGATCTCGGCCGGCGACCCACCGGTTCCCTGGGTGATGGGTACGTACTCAGCATGGTCGAGGTAGTCCCGCACCAGAGTGGCCCACCACTGGACACCGTCCTCCTGGAGGGCCTCGAAGCCGACGTGGAGCAGACCCTGCGCGGGTCGCCGGAGTCGTATGACGTTGTAGCCGTTGGGCCAGGGGCGAAGCGAGACAGGAGGATCGACCCATCCGTCGGTGCCGGTGCCCTCCATTTGGACCGCAAAGCGTTGATCGGCGCCGGGGACGAGCGCGCCGTACTCCTCGATGGCGTCCTCAAAATCCCGTCCGAGTTCGTAGTCCCAGGTGGCGTTGTGTGCGGCGAAGGCTCCGAACGCACTGGCCAGGTCGCTGTCGGCTTCCCTCAGTAGAGCGTCCAGTACCTCCAGTGGCGAGTCGGAGGGACCCGCCCCGAGGAACGACTGGGCGACGAGGCTGGGGTCGGCGATGTGCTCGCTCACGAACAGGGGCAGGATGAACGCGCCGTAGTGTCGATAGCGGAGGATGGTCTCGTCATCTTCGGGGGCGAGGTAGTCGATACCCAAGTGGGGCGTGTAGGCATAGCCCACCAGGTGTCGGGGGACGATCCGATCGTCGGGAAAGGCCTCGAGGGCAGCCCAGTCCGCTGTGGCTTCCCGATACCAAGATGCCGCCAGCGGGGCCGCTAGGTAGGCCCCCGTTTCATACTGAACAGCGTGAAAAAACTCGTGTGCAGCTACCTGACTTCGGATGTCTACATCCACAGCGGCATCCGGTGCGAGGACGATCATCCCGACCCCTGACGGGTCGGTGGTGAAGTAGCCGGCAAAGTCACCAATGGGCGGTGCGTTGCCTCCCGAGTTCCCGATGTACACGTTGAATAACCAGTCCTCTGAGCCCTGGGGAGCGGGGAAGCCCAGCACGTCGATGAACTCCACCCAGGACACCTCGAGCGCTGCAGCGACGACGCTGGCATCCACTGGGTCGAGAGCCAGCTGGTCGCCCCACTTGATGATGAAGTTCTCCGAGGCGAACTGGCCCGGGAAGGCCCCGAAAGCATCTCGTTCTGCTTTCTCCCCGCCTCTCGGTGAGCTGAAGTGGTGTTCATGGGGCGCATCCTCCCACTGCGGTAGAGCGTGGGGAGGGGGACAGGTTGGTGCCTGGAAGACAGCGAGCGCTTCGCAGGGGCTGGCGCTGGCGAGGACGACTGAGGCTAGTGCGACCCAGAGGCGTGGGTTTGGGGTTGCTCGGGGATGCTCCGCTTGCCAGGAAGGTGAAATCCACAGGGTCGGTGAGTGCCTGAGCATGGTCAGCAGCATCCTAGCTTGCGTTCGTTGCTAACCTTGTCGTTTCGGGGTTGATGCCCCGCTGCACAGTGGAGAGCACCCATGGCCGACCGAAGTTACCGGGTTCAGAAGAGCGAAGGCGAGTGGAGAGAGGAACTGGATGAGGAGCAGTACCATGTGCTTCGCGAGAAGGGGACCGAGCGTGCCTTTACCGGGAAGTACTGGGACCACAAGGGCTCAGGCGACTACGCCTGTGCGGGCTGTGGACAGGCGCTGTTCTCGTCGCAGAGCAAGTATGACTCGGGTTGTGGGTGGCCCAGCTTCTATGCTCCAGCCGACCCGGCTGGTATCGACGAGGCAGACGATCGCAGCTTTGGGATGGTGCGCATCGAGGTCCTCTGCTCCAACTGTGGTGGGCACCTCGGGCACCGGTTCCCCGATGGCCCCGAGCCCACGGGGCAGCGCTATTGCATCAACAGCGCATCACTGACTTTTAGCGACTCAGCGCCACAGGGCAGCGACGAGTCCGACTGAGCCATGCGTCATTGTTGCGTGTGTCGGGCACCGGGAACGCCTCGCGGGCGCTGAACACGCGGTTAGACTGCTTGCATGTCCTCTCGTCTTCGATCCTGGGGTCTGTCGTGGGTGGTCACCTCAATGGTGGCACCTTTGGCCTTGGTTGCGGCCTGCGAGGACTGGAACTGGGAGGGGCGCTATGCAGGCGAGTGTAATGATGGAGCAGACAACGACGGCGACAGCTTCTTCGACTGCAATGACTCTGATTGTGCGGGTGCTCCCAACTGTGTCGAGGCGGTGGGGGACGACGACGATGGGGATCTCGTCCAGGTGGACGAGGGTGAGATTCGTCTGACGCCGCTGGTCGAGCCCCTTGGTCTTGACCCCATGCGCACGTATGGGGTTGCGCTGGTGGACTTTGACGAAGATGGTCTTCCCGATGTGACCCTGGCTGCCAAGGAAGGGCTCTTCCTATTGCGCAACTTGGGCGACTGGTCGTTCGAAGACGTGACCGCGGACTGGGGCGTGGACACGGTAGCGGCGGGGGACAATGTACGTCAGGCGCACGGTGTGATCTGGGTAGACATCGATGACGACGGAGATCTCGACCTGTTTCTCGTGCGTCGGGTTCGATTGCTGGATGATGGGCCCGGGATCCAGTCCCGTCTCACGCCCACCTTGTTCCTAAACAATGGCAAGGGGCGTTTGTTGGTGGGAACACAGTCCAGTGGGCTTAGCGTTCAGGGCTACTGGGAGGGAGCAGCCTTTGGGGACCTCGATGGCGATCGCGATCTGGATCTCATCGTTTTAGGTGGGATCAACAGCAACAGTGATTGGTACGAGAACCCAGGTTTTGCTGGTAGCCCGGGCAAGCTGTTCAGGAATACGGGCTCGGGGGTGTTCGAAGACGCAACCGATGACTGGGATTGTGCGGGCCCCTTGGATAGTGAGAGTTGGGAGGTCTTGGCTCTCGATCTGGATGGCGATGGGGATACCGATCTCGTCGAGGCCAATGATCGTAGGCCATCCACAATCTGTCTCAACGAGGGGGCTGGAAGCTTCGTGGATCTGAGTGACTCGGTCTCTCTGAACTTTGGTAGCCCCATGGGGCTCGATGCCGGCGACCTCAATGGCGATGGCTGTGTGGATGTGTATGGCACCAACTTTGGCTTCCCCGATACGGTGCTGAACTTCGGGCCCGACGGTCAGTTCACCGAGATCTACCAGTCACTGGTGGGGGTCGGGCAGGACGTCTCGGCTCCTGTCAGCGGCTATGGCGTATCGATCCATGACACGGATCTCGACGGCGATCAGGACGTCTTGTGGGTTGCGGCCTATGACACGAACGTGAGCGACAACACCATCGAGCCTGGCGTCCTGGCTTATGCGGAGGGACACCGAAGCGGTCAGCTACCCAGCTTGACCTACATTGCGCCGGGGCCCCACGACTTGTTTACCGCGGACCACAACTCCTACGGTCTGGCGCACGGAGACTTGGATGGGGATGGTGATCTCGACTTCCTGGTGGGGGTCGATCACGATCCGATGCTCAGTGACGGAGGAGAGCCGAGAAACGGTCGGGCTGGTCCGCCTCTGCCCGAGGTCAGCTCGAACTCCTTCTTGCTTCGCAACGACAGCTACACCAAGGGCTTCCAGCATCTGAGCATCACGCTCCGACAGGAGCCGCCGAACGCGCGGGCGGTCGGCGCCGCCGTCTTCGTTCGGGCGGCTGGTCAGCAGACAGGACGTGTCCTGACCTCTGGCAGCTCCTTTCTCTCGTCGCACGCGCTTCCGCTGCACTTTGGTCTCGGCGCAGATACGACGGCCGAGTGGGTGCTTGTGCGTTGGCCTGATGGATTTGAGCAGATCTTTACCGACGTGGCGGCCGGCGACGTGACGCTGACTCGGTCGGAGAGTCCCTGTGTCCCCGAGGGGACCTGCTCGGGGATCGCCCTAGGTTGTGGTGACTGAGCCCACCATGTCTTCGGGCTGGCGTGAGGCCGCACTGCGGGCATTGCTTGTGGTCTGCTGTGTCCTGGCGGCTTGTGTTGGGGAGCGCTGGGAAGGCCAGTACGGGGGAGAGTGCGACGACGCCGCTGACAATGACTTGGACACCTTGTTTGATTGTATGGACCCCGATTGCGCAGGGGCTCCGACGTGTCAGGGAGCAGGCGATGAGGACGTCCCCTCCGCGGGCGCGTCCAGCTTCAGTGAGGGCGCCGAAGTACCTTGTGCTGAGCCGTTCTCGGGCCTTGACAGGCTTTCCGAAGAGGGGGCTGCGCGTGGGCTGACGGAGATGGTGCGACAGAATATCGCTGCGGCCGAGGGAGGGGATGGGGCCGCGGATGCGGCTCAGGGGGGGCCGCTGGCCGCCCAAGATCTGGATGGTGATGGGGATATTGATCTGGCCCAGGGGCCCCGTGTTCTCTACATCAACGATGGCACCGGCCATTTTTCGTTGATTGAGGGACCGCAGCCCATCTCGTCAGAGGGATATTCGGGGTTTCTGGCAGCCCAAGATCTCAATGGAGATGGCTTGGTGGACCTCGTAGCCCCGTGGCAGGCCAGCGAGCAGGCGGTACTCAATGTGTGGCTCAGCGATGGCGTCTTATCGTATGGGGCTGCGCAGCAGATTTCGGTGGACATGGGCTGGGATGGAGTCAATCCAACGATTGCCCTGGGCGATGTGGATGGGGACGGAGACCTCGATCTGGCCTACATCACGGGAGGCTGGGATTCATCCACTGGGGGAGGCTTCCCGACTCACATCTACGAGAATGAGGACGGTTATTTCTCGCCCATGATGCAGCTTAATTCCGGTGGCGCGGCGGGCAATGTATCGAGCCAGGTTGCGCTGTTCTCCGATCGGGATGGGGATGGCGATGCGGACCTGTTTGTTGGCAATGACTGGCCCAACATCGGCTTGCCATCGGCTTTCTGGCGGAACGAGGGGGCCGACGCTGGTGGTACCCCGGTGTTGGTGGAGGACGGGCAGTCTGTCTACGCCGACCTGGACATGTTGGCGATGGGCATTGATGGGGTGGACCTCAATGGCGACTTGCTCATCGACTACTGCATCACGGATGTGGGCCCGCCCATCTGCCTAGTCAGTGGTGCGGATGGACTCTATGTGCAGCAGAACGTGGCGTTGGGTCTGTACCCGCAGGACATGCCCGCTGAGATCTTCCCCAGCACGGTGGGTTGGTCCCTCGATTTTGTGGATCTCGACAACGATGGTTGGGTTGAGGCGCTGCAGGCCAGCGCACCGGACAGTGTGGCCAGGGGCATGGGCATCAGTGAGCTCGCCGACCTGGTGTGGAAGGGCGGCCCAGACTTGGAGAACAACAACCCAGATGTCACGGTTTTCGATGATGTCACTGTGGAGATGAACTTCGCCAACTTGGAGCCCAACTACTCTCTGGTTACCGCTGATTTCGATGGGAATGGGTGGGTCGATGTGGCGACAGCCGGGCCGGGACACACGCCCAACCTCTACATGAATCGCTGTGGAGCCGAGTCTTGGGTCGAGATTGACTTCATCGGTCCGGCGGAGAACACCGAGGGACTCGGCGTCTGGGTAGAGGTAGAGGCCGGTGGTCGTACACAGGTTCGAGAACTCTACGGCTTGCGAGCCACCGGGCAGGGACCGTCACGCCTCCACTTTGGCTTGGGCTCGGCAGAATCGGTGGATCGGTTGTTCGTCCGCTGGCCGGGAGGCGAGGTGGGGACCGCTACCGGTTTGGGTGTGCGGCGAACGATCACGGCGACACACTCTCGGGCCGCTCCCAGCCAGTAACGGCGTAGAGGCTCGGCGGCTCCAGCCTAGCGACTACAGCCGGAGACGAGCAGCACTAGGGCTTTCTGGGCGTGGAGCCGGTTCTCTGCCTGGTCGAAGAGCGCCGAGTTGGGCGTGCGTGAGGTCGCGTAGTCGATCTCGTCTCCATAGTGTGCTGGCAGGCAGTGCAGGATCACTGCGTCGTCATCAGCGCGCTCCATCGTGGTGGCGTCGATGCGGTAGTCGGCGAAGATCGCTTTTCGCGCTTCCGCCTCTTTCTCCTGACCCATGGAGGCCCAGACGTCCGTGTAGAGGACGTCGGCTCCCTCGGTGGCCTCCAGGGAATGAACAGCTTCGATGTTCGCACCGGTCTGGCTGCCCACCTCGCTCGCTATCTTCAGCACCTCGGAGTCGGGCTCGTAGCCTTCCGGTGTGATGATGCGCATGTGCATGCCTACGCGCGCTGCCCCGTACATCAGCGAGTGGGCCACGTTGTTGCCATCGCCGATGTAGCAGGCCTGAAGTCCGGCGAGCTGCCCCTTGCGCTCCTGGACGGTCTGCAGATCGGCGAGGATCTGGCACGGGTGTTCGAAATCGCTGAGTGCATTAATGACCGGGACCGTCGCGCTCGCCGCCAGCTCTTCGACCAGGTGGTGTCCGAAGACCCGGGCCATGATGACGTCGACGTACCGAGACAAGACCAGCGCAATGTCTTCGGTGGTCTCGCGCTTGCCCAGGCTGATGTCTGTGGGCCCGAGGTAAATGGCGTGCCCACCCATCTGGGTCATGCCCGCCTCGAACGACACCCGCGTACGGAGCGACGGTTTCTGGAAGATCATCGCGAGCGTCTTGCGCTCGAGAGGGGTCTCTCCGAATGCTGCAGGGTCAGCCTTGACCGCCTGGGCTGCCGCGAGAACGGCGTGGATTTCGTCCGCACTGAAGTCGAGGACCGAGATGAAGTTCCGGCCGGTGAGAGACGAAGGCATGGGGACTCCTCGTTAGGCGCAGTGCCTAGTTCAGCGGCTGGGTGAGGACCTCTTCGAGTCGCTCGAACGCCCAGTCGATCTCTTCGCGCGTGATGACAAGTGGGGGGGCAAGGCGGATCACCTGCTCGTGGGTGTCCTTGCACAGCAAGCCCCTCTTGAGCAGCTTCTTGCAGTATTGGCTGGCCGTCCCGGCTTCCTTCTCCATCTCGATGCCAACCCAGAGACCACGACCACGGATTTCCTTGATGGCGTCGGTCTCCAGCGTGCCGAGCTTCTGGAATAGGTAGTCCCCAAGTTCCTTGGCTCGAGCCTGATAGGTACCTGCGGCTAGCACGTCTACGACCTTGCGCCCAACAGCGGCCGCCAGCGGGTTCCCCCCGAAGGTGCTGCCGTGATCTCCGGGTGTAAAGACCGACAGGATCTCGCGGGAGGAGACCACCGCGGACAAGGGGACGATGCCGGCTCCCAGAGCCTTGCCCAGGATGAAGATATCGGGTCGAACCCCTTCGAGGTCAACGCAGAACGTGGTGCCGCAGCGCCCGAGTCCCGACTGGATCTCGTCAGCGATGAACAAGATTCCCCGCTCGGTGCAGAGGTCGCGGACCTGCTGCAGGTAACCCTCGGGCGGAACAATGATGCCGGCCTCCCCCTGGATGGGCTCTGCAAGGAAGGCGACGGTGTCGTCGTCGATGGCAGCGGCCAGGGCCTCGATGTTGCCGTATTCGACGATCTCGAAGCCGGGAGTAAACGGGCCGAAGCCGTCGCGGCACTGGGGGTCTGTGCTGAAGCTCACGATCGTTGTGGTGCGGCCGTGGAAATTCCCATCGCAGCAGATGATCTTGGCCTTGCCTTCAGCGACTCCCTTCTTCTTGTAGCCCCACTTGCGCGCGGTCTTGATGGCCGTCTCGACGGCCTCGGCGCCTGTGTTCATGGGAAGCACCGCTTCCATACCGCACAGCTCGGCGAGCGCCTTGCAGAAGGGCCCCAGTTGGTCGTTGTGAAACGCCCGAGAGGTCAGGGTGACTCGGGACAGCTGCTCCCGGGCAACGTCGAGTATCTCTTCGTTCCCGTGGCCGAAGTTCACTGCTGAATAGGCCGCGAGCATGTCCATGAAGCGCCGCCCATCGGCATCCTCAACCCAGACCCCCCGCGCGGAGGAGACCACGACGGGTAGCGGGTGGTAGTTGTGCGCCGCGTAGCGCTCCACGAGATCGATGTGCTCGACTCCGCTCATCGTTCTGCGGTCGGTTGCGGGTTGCACGTCCATGCCTTGAACCTCCATCGTGCTGTCTCCTGAGCTGGCCTGTTTGGTAGCTGAGTTGTCCGTCTAGAGAGCCATTCTCTCCGGGCTGAAAGGGGGCCTCATTCGAGGCCGCGGGAGTATAGATCAGAGGGACGGCGAGAGGACCAAGGGACAGCCAGTCGAAGCTGGAATGCAGTCACGTATCCTTCTTGGCAGGGAGCAACAGGTGGTTGGTCGAGAACCAAGGGGCGAAGGGGCGTCGGAGATGAGCAGCGTTCAGCTGCGCCTGGTCGGTCTTGCTGTGCTTCTCGGGGCCGTGGGTGGGGCGCTGGGGACACTGTTGCTGGGGCAAGACGGTGGCTTCGATCTGAAGAACTACCACTGGTACAACCCGCACGCGCTTCTGAATGGGAGGCTGGAGCAAGACATTCTAGTTGCGCAGCTACAGAGCTATTTCAACCCTGCGCTCGACCTCCCTTTCTATTTGGCCGTCGAACAATTCGGCCCCAAGGCTGGCTCCATGCTGCTCGGAGCCGTGCATGGCTTGAACTTTTCCCTGGTGGTGTTGTTGGCGTCCAAGCTCCTGCCCTCAGGTGGGCCACGTGGAGGCTTCCCTCGACCCCCGGTCCTTTGGTTCCTCTGCGGCGTGGTCGGCTGTTGGGGTCCCATCTTCGTAGCGGATCTGGGAGGGAGCCGGGGCGACACGACGACGAGCCTGTTCGTACTGGCAGCCCTGCTCTGCCTTCTCAGAAGGGCTGGACCGGCCTTCGTTCTCTCGGGGCTGGCCATGGGTATCGGGTGGGGGCTGAAGCTCACGGTCGGGGTGTACGTGGCAGGCGGGCTGGCTGCCCTTGTCCTCGTGGGGCTGGACGGTCCTCGCGGCCGGTTTCAGTCCGCGCTGCGTTGGTGCTTCGGTGTGTTCGCTGGGCTCTTGGCTTCGTTCGGTCCTTGGTCCGTACATCTGGTGCGCAGCTACGAGAACCCTGTCTTTCCATTTGCCAACCAGTTCTTTCGCTCGCCCTACGCCCTGCCGGTGGACTTCTCGGAGCGGCGGTTTCACCCCGAGGGTGTCGTCGAGTCCATTTTGTTCCCGCTGAAGTTCGCAAGCGGCGGAGAGGTCGCGTGGACCTTTGCCTACCGGGACCTTCGTTTCGGCTTGCTCTATGTGTTGGTCGGTGTGGCCGTGGCGCTGTGGCTTTGGCGGCGGCGCACGGGCTCGCTTGAGGTGGCCGCTAGCGAAGACCGGCGACCGCTCGCCTTCGTGTTGTGCTTCACTGTGTTGTCGTACGTGGCCTGGCAGTGGGGCTTTTGTGTCTATCGATACCTGGCCGCCTTGGAATTGCTGGCACCCACCGTGATTGTTGTTCTCGTGGCTCGGCTCGGCACCTCTCGGGTGTGGACACCGCTCATGCAGCTGTCGTTGTTGCTCTTGATTGTTGTGTTTGTGCGAGTCCCTGAGGTGGAGCGCTTGCCGTGGGAGGAGGATCTCTTTCAGGTTGAGGTGCCCCCTGTGCGTGGGGCTGGGGTTGTCGTCCTGGCGGGTGATGATGCGACGTCGTACCTTGTCCCCTCGTTCCCCGCCGAGCTCCGCTTCGTGCGCATTCAGAGCAACCTGAGCTTTCCGGACGACGAGACTCGCCTCAATGAGTTGATGCGCGCAGTTGTGACCCGTGAGGAGGGCCCTCTCTATTTCATCAAGGGCCCCCACCCCATCGACCACGAATCCTTACGAACGTTCGGGCTTCGGATTGTCGAGGGCTCCTGTCGGGCCATCGTGAGCCGAGTGGATTCCGGTCTCGCTCTTTGTGATCTGATGAGAGACTGAGTGGAGGTCCTGCGTGGTTAACGCATCGTGGCTGAGGGCAGCTCGTTGAGGATTCCGGTCTCAGGCCAGGCGGTGTCCACTCCGGCCAGCGTGGCGATCACTTGCGCCAGGCCACGGAAGTGCGGTGAGCCCGGGGCACGCCCTGCAGGTAGCCCTGGTCCAGTGGCCACAAAGAAAGCCTCTCGGGAGTGCTTCATGGCGGTCTCTATACCGTGGTCGGACACCACGACGAGGGTGTCGTCCTCGTCGAGAACCTCGTGCAGCTCCCCAAGGCGAGAGTCCATGTAGCGATAAGCGGCGAACAACGCGCCGCCGCCGTTGTCCTGAGAGTGACTAGCGATGCGGCCATAGCGGCTGTGTGTGAGTAGGTCCAGAGACTCAAGCCGAAGAAGCACTACGTCCGCCGCGTTGGATTGAGCGATCTGGATGGCCGAGTCCATTTCCGCTGCGAGCCGCTCCACGTGCTCGCGAGTTGCATGGGGCAACTGGGCGAGCTCTGGATACACAGCAGCTTCGGCGATGGACAGGGGCCTTGATGAGCGAGCGACAGGGAGCTTGCCCTCTGCTCCGTCGGGTCCCACTGTCTGGGCGTGGTGGCCCGCCGCAAGGTTTCCATGGGCATAGAGCAAGTTGGCGGCGCGGAGCGGACCGCGCCCGAGTATCCCGAAGAGGTCATCGTTTTGAGGCAGGATCCACCGCAGCCCATCTAAGGGGTTGATGGGCACCGACGCCAGGCCTTCCAGTTCTGCACCTAGTTCGTGGAGTACGCCCAGGACGGTGCTGCCCACCTGGCCGCCGGGATGCACCAGGGAGCGCAGAGCGGCACCGGTGAACGGTGGGTTGCTGTCCAGTACGGCTCGGTAGCCGGTCTCTAGGAAGTGATTCAGTGCGGGCAAGTCGCCTCGCATCCGCAGGTACTGAATCAACCGCCAGTCGCCGCAGTCAGGAATGATGACGAACAGC
Source organism: Deltaproteobacteria bacterium (assembly GCA_002724675.1). Classification (GTDB taxonomy): domain Bacteria; phylum Myxococcota_A; class UBA796; order UBA9615; family UBA9615. The sequence continues at coordinate 7,902 of PBPL01000135.1, read as the reverse complement.
TTGGCCTGTCCATCGGCCGCGGCCCTTGGTGCCAGAGAAGCGGAGAGGTCTCGGTTCTCTGTCGGCTTCGGGAGGATCTCCACCTCTGCCCCGGGTCGAACCCAGGCGGCGCCGGACCCCAACAGTACGCCGCTCTTGTCTCTCAGGACCCATCGCTGTGGGACGCTGCCCGGCCTGCGGTCCAACGCCAGGACTCCGTCAGGAGGGACCTCATGGGATGACCAGGAGTCGTCTACCGCCTCCTGGGGCCCTGGCGAGAGGGAAAGGGTTGTTCCCACAACGGCTGGGACCACGACAAAACGCACAGAGATGAGCGGCGCGTCTTTCGAATCAAGGTCAGCGAGGGAGCTGGCCGCCGCGCGCTCGAGCTCGCTGCGCTGCATACCATCGAGAGCAAACTCTTTTCGGGCGCGGTCGTACCAACGGAGCGCCTGCTCCGGACGCCCCGATGATGCGAGCCCCATGATGACCCGGCGGTAGACGGCCTCCCGAGTCCAGGGGTCTTGGATTCGCTCACTCTCATCCGCTGACGCTAGGAGCAGGCTGGCCACGTCGCTTGTTGCTGGCTGCAGACGCTGCTCTTCGAGCAACAGGGCGTACAGGGCTCGAACATCGGCCTGGTGGGGGGTGGACTCGAGCCAGTGGCCGACGCTGATCTGAAGGTCCGCACTGCGGCCTAGGTGGGCAAGGGCCCGCGCTCGTTGCTCGTGCCAGGCGAACAGCTCGTTGGGTTGCTCCGGGCTCGGGGCGGGACCCAGCAACTCCAGCGCGCGCTCGGCAAGGCCAAGTCGTCGACTCTGGTCGGCGAGCCAGATGCGGAACTGGTTCCGCACGAGAGGATCGTCGGGGAGGCGTTGTTCAAGCGCTGTCAGCACTTCAGACGGTTCTTCCACGGTCAACCGAGTCTCCAGCTCCAGGATGCGGAGGCCCAAGTGGTTGGGGAAGGCGGTCGTCGCGCGACTGGCTAATGTGGCAGCGGTCCGGCTGGAACCACGGGCCCGTCGGGCCCGAATCAGAGCCTCGCTCAGTGGTGGCAGGGGCGCCCACATGGCATCGGGCTCTTCGCCCAGCAGGAACTCCAGTTCAGCGTGGCAGGTGTCCGCTTGGTCAGTGGCATGGAGAGCCAGGCATCGGCACTCTGTGGCTGTGCGCAGTTCCTCTGCTGTGGTCTGGCTGGGCAGGGGGGACGTGAGCACCTTGTCCCATTGGGCCTGCTCGGCTTGAGAACACAGGGTCTGGACGGCCAGAGTCGTCGCGGTCTTTTGCCAACTCCTGAGGCCTAGGATGGACAGGAGCACAAGGAGGATGACCAGTGCCAGGCTACGTGGAGTCGGTCGGGTCACGGGGCCATCTCCCCCCTACGTTCCGTCGCCACAGCCTCCAAGTTGAAGACGAGTCTTCGGGCCTCTCGCGTGGGCTGTATCTCCAGCCTCGAGTAGGGGTAGGTCGTCGGGACTGAATCGCGCTCAGCATCTCGGGACTTCCGGAGGCTCTCGTCCGCCGGTGGAAACCGATCGAAGCGAGTGATGAAGCCTGTTGGTGTGGATGCGTCCAGGCTTCGGTGTGGAGCCCTGTCGGGGTCCGCTGTCAGGTCCAGTGCCCGATCGTTGGAGGCAAAGATGAGAGCGGTCTCGCTTGCGTGGTAGCAGGGCGCAAGATCTGGCAGGACGTTGAGATCGCGGAGACATACTCCGTCCACACCGTCGCCCTGACGGAGGCTGCGTGTCAGCGGCCATCGCTGTGCCAGATCCTCGATCCAGCCTTCCACACCGGCCACGGCAGCTTTTCGGGAGCGGACCCCCACGGCCACCGCCCACGGCAGCAGCAGTTCTCCGGGTCCCGGAGGATAGAAGGCGAACTCCCAGGTCCCGTCGAAGAGCAGGCCCGAGAACAGCTCGCTGCGTAGGCCCATCAGCCGGTCTCCCTGGCTGCCGGACTGTACGAAGGCCCCGGGGCGCAGCCCGCCATCTGAACGGAAACGTCCGTACAGGAGGGCGGCGCTGGAATCGAGGGCCGGGGGGCCTGGAGGTTGAGGGGAAGGAATCAGGATCGACCAGGCACTGTCCGGCTCGGGTAAGGGTACGGACAGCGTTCCGTGAATGGAACCCGAGGGACCGATGTCGCTGGTGAGGATCCCGTGCCCAAGTTCTTTGATCTCGGTGGTCAGGATGAGTGAAGAGGTGCCCTGCAGACTCCGGATGGTGTCGAGGTGCTTTGGGTCGTGGCTCGAAGCCTCTTCGCATTGGAGCGAGGCCATGACCTCGCTCAGCTCCAGAGAGGCGCTCCAGCCGGTTACTTTGCCCTTGCAGTGCCTTGTCCGCGAGCGAGCCTCTTCGGCCAACTGCGCGAGAGGCGAGCCTTCGAACTTCTGCAGTTGGCTCAGGAGGCTCTGAAGGTCGAGGCCCTTTACGAGCAGAGAAACCCCAGGTGGCAGCTCGGGCTTCGTCTCGGACTCCGGGGGGGCCTCACAGCTCGTAGCGAGGAGTGCCAGCAGTACGAGGGGTGCTAGTCGGCTCTTAGTCAACGGTTCAGCCGAGACTCAAAGTGGGCCCTAGGGGTCACCGATAAGGGTGATGAGTTGATCAAAGGAGTCTTCAATTCCGCGTGTGTCCTGGGTCAGTAGCTTCATCTGAGTGTCCAGCACATTACCGGTGGGTATTCCGGTGTTGCGGAGCCAGGAGTTCATGTGCTGATTCACATCGGCCAGGACGGTGATCCAAGGAGTGGGGTAGTCCTCGTACCATTCTTCTGCGATCGAGCCATAGGCGTCATAGCCTCCGGCATCCTCGTACAGAATCGTGATCCAGTAGAACGCACCCTCTTCAGCCAACTCGGGCAATGGGGACCACCTAGGCTGCCACCATGGATAGTCTTGCACGTGGGCTTCGTCCCCATCATCCATCCAGTTGGCGATGGCCTTGCAGGGGCTGCACCAGACCGTGGCGAGGTCGATCATCACTGGAGTCTCGCGACCAGCGAAGTCATAAATCTCCACCTCTTCTCCGAACTGATCGACACCTACGAAGCGAGGAAAGGTGGATCCGAGGACTGGTGGGCCCTTCTCCTTCCAGCGGTCCCAGCCCGGGTTCGCGATGGCCTCTTTGTCGGGGTTGTAGGGCCATCCCCCCTGGTAGATCACACTGTTTGAGTCGTACGCGTCAGTTCCGGCGTGCCACTCTTCGTAGTCGGTGTAGCCATCCCCATCGGTGTCCGTCGCGTCGTTGGGTGGTTCTCCGGAGGTCTCTGGGTTCGTGCAGGCCCCGACTGAGAAGAGCAGGAGTGCACCAAGTATCCAGAGGGGGCTGCCTGCCCTGAGGCGAGGAGAATAAGGAGATTGGGACGGGAGGGCCATGCAGCGTCCAGACTACCACCGCTCGGCCTAGAGCCTGGGCGGCTGAGGCTCGCTGTGGACCTAGATGCTGCAGCCCTTGAAGAAGTCGAGATCGACCTGTCCTGGCCCCCCTAGTACATCGACCTCGGGGACCATGAAGTTACAGGTCTCCCAGACCTTTTCACTTTGCTGCGCGGCCTTCGAACAACTCTTCAGTGCGCGCCCACCCGGTGTGTACTCTCGGTCCGCGTCATCGTTTCGCTGGACCTTGGGCGAGGTCTCGCGGGCGACCCGGCAGATGGCCGAAGCTTCCGTTGCAGCAGTTCGGGCCGTGATGGGGTCTTGGTACACGGCCGCGAGCGCCCTCTCTGCGCCTTCTTGTGCCGATCTCCACATGCGCCAGCGGCCTGCTGAGGACAGGTCGAGCTGTCCACGCTCAATGAGCTTGGCGTCGTCGGCTGCCAGCCTCGCGTGGATCTCGTCGAGCTGCTGAATGGCATCTTCCCAGGAGCCGCGCGCCTCCCACCGCGCTCGTTCACAGCTTCGCTCTGGTGTGTTGTTCGTCTGCCAAGCCTTGTAGCCGAACCCTATGGTGAGCAGCACGACCACCATGACTGCGGCGAGTTGTCTTGGCTTTCTGCCCCCTGCCATTACAAGACCCCCTCTAAGTCATTGTTCGTGGTGTGGGTGCTCTATTGATGAACGGCATTGCGCCTGGCTTCTCGATTCTTGATGTGGGTGGTGTCAGTCTCGACCACCCGTTCCTCCACACCCAGGGTACCCTGGAGTGAAGTTGGACTCCATCCCGTGTTGCGCAAGCTGCCTGTCCTGTTGTTGAGCCTCCTCATCCTTCCTGCGGCACTCGCTGCGGGTTTTGGTGTGTGGAGTCCGCTCGCTGGTTGGCAGGAGCATGTGGCCCTCCTCGGGCTCCATCAGATCTCGTACCTTCTCCTGCAGTCCCCCTGGGTAGAAGAGGGGCTCATCGGAGTTATTGAGATTCCCTTGTTGTTGGGAGTTGTGGTGCTCCTGGCGGGGCTCGCTGCCTGGTGGGATCGGCTGCTGCCTCCGGTGGGGCTTTGGCTCACCGATCTCGTGGAGGGCTGCCTCGCGCTCTGCGGTTGGGTGGCGGCTCTGGGGCTGGTGGCCGTCGGCGCTTCGTTGGACCGACCCTTGTTCTGGGCGGGCCTGGTTGTGGGCTTCGCAGCTCTGTTCGCGAGGTCACCGCTGCGGCTGGGGCTAGGTCGATCGGAGGACGATGGGAGCCCGGCTGGAGTGCCGACTCCGGAGGCTCCTGGGCTCCGTTCGGCCACGACCCTGGCTGGACTCGCCGCCCTTGGGATGGCCCTCTCTCTGCCCTTTTATTGGTCGGTCTCTGAGACAGCCCCGAGCGTTCCGGGCCATCAACTCCTGGTTGGCCAACTGGGTGTCGGGCTTTCCCTTGTGGGGATTGTGGGACTTGTCATGGGGTTGGGGCGTCGTCGCTCCTTCCGAGCTGCAGTGGGCTCTGTGGGCTTGGTGTTGGGCGGGGTGACGATGGGCGTGCTGCTGCCCGAAGAGAGCGCTGCCGGGCCGGGGCTGTTGGCCTATCTCGTCTCCAGCGCGCTCCTCTTGGCCTCGGCTTGGGTAGACATGCCCCGTCCCATGGACGCGGGCTGGCGAGGTCCAGAGAACCGCGTCCGCCGTGTGGTCACTGCACTTACGGCCGCTGCAGTGCTGGTCTATGGAGCGACGAGTATCTGGGAGGGTGTGGCCTATCACAACCCTCTGTTCCGACTGTCGACGTTCTGGTTGGAGGGGCCTGGGGCCAGCCCTCTGGCATCGGGGGGGGCCTGGCTCGTTCTTGGCCTGGCGTCCTTCATCCCGGTGGTTTGGCGGTCCTGGGCGCGGAGAAGATCAGACCCCGGAGATCTCGGAACTGGCGGTGTCTCCAAGCGCTTCCTGGCGACGGTTGTGGTTGTCGGTTTGTTGGTTCTGGCGGTGGAGTGGAGCCTGGCCGGATCCCCGGAGCTCGCCATTGCCGGCACGTTATCGGCGGCGGGTCTTCTCCTGATGGCCTGGGTCTGGTTTCCCGTGTTGGCGGCACCTCGCCCGTTGGGAAATCTCCTCGACCCGCGCGTCTTGATGTCCACGTTCCTGTCCGTCCTGGCCTGGGGAGCTCTGTGCACTGCTCGTGGGATCTGCTGCTTCATGTGGACGGTGCCGCAGACTCTTCCCGAGGGTGTTGAGAAGCTGGCCGATGCGTCCTGTGTCTTCTCCCTCGCGACGACAGCTTCGGGAGCCGTGTACTGGACCGATCGTTGCCGCACTGATCTGGGTCGGGTCGGCCCGGACGGAGTCGTTCGCACCTGGGATCTGGCTGAGTTCGATGCTCAGCAGGTGGAGGAACTGGGCGATGCGATCGATGGGACACTGTGGGCTGCTATCTCGGCTTGGACACAAGACGCTCAGCTGGTTCTTCTGCCGATCGATGAGGACTCGGGGCCCATCCAAGGACCTCGCGGAGATGCCGAGGTCGAGAACGATGGGAGGCTGGCGCCACGCCCGGTGCCGGTGGCCAGTTGTTGGGTTTCGGCCTGGGTGCCCATTCCCCCAGATCAAGACGGAGCGCCAGTGCGGGATGTCCTGCTGGGCTGTGAAGAGAACTCCACGGCCTTCGTCTTCGAGGCCGCTGAGCGACGCTTGGGTCCGGGCATTCCCCTCGGTGCTCAGCTGGAAGCCGGGGCTTTCCATCCCGATGGAGACCGCCTCTACGGGGTAGCGCTCTGGCGGGATGCATCGGTCCGCATGTGGTCTTGGCCGTATCTAGAGCCCATGGCTTCCCGGCTGCTCGGTCCCTTTAATTGGGCCGTGGCTCTGGATCCGGAGGACGATCTCCTCTGGGTGACTCGGTTTCTCGAAGGTCAGGCTCTAGCTCTCGACGCGGCGACCCTGGAGGTACGTCACAGGGTGCCCCTGTCTTTTGGGTTGCGTGCCATGATCTACGAGCCCGTGCATGACCGCATCTGGGCGGCGGCGGCCTACTCAGGTCGCCTCTGGTCTATTGAGGCCAAGCCTCCGTTCCGACGGACTTCCTATGCGCTCTGCGGCCAGGCGCGGGACTTGGACTCAGACGCGGAAGGTCGAGTCATTCTTGCCACAGACTGTGGCTTATTCCGTGTGACACCCTCCGCCGAGCTTGAGGGCTGAACAGCCGCAGCCCGACGCACGCTTCAAAGCCACGGTATGGTTGAGGCCATGCCTTCTTCGGCGGTTCGCCCCCAGGACAACGAGGCTCCACTCCGAAGGGTCGGCTACGCACTAGTGGCAACCGTCTTGGCGCTTGCTGCCCTTGAGTTAGTGGCTGTGTTTGTCGAGCGAGTGGCTCCCTATTCGCAGGAGGTCCTGCCGCATATGGACTGGGAGGCGCGCTCTCTGCACGAGGAGTTGTGCGGGGAGGATGGCGCACAAGTTCTCTGTAGCGATCTGGACACCAACTACGCCGAGACGACCGATCGGGTTCTTGCACGATGCGAGGGCGACGGTGAGGAAGCCGAATATCGGCCCCTGGATCCGCCCGAGAAGGCGGACGGCGAGCTCCGGGTGCTGGTATTGGGGGGCTCGTCCGTCTTCCACTACAACCATCGTCGGCACGACCTATTGCGCCCCACGACCCTCACCTCGGAAGTGGACGAGTCCACTGGGAGGTTTCCCGTGGCTGATGCGACGGTGGCCCCGCGAGACACAGAGACGTTTTGGCTCGTGGACGATGAAGTAGTCGTGGTGGGGAGCATTGAAGAGGGTGCCTGGAGTGTGACGCGTGGAGCAGAACCCGGCGGAGTTCCTGCGCCCCATGCTGAGGGCACACAGGTCCTTCCGTTCTTTCCCCATGGAGTAGCGACTGATCCTGGTGAGGAGCAGGACATCGGCGAGATGAGCTGTCGTCTGGGAATCATCGGCCAGCTGGAGGCTCGGCTGAGTGAGCTGATGGGACCAGATCGTCCGGTGACTGTCGTCAATGGTTCCTATCCCGGTATCGGGAGCTCCGAGCTGGTGGGTGTCTTGCACCACATGCCCGAGTCCATCGCTCCTGACCTCGTGGTGATCTACTCGGGTGTCAATGAGTTCATGGACTGGACCTACCCCGTGCTCGAGGGCGACTCCCCCTATGTTCCTCTCCGCGAGATCGCTCGGAGGTCCCACCTGTATCGACTGTTGTTTCTTGGTGTTCGGTTGGTTGCCGACAAGGTGATACCGAGGGATCGTGAAGAGACCTATCGCCCCTGGTCCGTCTTCGAAGACCGGGCAGACCTCTGCCTCACCCATGCGGTGGAAGATCGGTCTCTGTTCGATCCGCGGGACTGGCGTCCTGTGCGGGAGGTGGTGCGCCAGCGGTTTGATCGCAACCTTCGTTTCTTAGTCAACCAGTCACGCGCCTTGGGTGCCGGCGTAGTGCTCTCAACTGTGGTGTCCAATCCACGTCTGCCTCCTTGCTTTGGTGCCCGGCAACCGCTGGCGGTCGAGCTGTTGGATGAAGCGGCAGTTCGGGAACAGCGGGCTCGGTTAGTTTCCGGGGAGGAGGCGCTGCGGCGGGG
>PBPL01000134.1 GCA_002724675.1 Deltaproteobacteria bacterium | reverse complement strand
CGGGCGATGACGACGACGACACCGGCGATGACGATGACGACACCGGCGACGACGACGACACCGGCGACGACGACGACACCGGCGACGACGACGACTCTTCAGCCGGCGATGACGACGACAGCGCTGCTGCTGAACTCTTCTCGTGTGGCCCTTCACTGAGTTGCACGCTCGCAACGGAGCACTGTCAGATCATCCACGGGGGTTGTATGGGATGTGGCACCTCGTACTCGTGCGTGGACATTCCAAGCACCTGCCTGAGCACGCCCGACTGCAGCTGCGTGATGAATGCCCTGGGCTTCGATCCTGTCTGGGCCACCTGCGAGCTGGGAACGCTCGGCCAACTGTCGATTACTATCTACGCGCCGTGATGATTGGCCCGCACCCAGGAGCGAAGTCTGCCCCGTAGCCTCGCAGGTCTTGACCCTCCCCCCCCACAACACAAGCTCCAATCTCTCTCGCAGGGCCAGCCAGCTACGCATTCATGGGGCCGGGCCCGCCCCAATTTTGCGCTAGGCTTGCTGCCTGGAGGTGAACCCCATGCGTCCCCTTGTCCGATGGGCCGAGACCGGCATCGTCGTTTCCTGTCTCTTCCTGCCAGGCCTTGGGATGAACGCATGAAGACCTGGCTGGCTGTAGCTCTGGGGGGCGCCTTGGGGGCCTCTTGTCGCTATGCCGTCACTCTGGTCTGTATCGCCTGGTGCGGCAAATCGCTCGCTCCTCTCGCGACCCTCACCGTCAACATCGTGGGGAGCTTTCTGATGGGCTACCTCTACGCCAGGGGGCTCACCGAAGAAGGGCTCAGCGAGGAACTGCGGGGCTTCTTGGCGATCGGCTTTCTCGGAGCCCTTACGACGTTTTCGGCCTTCTCCCTGGATGCCATGCACCTCTTGGAGCACGAGGGCGGACTCAAAGCGGCCCTCTATGTGCTCGCCTCTCTCCTCGGCGCCCTCTTGGCCTTTGCGGCAGGCAACCACTGGACGCGTCAGCTGCTGGAAGGCGGCTGAGGCTGAGGGCCTTCGAACGACCACTTCCCGAGCACAACCGACGCCTCTTCCTTCCGACTCTGCGGTAGGCTTCCTGTGTGGAGGTGGCCCTCTCGTGTACCTGCGGTCCCGACTTGCCTTGATCCTTGCTCTGCCGCTGGCGCTGCTCGCCGGTTGCGTGGATGCCAGCCCCTTCGTTCAGTGCACGGATCACGAGGACTGCGGGCCTGCGAGCGTGTGTACGGACGATGGCTTGTGTGTCGGTCAGGATCCAGAGGGCGATGCACCCGGCGAGTGCTCGGATGGCGTCGACAATGACCAGGACGGAGCCCTCGATTGCGATGATGATGGCTGTGCCATTGCAGAGGACTGCGTGGGTGATGGCACCCGCTGCTCTCTCACTGTGGGTGTCGATGGCGCAACCTATGGCCCCTACCCATTGACCGCCCCGGAATTTTCGCGGGGGACTTTCTATAACCAGATTTCTGCGGACTCGATTGGATTGACCAGCAGCGGAGCGCGTTGGGACAACTTCGAGGTGAGAGACAGCAGCGGCACAGTCGTGGCCGCCGATGACTTCAGCTCTCCATCGGATTGGGCCCTGGCAAGCGGTGGCTTCGGTGACGTGACCATCTCCGATGGCTACGCGAGCTCAACATCCGACTGGGCCCATACCAACTACGTCGGCCAGTCCTTTACGGTCACAGACTCCATTCATTTCAGCTTGGATGGCTATTGGGCATCGGGCACCAACCAGATTGGTTTTGGCTTTCAGAGTGAGCCGGGCGTCACCAGTAGCAGTGACGGTGCCAGGGGAGTCATCTACCTGACCGTTCGATTCTCCCACCAGAGGTACAACACTGGAACGGGCCCGAGTGCTTTGATTATCAGCTACTTGGACGATAGTGGCGCAAGCCAGCAAGAGCTGGACGCGAATGTCCCCATACCCGCCAGCGGTTCAGGCTGGAGCAGCCTCGAGATGGGGTTCTATGCTTGCAACCAAGATTAGCCGGCGGTTGATACTCCACACCGTCAGGCCGCGATCGCGAGCGGTATGGGTTTGCGGACAGGTAGAGGACAGCTTTGGTCCTGATGACCCCTGTGTCTTCGGTGGGGGAGGGGGGATGGACACCCAGGGGGCTGTTACATGAGATGGAAAACGAAAGCTCTCATCATGAAGTTGGCCGGCTTCCTGCCGGCGGGAGTTGCTTTCCACTCATGGGGCCAAAGGCGTTTTGGAAATCTCCAGAGCAAACCTCTAGCTCGCTCCAGCCAACTGAAAGAGCTCATTTCACTCTCTGAAGAATTTGGACAGCCCATCCTTGGAGCGCGAATCTTGGAGGTGGGCTCGGGACATATTCCTCGCATTCCAATTGGGCTCTTCCTGGCAGGAGCTGAATCCGTTGCCACTGTTGATCTTAATCGGAGAATGCAAATGGATTTGGTTCGGCAAAACTTGGAATGGATTGCGGCGAATCCCACGGAATTTGCCGAATCTTGTGGGATCAATTCTACCAGCGCTACTTTTCGCGAGCGGCACGCGTTACTCGCGGAGCATGCATCGAATCCCCCAAAGTTTTTTCGTGCGTCTGGTATTCAATACTTTGCTCCTACTGATGCGTCGAAGACTGATTTTCCAAATGAATCCTTCGACTTGCATTGTTCAGTAACCACTCTCGAGCACATTCCCCCCAAGATCATCAGGAACCTCTTGATTGAAGCTCATCGGATTCTGACTCCCCGAGGCTTGGCTATTCATTTGATTGATCCGAGCGACCATTTCAGTCATCAAGACGAGACAATCTCAGCCATTCACTTCCTGAAATATTCCAAGAGGAAATGGAACGTGATCGCAGGAAATGAGTTTGCCTATTGCAATAGGCTCCGAGCCGATGACTACGTTGATTTAGTTGGTCAAACCGAGCTTTCTTTGCTGAGCGAGAAGCGAACCATCGACGACCGTTCCTTACAGGAGCTTAGGGCCGGCTTTGTTCCGCATAAGGATTTCAACGGCTATTCAAAACAAACTCTTGCCACCACGTCCTACCAAGTTGTGCTGCAACCCAAAGACGCGAAGAACAAGTGAAATACATTGTCTTGAGAGGGTCGTTTCGGGTCTTGCCCGAGACCGTGGGCGGAGTGTTTCTACGCTGCAGTCCTCAGATGGTTGGCACCTCTTCCATGGGTCCTTTTTGGCCCCCTCTTTTCAGATGAGAGGGAGCTCCAGAGGTGACAAGGTCTCCCAACACCATGGGGGCATCCACAAGTAACGCGATGATGCCGAGCCACCGAGGCGCTCTCTACCAATCATCGAGTGTCGCCGCCTTGAACTCTCCATAACTCCGTCACCGTTTGGCAACGACGGGTTGGTGGAGTGTGGATGGTGTAATCGGGGAGGCGGGCCCTCAGGTGGCCCCGGTCCCGGTGCGAGAGTCGGACTCAACGGGGAGCTGTGCACATGAACAAGCCACAACTGGGGATGCTGTACTTGATGATGGCCGGGCTGGTGCTTGCAGCGTTCGGCTGTTCTCCGTTCGAAGCACAGGACTGGGATGACTTGGACGATGCCGACTTCGATGGCGATCCAGAGAACGCTCAGGACGAGGACGACCCCGATGAGAGCGACCCCGATGAGGGCGGCCCCGGTGAGGGCGGCTCCGACGAAGGGGACCTCGGCGAGGGCCACCCCGATGAGGGCGGTACCGGTGAGGGCGGCTCCGATGAAGGTGACCTGGATGAGGGCGGCCCCGACGAGGGCGACCCCGAGGGGGGTGACCCCGGTGACGACGGCGAGCCGCTGCCTGCGGACGATGCGGCTGAGGTGGTAGCAGTCAACCTGCCAACACAGCTGGAGTGTGGGGCAAGCTACCTCGCCTCGGTAGAGATGCGGAACACCGGTCAGGCCACCTGGACCCGCTCGGCGGGCTACAAGCTCGGAGTGGTCGACGATGACGATGACCTGTATGGACCGGGCACTCGCGTGTGGCTCGACGAGGGCGTCACGGTGGCCCCGGGCAGCAGCCATGTGTTCGAGTTCGAGTTGACGGCCCCGCAGCTCACTGATGCTTACCTTACCGATTGGCAGATGGTCCATGAGGGGGTCCAATGGTTCGGTGAGTCCACCTCGCAGACAGTCGTTGTCAGCTGCAGCGCGCAGACCTGGTGTGACCCCCTGACTGATTCGTCGTTGCACAGTGGATTCGACGACAAGAATGTCGACGGCGGCAGCTTCTCTGCGGCGGGATGGCAGAGCACCGGTTCAAACGATCAGTTGCTGCTTCGGCTGGCCACGCCGCTGGCGGCTTCTGGCAGCCTGGAGATCGACGTCACCAACTTCGATCCTACGACTCAGTACACAGGTCCCAAGCACCAGATCATCAACATGTACACCAGCAACGACGGGTCTCAGGGCGTCTTTGGGACGGACGAGGCCTGGTGGAATATCCGCACTGGAAGCAACTACGGCACTGGTTTCAAGTTTCTGGCGGCGCCCAACGGTGGCGACTCACGAGAGGAAGTGCGGTTGGTGGAGAACGCCGCGTGGGACCCCAACGAGACGTACACGTTCACTGTGACCTGGGATGCCCATACCGTGGACATCTACCTGGATGGAACTCAGCTGCAGAGCTTGGATTTTGATGGTCGTGTTCAGCCCCTAGAGCACATCTTCATCGGCAAGGACAATGTCTTCTACACAGGACAGGTAGGCCCCATCTACTCGAACCTCTGCCTGAGCAACGAGCCCTGAGGCCCTAGAGAGTCCACCCAGCCCGGTTGGCACCTGCCTTGTGCGCTTACTGCGCTAGGCTTGCTGTCTGCCACCACTAGCTGGAAGTTGTCCATGAAGGCTCATCTCGTTCTGTTTGTGTTGTCTGTGTCGCTCGTCGCGTGTACGTCGGAGCTTGAGCCCGAGGAGCCACCGGGCGAGGCTCCGGTGGCCCCCCTGGTCGAGCCCGTGCCCCTGGAGGTCGATGAGTGGTTGGTGGGCTTGCTGGACGATCTCGGCAATGACGTCGTCCGTGCGGACATCGAGTCGGGCAGCTTCGAGCTCCCCGAAGAAGGCTACGACGAGAACAACACCCGCTGGCTCGATGTGGAGCCGGGCGACAATGGCCACATCGCGTCCTACAACGTGTCCTACTACTACGCAGTGGCCGATCTCGACGAGCCCTTGTCAGCCGGCGACCGGGTGATTGCCCGCAGCAGCGCCACCTACGGCACCTGGGTGGGCTCGGTGCGGCAGCCCGGCTATTTCTATGGCGACCGGCGCCATCGGATCCCGCTGCTGGCACCCCGAGACGACGCGGTGGTGGTGGTGCAGGCCATGGGCGGACGAAACGCGGAGCTGCAGCTGTGGGCTACGTCCGACGAGCTGTGGATGAACCAAAGCGACCTGACAGCCCCCGAGATCCCGGTGGGCGATCTGCAGGAAACCTGGCTGGGAGTGCCGGTCCTCAACCTGACGGACCGGGCCCTGGCTGGAGTCGTAGCGCGGGTCATCGAGAATGACTTCTTCGCTGCCAGTGAAGTCAGCATCCCCTCCATGGCGCCCGCCGCGGTGACCCAGATGCCGGTGCTGTTGCGCCCCAAGGAGGTGCCGACGGATCCCGAGGCGACCATGCCGGTGGTTGTTCGCCTGGTCGCCGAGGGCCTGGAGTATTCCTATGAGCGCGAGATCGAGATCGGTGTAGCGGATCCCGACGAGGGCCACTGGGCGACCTTCCGTTCGCCCATTGACGGGTCCGTCCAAGCCTTCGGCATGCGACGGCCCGCGAACTTCGATCCCGAGGCGGACTACGCGCTCGTGCTCAGCCTGCATGGCGCCAGTGTGCAGGGGAGGGGACAGAGCCGCGCCTACGAAGCGCGTGACTGGGCCTACATCATCGCGCCCACCAACCGCCACCCCTTCGGCTTTGACTGGGAGGAGTGGGGGCGCTTTAACGCGCTGCGCACTTTGGACCACTCCATGGAGCGCTTCCGCATCGACCCCACTCGGGTCTACCTGACCGGTCACTCCATGGGTGGCCACGGCACCTGGCATGTGGGCAGCAGCACTCCGGGTCGCTTCGCGACGCTGGGCCCCTCTGCGGGCTGGGAGTCGTTCTACAGCTACGGTGGCTCCGCGCGGCCGACGGGCGCCTTGGCACGCTCCCGGGCTCACTCCGACACCCTCAACTACCTGGAGAATCTGCAGCGCCGCGGGGTCTACATCATCCACGGCGATGCCGACGACAACGTGCCGGTCAGCGAGGGTCGCGATCTATTCGCGGCGGTCTCTGAGGTCAGCGAGGACGTCCTGTATCACGAGGAGCCGGGTGTCGGGCACTGGTGGGATCTGGACAGCGAGGAGGAAGGTGCGGACTGTGTGGACTGGGATCCGCTGTTTGAGTTCATGCAGGAGCGGACCCTGGATCCCTACGAACTCGACTTCAGCTTCCGCAGCTCCTCACCCTCCTACAGCCCCAGCCACTCGTACGTGACCATCTTGTCAGCGACAGATGCTTACGAGGACGTGCGCATCGAGTCCAGCGCCGACGGTAGCTCTGTGGCGCTCACTACCGAGAACGTGCGTGCGCTGGAGATCGACGGAGCGGCCCTGTTGGAGCGGGGCGTGGGCTCGCTGAGTGTGGACGGCTCAGCGGTCGAGCTGAGCGAGGACACGCTCCACATCGGTGCCGAGGGCGGCAAGCACAAGGATGTGTATGGGCCCTTCAACCAGGTGTTCCGCAGTCCGTTTTGCTTCGTGTATCCCGACGCCGGCGGCATCTACCAGGAGTACGTGTCCTTTCTGACCTCGTACTGGGCGATCCTCGGCAATGGCCACGCCTGTGCCCTGCCCGTGTCGCAGGTCACCGATGCCCTACGCGCTGAGCGCAACCTCGTCTGGGTGGGCCTGGACGACGACGTTGTGGACTCGGGCATGTCCTTCGAGTGGGACGAGGACGAAGTGGATATCGGTCCGGTGTCGTGGGAGTCGGCAGGGCTGCTGATGGTGTTCCCCAGCGACGACAGGCTGAGCGCTGTGCTCACGGCCACCGCCGATGACCCGCGGCTGCTCTACAGCATGAGCCCCTTCAGCTCTCGCTCGGGCATGCCGGACTTCATGGTGTGGACCCGAAGCGGCAACCGCTCGTCGGGCTTCTTCAGCCCGGACTGGGACTACGTGCCCGGACAGTAGCTGCGCGGCGCCGCCCTGGTTGGGGGGCTACTTCTTCTTCTTCTTCTTCTTCTTCTTCTTGTGTGGACGCATCTTGACGCTGGTCACGGGGGTACAGGATGCGCCGTCAGCACCCGTGACTGCGACCGGTTGCTTGTTTTCGTCGAGTAGCTCGAGACACAGGTCGAGCTTGGATCCTTTCCACCAGCGCCGAATCTTGATCTCGTGAATGTCTTCGATGTAGTCGCCAGGCTTCCACTCGCGCATCGGGTAGAGGCCGCGCACCGGGACATGTTCGAAGGCCCGCCTGTCTTTCTCCCGAGTGGTGGAGGTGTATATCAGCAGGCGATAGCCGGGCGGTATGGGCTTCAAGACTTTGAAGAAGTAGTGGACCTTGAACCGGCGATTCTTCATCACCTTGCTCTTCGGTAGCTTGTAGCCCCTCAGCTCGAAGAGGTCCCCGAAGACCGCCTCCAGCTCGTGTTGCACTGGCTGGGGGGTGTCTCGCACATAGCGGTCCACCATGGGCTGACTGCTGGTCCTGTAGGTCTCCCAAAGGGAGAGCTTCCAGTCTTCTGTCTGTTTTGCCCACTGGGCGACCTCCGTGGGGTGGAGCTCGGCCAGGTCTTGTGTCTCCAGCGGATCCTTAGCGATGTCGAAGAGCAGCGGCGGTCGATCCCCGAAGTGGTAGATGAGCTTCTTGTCTCCGTTGATCATCGCCGAACAGTATTCGGACCGGTAACAGGTGGCGAAGAGCTCCGGCTCCTTAGGGCGCTCGAGTATCGACGCGCCTTCATAGGCCCCGTCCGGGAAGTCATAGCCGAGGAGGTCCAGGGCGGTTGGGGCAACGGCCAGCTGGTTGACGGGCCCTGGAATCCTCTCGGCTTCTCGGCCGGGAACGCGAGCGAGCAACGGCACGGCAAGCACCTCTTCGTACATGACGTTGTCGTGGGTCGACAGCCCATGTTCCTTGAAGGCCTCGCCGTGGTCCCCCACGACGATGAAGACAGTGCGGTCCCACAGGCCTGCATCCCGGTAGAGCGTGATCAACTGCTCGAGGAACTGGTCGGCCGAGGCGATGCTGTTGAAGTACTTGTTGAGCTTCTTCTTCTCGCTGAACTCTTGCAGCTCGAAGCCGGGCGGCGAGTTGTACGGATGGTGCGTGTTGCTGTTCAGATAGGCCGCAAAGAACGGCTCCTTCGCTTCGTTGGCCAGCCACTTGCGTGTGGGCTCCAGCATGACTGCGTCTTCTTTGCCGAAGTAGTTGATCCTATTGATGCCCTCCTGCTTGGACATATCCCCCGACCAGAAGCGATCGAAGCCCATGTTCTCGACCAGGTCTGGGCGCCTCTCGACGTTCTGCTTGGGTGCCTGAAAATAGGCCGTCGTGTAGCCGTGATCACGAAGGAGGTCTGCAAGGCACCGGCCCACCATTCCCGTCTCGTGGGACTCCACAATCTCCACAGTTGGCGCAGGCTCGAAGCCGCAGAGCAGCGCTACCAGAGCCTTGGATGTGTGGGGCACGACCGCATACGCCCTCTCGACGAACAGGCTCTCCTTCGCCAGTTGGTCGAGGACTGGCGTGGTGCCCAGTTCGGGGTTGTAGGGCGTGGTTCCCTGTGCACGCGTGGACTCAAGAATGAACATGACGAGGTTCAACGACCCTGCATCAGGCCGCGGCACCACCTCGCTTGGACCGACAAGGCGGGTTTTCTGGTCACGCACTCGCGCTTGGTTGGAATGGGTCTGGAACGCCGAGGCGACCATGGCGACCGTCGGTTCTCTGAAGAATTCGCGGCCTACGTTCGGGCCACTGGGGAGAAGTGAGGCGCCTACCAGCGCGGTGCCCAGGGCGATGTGGACCAGCGCGATCCCGGCCGCTCGACCACCGACCCTCCCAGGCACCAGCGCATCAGAGCCCTTGCGGAAGATCCAGGGGAGAGCCAGGACAAGGAGCGTGACGCCGATCCATATGGCGACAAGGAAAGGCTTCAACTCACTCGCCACGACCGCCCCGGTCTCGTCAAGGCGAACCAGCGCGAACCTCACGAAACTGTAGTTCAGCGTGAAGCCCGTGCTGAGGTAGTAGTTGTGAGTCGCAAAGCCGAGGCATGTCAGCACCACGGCGCTCACCTGAGCGGCCACTAGCCCCAGCCGCGGGGCGCGCAGCCTCCCAGCCAGAGTCAAGCCTCCAAGCACGAGGAGACCAAAGCCTAAGTAGACGAGGACCTCACCTCCCAGGAGCAAGCTTCCTGAGATCAATCCCGGCTCGCTCGGGTGCAAGGCGATGCGGTGAATCTTGAGCGATAGGCCTAGGGCCGCCACGGGAACTGTCACGAGGATGGCTGCTCTGAAGGCCTCCGGCGGAATCTCCGCCCCATCCCTCCAGGCTCCCAGAACTCGACTCAGCCTTGGCAACACACGGACTCCAATGTGTCGAACTCGGCTCCTGTCCAGCTCCTGCCCACGACACTGATCGACAGCTATATACAACCCAGGGAACTGCGCCCGGCCGTTGCCAGGCTGACCTACCTCACTCGGCTGAGTTCTTGCAAGCCCTCGGGGGCCGCGGCTCGGCAGCCCTCAACCAGCGCCCTGTCTGGGACCAGCGCGTCGCACAGCGGTACCGTAGGCCAGGACTTCGACCCCTCCCAGCCCCTTGTCGCCGCTGGAGTTGGTGACTCGCGAGGTCTCAAGGCGCAGACCGATGACTCCGTCGTAGCCTGCGGCTCGGGCTTCTTGCTGGAGGCGAACCACGGCCTCCCTCCGGGCGCGCTGAACCAAGCTCTCGAGGCTGGTGATCCGACCGCCGAGTACAAAGTGAAATAGAGAGACAATGGCCTTGAAGTAGTCCCAAGAGATCGCCACGTTGCCTGCGACGAGGCGAGGAGCATCTACGGGCCAGGACGAGGGTGGACATCGGCATGTGCTCACCGTGACCGAGGCGAGCTCCTGCTCTCTATGGTCGAGCTGAGCCAGGTGCCTACGCTCGCGTGATCGCCCGACCCACCAGCCCAGCAGGAACAGGGTGGCGGCGATGAGCAGCTGGTTCACGGACTATCCAGCTTGACGGCGGTGCCGTAGGCGAACAACTCGGCGGCGCCCTGGGCGAGGGAGGAGGTGGAGTAGCGTAGGTTGACAACAGCGTCTGCTCCCAGCACCTGGGCCTGTGCGACCATGCGGTCGGTGGCCTCTTTTCGGGCATCGGCAAGCAGCTCGGTGTAGGTCGTGAGCTCGCCTCCGACGATGTTCTTCAGGCCTGCCAGGATGTCCTTGCCCAGGTGCTTGGCGCGGACGGTGCTACCCGAGACGACCCCCAGGTGTTCGGTGATCTCCCGTCCTGGGATCTGTTCTGTGTTGGTCACTAGCATGGGCCCTCCTTGTTTACTTCGGCCTTGATCTGGGCGCGTGGGGCCGATGTGCGGGACTATGTTAACTCTGCTGCACACCTCCCGCGCAGACCGTGCGCCAATCGCACCCCGAGCGACCTCGCCCGACACTCCCCTTGAGGGGCTTCAAGGGCCTGAGCAGATGGGTGCAGCTTGACGTGGTCCCTGGGACATCAGGGTGGTCGGAACGATCGAGTAGGGCCCAGGCGAGACCTGCCCACCGACCTTCTTCCAAAGCACCTGCTCACAAACTGTTACAGGGTGGCTGCTGTGCCGCTGTTACTCCTTGTGCGCCGGATGGGAGTCTCCTCATCGGCGTTACTGGGAGCAAGCAGTGCCCAAGGTTCGAGGTTCTCTTTTTCTTGTTCTGATGGTGTTCGGGTCTCTGTCCTCGCTTGTTGCGGGTTGTGGCTCCACCGAGAGTGAGTCGCCCAGCGGCGAGTACAGCGATGCGAATGATGATGGCGCTGAGATGGATGACGACGACAGCGCAGCCGGGGACGACGACAGCGCAGCTGGGGATGACGACAGCGCAGCTGGGGATGACGACAGCGCAGCTGGGGATGACGACAGCGCAGCTGGG
>PBPL01000133.1 GCA_002724675.1 Deltaproteobacteria bacterium | reverse complement strand
GCCCGCGTCGTCATCGCCCGCGTCGTCATCGCCCGCGTCGTCATAGTCGTCGTCATCGTCATCGTCGTCGTCGTCGTCGTCGTCGTCGTCGTCATCGTCGTCGTCGTCATCGTCGTCAGCAACGTCGTCGTCGTCATTGTCCCCGCTGTCATCATCCCCAAGCGAGAGGCAGTCAAAGGTCCCGTCAGCACACACTTCCTGGCCCACCCCACAGCCCCCCAAGAGCAGGACGAAGAGGAGACTCTGAATCAGGAACAAAGCCCTGCGCAACGCTGAGGGAGTCGGACGATGGGGCTTGGGCATGGGCGTCCTCCGAGTTCGTCACCACTGGCGAAGTCTCTCCAACGAGCTCGGCAGACTCCGCCAACCATCAAGATACCGTGGATGTAGCCCGCTTGGGCACGAAACAGGTCGTAGCCAAGCCAAGCGGTGCACTCGGCTTGTGGGATCTTGCTCCGTTCGCTGACTGCTCCTGCTGTCCCGGCTTCGGTTACGAAGGCACGCCTGCTTGGCGAACGGCCGAATCCGTGTTGATCTCCCGCCCCGTCACGCCCCAATTTTCCGACGTCGGGCGACCCAAAATAAGGATGGCACCCATGGCAGCCCAGGATATCCCCCAGATGGTCGAGGCACTGCGCGCGTCGTTCGACGCTGGGCAGACCCGCTCCCATACCTGGCGAGACCGCCAACTTAGACGCATGCGAGACATGCTCCGGGAGAATGAGGCGGCCCTGGGTGACGCCATGAAAGAGGACCTGGGTAAGTCCCACTTCGACTGCTGGTTGAGTGAGCTGAACGTGCTGTGCGACGAAATCGACTTCTCGCGCAAGCACCTGCGAAGTTGGATGCGTCCCGAACGGGTCGCCACTCCCATCCACCTTCAGCCAGCCTCGTGCACCATTCTCCGGGAACCCCTGGGGGTCGTGTTGGTCTTGGGGGCATGGAACTACCCCATCCAGTTGACACTCGCGCCCGCCATCGCGGCCATCGCGGCCGGCAACTGCGTACTCCTCAAGCCATCGGAGGTCTCGCCCGCGAGCGCAAGGCTGCTGTGCGAACTCTTGCCCCGCTACATGGACCCATCCTGCATCCGCATCGTGGACGGAGGGATCCCCGAGGCTACTGCGCTGCTGGAGCAACGGTTCGACCACATCTTCTACACGGGAGGCGGCGTCGTAGGCCGCATTGTCATGGAGGCCGCTGCAAAGCACCTATGCCCCGTCACGCTGGAGCTGGGCGGCAAGAGCCCCGTCATCATCGACAGCGACGTCCACCTCAAGGTTGCTGCACGACGGGTCGCACGCGGGAAGTTCTGGAATGCCGGCCAGACCTGTATCGCTCCCGACTATGCCCTGGTGCACGAGCGCATCGAAGCTCGCTTCCTCAAGGCCCTCCAGCAGGCCATTCGTAGCTTCTACGGAGCAAGCCCCGAGGCCAGCGATGACTTCGGGCGGATCGTCAACGATCGGCACTTCCAGCGTCTGACTGGGCTGCTGGAAGGCCAGGAGGTCCTCGCAGGCGGTGAGACCAACTCCGAGGCTCGCTACATCGCCCCCACAGTCCTCAAGAACGTGGCGCCGGACAGTGCCGTGATGAATGAGGAGATCTTCGGGCCGATCCTGCCCGTGCTGAGCGTACGCGACATGGACGAGGCCATTGGCTTTGTGAACGCCCGTCCCAAACCACTGGCCCTCTACGTGTTCTCCCGGAACAAGGAGACCCAGGAGAGCATCCTGAGCCGCACCAGCTCCGGCGGAGCCTGTGTCAACGAGACACTCTTTCACTTCGCACCGCATGAGCTGCCCTTCGGTGGAGTTGGTGGAAGCGGAATGGGGGCCTACCACGGGCGATTTGGTTTCGAGACGTTCACCCACCGCAAGAGCGTGCTGAACAAGTCGACTGCCGTCGATCCGCCCATGGCTTATCCGCCCTTCACCGCCGCCAAGCAGAAGTGGGTTCGTCGCTTGCTCTGAGTTCGACGGGGTCAAGGCTGTCCCCCGCTCCCATCAGCGGCGAACCCTGGGCAGAACTTGCGCCTGAGTCTCTCCGGACAAGTCTTCGAATCTCTCCAGTTCACCCCCGTCGGCGCGCTGGTGCCCCGCCGATGGGGGCTCCTCAGCACAGGCAACGGAACCCACACACTCTATCGACCAGAAGGACCGGTCCGACGCCCCAGATCCACTGGAGCGCAGGCAGCGTTATAGAAAGGTTTAAACAACCAATTGGTTGATTCATGGCTCAGAATCGAATAAGTCTTCTTCATCGGGAGGTCTCACCTGTGAAGAAGTCGAAATTGTCTGCCCTTTGCGTGTTCCTCCTGGTCATCTTTGGACCTATGGGGGCCATGGCGGAGTCCATGGGCGTCGGGGATCGGGCCAACCCCATGACGTTCACCGACATCGATGGACACTCCGCCAGCACGGGCGACTACAACGACTGGGTACAGGTCTGGACTTTCGGCAATCGCAAGAGTTGCGACCGGCTGACGGATTGGATGCGGTCCTCCGGGATCCGCGCCGTCACCAAGCGCCCGGAGCTGCGCTTTGCGTTCCTCAACTTCGCCGACGTCTCGGTAGTTCCTGCCTTGTTTCAGCCCATGACGCTCGCGATCATGCGGCACATCAACGAGGGCGCTAAAGACGACCTGCGTGAGGCCTATGAGAAGCAAGGCGTCGAGTTGACACCGGAGCGTGCTCGCGTCCATCTCACCGCTGACTGGGACGGGGATTTCCTCAAGACTCTCGGCATTCCCGATGCGGAGCAGTATCACTGTTGGATCGTTCACGGGGGCCGTGTTGTCGCCCACCTCGTGGAAGGCACGCCGGACATCGCATCGCGCTTCGCCGAGGCCATCGCGAGCCTGAGCCCACCCTCACCTGCAGCCAAGCAACCATGAAGCAGGAGAACGGGCACCTGGACGAGTTGGCGACCACGCGCGCTAGCCGCTTGGCGAGGATGACGCGCCTCGGTGGTGTGATGGCAGGCAATGTGGCGCGGGCCGCCGCCTCAGCAGCCGTCACGGGCTCCATGTCCCGAGCAAGCGAGCACATGCACGAGCGGGTCGCCGAGACGCTAGCGACGTCTTTGGGTGAGATGAAGGGCATGCCCATGAAGCTGGGGCAGATGCTCTCGTACATTGACGAGTTGATGCCGGCAAAGCATCGCGAGGCCTACCGCGAGGGGCTCGCGAAGCTCCAGGCACAGACTCCGGCCATGGATTGGTCCTCCATCGAAGGCCTCCTGGAGCGCAACCTCGGCGCGCCTCCTGATGAGTTCTTCGCAGAGATTGACCACGAGCCCATCGCCGCGGCCTCCATCGGCCAGGTGTATCGCGCTCGGCTGCACAACGGCGACTCAGTAGCCGTCAAGGTCCAGTACCCGGGCATCGCCGAGAGCGTGGCTAGCGATCTCGACAACGCCAAGCTGTTGGCAGCCCCAATGTTCGCCATGGTGCCGCGCGTAGCCATGGAGGGGGCGATCAGCGATCTGCGCAGTCGACTCCAGCTCGAGTGTGACTACGCCCTAGAAGCCCAGAGCCAGCTCACCTTTGCCGACCTCTGGGCCGGCGATGACGAGATCTACGTTCCGCGTGTGTATCAGGAGATGTGCGGACCACAGGTCCTCGTGACGGAGTTCATCGAGGGGGAATCATGGGCCCAGATGATGGCGCGGACGGATGCCGCAGACCGGGCACGATACGGCCGCATCCTGTTCCGTTTCGTGTACCACTCGCTGTACGCGTTTGGCATCTTCAACACCGACCCACATCCGGGCAACTACCTCTTCATGCCCGATGGACGGGTGGCCTTCCTCGACTTTGGCAGCGTGCACCGCTACGAGGACTCCACCCGCCGCGACTTCTGTGAGTTGGCCTTGCTGTGCATGCACAAGCAGCGTGGCCCTGAGATGCGACGCGTCATCCATCGCACGTTTGGCATCCCAGAGCACGTGAAGCCGGACGAGGAGCTGTGGCAGCTCTTCGAGACCTTCTGCATCGCATGCGCCGAGCCCTGGGCAGCTCCTCAGCCCTACAAGTTCAAGCCAGAACTGCTCGCCGACATCTCGGCCAACACGAGCAAGGCCCGAAGCATGCTCCTGAAGCGCATCCTCAGGGATGGGCTCTGGACTCCCGAGAGAAGCGGCATCGCGTTCATGTATCGCATCAACTTTGGCCTCAACTCGCTGCTGTGCGAGCTGGGTCCAGAGACTGATTGGCGTGAGATCATCAACGCCGCCTGCGCCAAGGAACAATAAATAGACCAACTGGTTGATTGTTTGTCTCGCATCGGCTAGGAAACAATCGGCCCGTACCCCTTCGCCATGAGGTCCCAAGATGCAGAAGTTGATCCAACGAGTTTTCCTAGCCGCCGCGCTCAGCGCCTTGTTTGCTTGTGGTGAGCACACCGTTCCAGAGGGCGACCTCGAGACTGGCGGCGACTGGACGAACTCCGGCGGCGACACCTGGGCGCCCCAGGACGACCAAGACGACACGGCCGGGGACGAAGACTCTTCCGAAGACGACGACACCACAGGTGACGAAGACACGGCCGACGAGGAGGACACCACGGGCGAAGACGACGGTGTGGACCATGGCGATGACGAAACTGAAGAGGAGCCCGTCGACCCACTTGAGCAAGCCAGGGAGGACCTCGTGGGCTTCTACGCCATGCGAGCCCGCGTGGCCCGCATCCAGGAGCTGCCCATCTTTGGGGACACTCCCGCCGTCACAGTGAGTCTGGGAGTCTCCGAGATCCACTGGGAGGGCGACGACCTCATGGTCTCCGAGACTGGCTGTCATGTGGAGGTGGAGTCTGACTCCGTGGACACGATCATCCCGGATGCGGTCCCGCAGTCCACTCCAGCCCGCACAGCCCTTGTGGATGTCTACGACAACGGCAACGGTACTTTCGGCTGGTCGCGTGAGGTCATGAGCACGGCGGTCGGAGCCACCCTGGTCAATCCAGACTCCGACGCGCTTCCCACATCAGCGAGTGACTCCCGTGTCTTCGATCAGGACGGCGACGGCAACCCGGGGATCACGGTCCTCATCAACGCCATCTTCAGCGGCGAAATCTACGCAGTGCAGCGACAACGGGACGAGTACGTCCAAGGGGTCATTGAGGGCGATGACCTGAGCGCTCTGGTCAGCGATAGCTCGGAGCAATCCGTAATCGGGGCCTCCACCTTCGCGCTCGACACCAACGTCATTCAGAGCAACGACCCTGACCCGAACCGCAGCTTCGTCGTGATGAAGCGCCTGGACAGAGAGCTCACCTGTGATGAGCTCTTCCCGCTCCTGGGTACGATCTTCAACGACTAGTCAGCAAGCAGCGCAGAAGCAAAGCCCATGTCGACGAAGGCGCACGCGGCGGGCCTTGGCCCCATCGCCACCCCCGACCTCCGCCCCCTTGCTTGGGCGCTCGCAACCCTAGGCCTGGGCATCATGGCATTCGCCGTAGAGATGACCTACGCGCGTCTTCACCTCTACGTTCTGATCCCCGGAGCCATCCTCGCCTTCGTGCCCAAACGTCCCCTGTCGTGGGCATCACCGGCGGTGCGTCGCTTGGGCTACATCGCGCCCATTCCTCTGGCCGTGACGGCCGTGGTCTTCTCCGCCTTCTGGGACAACCTCATCTTCTCCAAGGGTGTCTTCACCTTTGATCGCTCGACGATGCTAGGCACGATGCTGCACCTCCCGCTCGAAGAGTGGTTTTGGTTCATCGACCACACGCTCCTCGCCAGCTTCTTCACCCTAACTCTGATGAACCATGCCCAGCCCCAGCGGCCCATGCCCGAGGGCGACTCACTCGTTCGCTTGGGGGGAGTGGCCGTGTGTGCGGTCTTGTCGGTGGTCGGAGTTTGGCTGGTCCTCCAACCCAATGAGCACCTGCTGTTCCTCGGCGTGAACCTCGCCTTCATGTTTCCCGTCCTGGGCCTGCATTGGTGGGTGGGCTCGCACATCCTGCTGCAGAACAAGCGCGTCTGGCTGCTGGGTGTCGCCATCCCGTCTCTGTACCTCCTGGGACTGGACTACTGGGCACTAGAGGCCGGGATCTGGCACCTCTCGCCCCACTACATCACCGGCATCAAGATCTTCGACATCTACTTCGAACAGATCCTCATCTACACCCTGCCGACCATCCTCGTTGTGCAGACGATCCTGCTCGTCATGCGCATGGGAGAGTCCATGCTGGCCCAGAGCGACCGCGGTGAGCTGGACGGTGGGATCTTCCGTGGACTCATGGGGGCTTTGAGGCACCGCATTCCCTAGTCTCAAGAGGGGCCTCATCTTCCAGCCTCTTCGCTAGCGAGCTGGTTCCGGTCAACCCCACTGCCCCGTGCTTTCGTCTCAGATGACCGCATTGCCACAATGGGCCTCGACCGGTCGCTGGAACGAAGACACGGAAAACCATGAGCAACGACACCAACAGCTCAGTGAACACGCTCGGTCCGGGACAAAGCCTGGGCGGAGCAGCCAGTGACCGGTTTCCGCTGCGTGTGGGGACACAAGTCGTCCCCCTACTGACAGGTGTTGCTTGGGGAGCACGAGCGCCGGCGATGCTCCCAGCCCTCGTGGCGTTCGTATCCACCGACATCCCCTTGCGGAGCGGGGCTCTAACCGGATAAAAGAGCCATCAATCTACCCTCTGGCAGATTGATGCAAGGGAGCCACCATGCTCGACCGTACCTACCGTGAAATCCTCAGTCATGAGGAGTACCGCTTCGTCTGCGAGACGAGAGCGTTCATGCAAGAGGTCATCGCACCCTACGCCGCTCAGATCGATCGAGACGACGACGTTCCCCAGGAGGTCTTCGAAGCCCTCAAGCCCTACATGTCGGTGAGCATCCCCGAGGCCTACGGAGGCCAGGGAAAAGGCTTGCTCTACGACTGCTTGGTCATTCAGGAGCTAGGAGCGGTGAGTCCCGCGCTCGTCACTTTCATCGAAGTGGCCCAGCTATTTGCCCATGCCATCGAGATCGGTGGCACAGAAGCACAGAAGAAGAAGTACCTGGGCAAGCTGTGTCAGGGAATGGTGGGGGCCTACGCGCTGACCGACACCGGTCCAGGCTCCGACCCAGCCAACATGGGCACGACCGCGACGCGCGAAAGACAGGGTTGGCGCATTCGGGGCCAGAAACGTCACATCACCTTTGCCGACATTGCAGAACTGATGGTGGTCTTTGCCCGAACCCCCCACGAGGGCGGAGACAAGTCGGTCGGCACCTTCATCTTGGAAGCGCCCTACGATGGCTTCGACTTCATCCGTCGCTCCGAGTGGAGTGGGTTGCGGGGCCACAAAGCCTGGGAGTTCAGCCTAGACACCTACACTGAAGAGCTCATCGGAGGGCCCGACCAGGGTCTTCAGATCGCGCTGGGTGTCTTGAACTCCACCCGCACCACGCTGGCCTGTGGTCATCTAGGGCTCGCCCAGACCGCACTGGACATGGCCATCCGCTTCTCGAAAGAGAGAGAGGTCGCCGGCCAGGCCATCTACAAGAACCAAGGGATTTCCTTTCCGCTCATCGAGACTGCCGCCAAGATCGAGGGCGCCCGTCTTCTCAGCTACCGCGCTGCGCGAATGCACGATGCGGGCCGCGATCACCGCGCTGAGACATCCATGGCCAAGTTCGCGGCAGCCGAAGCCTTGATCGAGGCTGTCACGGTCGCCAATCGAGTGTTGGGAGGGTTCTCCGGAAACCTGGACTATCCAGGCGACCTCTACCTGCGGGACGCGTTCACCTGGGTCGCGGCACACGGCACCATCGAGGTTCAAAAGATGACAGCAGCTCGGGGACTCTTCTCATCGAGAAACCCCGCCGCGGCCTGAGAGCCATGAGCACGCCTGCGCCCATCGGCCAGCTCCCGCCTGCTCGAATCTGCGATGGACTCGTGCGGGCCGCCACCGAGCATCCCCATGCCCTCGCCGTGGTGTATGGCGACCGCCGCACCACCTACGGGGAGCTCTTGGACCGTGTTGCGCGGCTCGCGGCCGTTCTTCGAGACGCCGGGCTTGAGCCGGGCGAGCGGGCGGCCATGCTGTCCTACAACAGCGACCGCTATATCGAGTTCTACTTCGCGGCGATCTGGGCCGGCGGCATCATGGTGCCGCTCAACCATCGCCTCTCGGCTCCCGAGTTGGCCCATGTCTTCGAAGACAGCCAACCCCACATCCTGCTGTACGACGACGAGCACCAACCTCAGGCTCAACAACTCAAGGAGCAGCACCCAGATCTCGTCCT
>PBPL01000132.1 GCA_002724675.1 Deltaproteobacteria bacterium | reverse complement strand
GAGTTCGGCCTCCGAGAGCCCGTCCTGAGCGTCCGCAGACTCATCGGCTAGTTCTTCGGAAGGGGCTTCATCAGAGTCTTCGTCGATCGCAGCAGTGCTTGCTGCGACGAGCATGAGGCCCTCAGCTTGGAGCCATGCGGCGAGGTCCGCCCTCCCCTGCTCCCGACCGAGCTGCAGCAGACTGTCCTCTAGAGACCTGCGGAGTGCGCTCAACTCGACCAGCGCCGATTGCCTGTCCTCAGCGAGAGACTCCACCACCAACAATGCACTGAGCGCGTCGACTCGAACCAGCGCCGCTCGGACCTCCGCGACCGCTCCCAACAAGGGAGCCCCGGAAAGCTCGGACGCCGCCGGAGGCTCCACAATTGCCGCCTCAGGAGGACTGGCCACGGAGTCGACCTCTTGGCCCTCTGGAGTTGCCAGGGCGCCGCTTGGGGCCTCGGATGGGTTCAAGTGAGTCTCCAGTTGGGGGTCCTCTTCCGCAGGTCCCCCGTCGGAACCCGAAGAGGGAGCGGAGCTCGATGTCTTGTCGTCACCCCGAGAGTCATCCGGAGAATCTGATGTGCTGTCAGTCGAACCTTCGCTTGGACGGTCGTCCTGTTCCGCTCGCGCGCTCGGATGGATCACAAGAAACAAGAGCAGACAGGCACCTAGCCTCAAGACCCCCGGACGAACAAGAGCAAACAACACAGCAAGACCCCAGCACAACAAGTTTCCAAGGACACCCGAGCAGGCTACTGCCCACCCCTGACAGCATCTAGCCGACCACACCCAACCACGCAAGACCATTCCCACGCCCTCGATCAATGCACAGGACATCGGGTAGCGGCCACCTCACCAAAACCCAGGGCGCGCAGGGCATTGCACTCGCCCTGAGAGATG
Organism: Deltaproteobacteria bacterium; assembly: GCA_002724675.1. Classification (GTDB taxonomy): domain Bacteria; phylum Myxococcota_A; class UBA796; order UBA9615; family UBA9615. Next base: position 4,383 of record PBPL01000132.1, on the reverse strand, counting down.
GGCTGCTGCTTCTCACCGGGACTCTCCGACACACCGCAAGCACCCAGGCGCAAGCTGGCCAGGTCGCGGCGACGCCGATCAAACGCCCAAGTGGCCGACGGGTCCGAAGAGAGATCCACCTCCTCGAGAGGATCGGTACGAAGAAAGAAAAGCTGGTCTCGAGCGGCCCCCTGCTCAGAAGCTCCGTCCGAGACCTCTCGGATGAGCTTCCAGTCATGACCCCGCACCGCCAGCAGATGTCGGGCGCCCTCATCGGTCTGAGCGAACGCCAAGCGATCCTTCGGTTGGCGTAGCGCGTATTCCCGTCGCAACGAGAAGCCTTGCCAGCCCGCACCCCGGGGGGCTCCAGCCAATTCGGCAACCGTCGGAGCGACATCGATTAGCCGCACTTGGTCTCGCACCCGAACACCGCCCCCATTACTGGCCCGCGGATAGCGCACGATGAGTGGCACACGCAGTTGCTCGTCATACAGGCCAGACCCATGCCAGAAGCCCCCGTGGTCACCAAATTGCTCTCCATGATCGGCTGTGAAGACGACCGCAGTCTCGTCATCCAGGTCGTGCTCGGCGAGGTAGTCCAAGAGCCGACCAAAGTGTCGATCCATGTGGGTGACTTCGCTGTCGTAGGCCGCTCGAAGCCGATCAGCCTGGTCCGACGCAGGGTTGGGCTCAGCAAGCCGGGAGATCAAAGCCTCCTTCGTACCGTGCGCGCGGTAGGGCTCATGGGGATCCATGTAGTGCACCACGAGGAACCACCGCTCTCGTCCGTGAACACGCAGCCAAGAGAGCGCCTGGTCAGTAACCGCTGCGGCATCCCGGTAGAAACGCTCAACCCTCGGCTTCGTCAACACATAGCGCTCCAGACCAGCGCGAACCATGCCGTAGAGGGTCAGCCGAACCGACGATTCCGAAGCTCTGAGCGGATATTCGGGACGAAGAAAGCGAAACGTGTCGTAGCCCTGATCAAAGTTGTACGAAGCCGTCAGCTCAAGACTGTTCACCAGGGCTCCGGTGGTGTAGCCATGCCGCTGCAGCACCTCGGCGAGCGTGTCCAGCTCGTCCCGAAGGACATCTACCTCACCCGTCGCTCCGTGACGACAGGGAACCGTGGAGGTGAGTAGTGATGCAAAGGACGAGCGCGTCTTTGGAGAAGCCGCTATCGCCTCATCGTAGACCACGGAGGTTGCGGCAAGGCCGTCGAGGCGAGGCGTGACCACGCCCGGCCGACCGTAGGCAGCCAAGGCGTCAGCTCGCAGTGAGTCCACGACCACCAACAGGATGTTGGGGCGGCGCTCCAGCTCGGCCGCCACCGGCCGCGGCACCACATCCTGCGAGGCACGGTTGTCTAGCATGTTGCCGAAGGCCATCATCAAGGCGAACAGCAAGATGCCGCCGAACACCGACCCCGTGCCGAGGGGCAGCAGCATGAACGAAAAAAAGGTCTTCTTGAGGGCGTTGCGAGACAGCGCGTAAAAACAGAGCGCAAAGACCAGCACCGACCCCATAAGCATCGACTGAACGTCGGACGGGAGGCCAGCGCTGTCATAGAGGTTCCGGTTCAGGATGTCGTGGGCCACCAGATAGCCCAGAGGACAAGCGACACCCAGGAAAGCGAGAGTCCAAGAGCGGGCCTCTTCAGGAGCCTCACCAACGAGCACCGTCAGACACAGCGCAAGCAACCCGAGCGCAACCCCCAGAGCCAGACCTACGCCGCCATACAACAAGATGGCGTAGATCATCCCCGAGTAGTCGCGGGTGCCGAACGACGCGCCCAACAGCAGCAGCGACTCGGCCATTCCAACCGCAGAGCCGCCCAGCAGTCCGCCCAGCAGCGGAGGTTGGAGTACGCTCAGGCCTCGCCGACGGGGGCGTGACGAGCCTGAGGCCGGCTCGCCATCCCCCATCGCGCGGGCCGATGTGGCGATGTGACTCTCTGAGCCGCCGCTAGTCCTCGTAGTCGTAGTCGTCCTCGAACTGGACCGAGGCCCGGACCGTAAAGCTGAACCGGTAGGTCAGGTGCAGCGAGGTGTACATGGCGAAGCGAGTCCGCACATCGATCAGATCCATGTCGCTCGGGTTTCTCGCTCGAGCCCAGCTGAAGTCCACTCCAAAGAACTCACCACCCAGTGAGAAGTTGTCGTTGAAGTAGTACTCGGCACCAAAAGCCACCTTGAAGCCCTGCGGACTGAGGAGTTCCTGCTCGTAGTAGAGGTAGTCGGCTGCGTTGTCCGTATCGGGCTCACCATCCAGAGTGTCCAGAGCGAAGGTCTCGTATTCGCCGTCCTCTGAGATGTTCCCGAAGTACTTATAGAAGCTCACCAGGATGAACGGAGGAGCCTTGCCCTTGGCCCGCTCAATGAGGAAAAACTTGCTGCCGATCTCCAAGCCAAACTGCAATGCAGCGCCGGTGTCGTCGTCGATGTCAGGATCGTTATCGTCGTCGTTGGGATCCCAGTCGAAGACGTAAGACGTCCTCAACATGCCAAAGCCGAGGAATGGGACGATCTGATCACCACGGCCCACGCCCACACCAAAGTGGACATTGATGCCCATGGATGGGAACGAGCCCTTGTCCCAAGCTGGACCATTGACACCACCACCTGTGACTCCGGTACCACCCGACGTTCGGCGATTGCCCTCGACCAGGTGATCACCCATTCGCCAGGTGTTGATCATGTTTAGAGAGACGGCTTCTGCCGGAGAGGGCACCAAGAGAAGACCCATCGACGCCACAAACATCACCGCTGCCAGGCACTGCCTCTGCTTCTGCTTCACAATACGTCGCATCCTCGCTCCACGTTTTGGAGTTCAACCACCAGCCTCCAGCGACCACACTGAAAGCCAGGACTGGACAGAGATCCACTCTCGCCCACTGGCCAGTACGAACTCTACCTCTGTCGGACTGCAGCGGACAAGTGGACAACGGAAGTACGGTAAATCCCTCGGATCACGGAGCAGGGCACACGTTTTGTCGCGAGGCGAACCGAGGATCCTCAGGAAAGTCCTTTTGAGCCCGCAGCAACCCCTCATCCAACTCCTCGAGTCGTGCGAGGGAACACAGCGACGCGAGCAGGTCCAACCGGAAGTCCGCATTGAGCGGATCACCATCAGCTGCACGCCGATAGTACGCCAGGCCCTCGGACTCTCGGTCGAGGCGAGTCAGCGCCATGGCCAAGAGATGATGGAGCGACGGATCGTCCTCCAACTGCCGAAGAGCCAACCGAGCCGCTCTCTCAGCCCCCGCGAAGTCGCTTAGCTGCAGGAGATACGCTGCACTACCGGTGAGAGCCAGCAGATCAGGCCTTCCGTGCTGCGCCACCTCAGCAAAAGCACGAACAGCCCCGTCGACGTCATCTAGCTTGAACAGAGCAATCCCACGGTAATAGGCGGCCACACCGGGTCCAGCCTCGCCAGCCCCCGCGGACGAGCCCGCTGCACTCAATCCAGTCCAGTCGCCGACGCGGAGGAGGCTCTCAAAGAGTTGCCGATGATAGGCCCCGTTCTCTGGGTCCCGCTCCACCGATCGTTGACTGGCCGATATGGAGGCCTGATCTTCGCCTAGTTCGGCGAGCACCACAGCCAACTGATAGGCAACGGCTGCCGAGGGCTCGTCCTTCTCGAGACTCTCTAACTCCTCGCGCGCATCAGACAGCTGCGCCCGGGCCACGAGCACGTAGGCTCTGGCTCTACGAACTCTGGGATCTGGCGGCAGACGACTACTCGCCAGCTTGACCATGCGCCACGCAGCCATGCGGCGACCCCGCTGCAACAGAACCTGCACCAGGTGGGCACAGACCCAGCCGTCGGGCCGCTTGCGCAAGCTGCGACGCAGCGAGGTCACGGCGAGAGGCCACCGTCCCTCTGAAGCAGCGACGATCCCCAGCAGGTGCAGTGCGTCAGGGTCTCGCGGCCGCTGCTTGAGTAGGGCCTGCACCTCGGAGCGCGCTCCAGCGGCGTCCCCGGCGCGCAGACGGAACCAGGCCTGAGCAAGGGCATCCCAGGACCGCATCGCCTCCCGCAGGGTGTCCATGGGCACATCGCCGAGACCATCTTCAGTGGTCGGAGCCGCGGGCTCGGCTGCCTGGACGGGGGACGAGCCGCTTGCCACCAGCGTGCACAAGGCAGCCCAACACCCAACCGCAAGCCACCAACGTCCCATGGTGCATCCAGGCCCCGACGGGCTCCGCGACAGCCGCAATGTCCTAGAGCCTACGCCGCCGCGTCACGCCCAGGATCGCGAGCATGGCGAGTCCCATAAGCGATGGGGAGAAAGGTTCAGAACCCACAACGCTGCTCTGAGCTACACAGCCGGAGCATCCCCCCAGGACATCATCGACCAACGAATCCGTGGCGGAATCATCATCGTCGCCCACGTCGTCATCG
>PBPL01000131.1 GCA_002724675.1 Deltaproteobacteria bacterium | reverse complement strand
GGACGACGCCTACGCCGGTGGGGACGACGCCTACGCCGGTGGGGACGACGCCTACGCCGGTGGGGACGACGCCTACGCCGGTGGGGACGATGCTTACGAGGACGACAGCATCGAATACAAGAAGAGCAAGAAGGGCAAGCTAGTTGTCGGGGCTGCCATCGTGTTGCTGGCAGGAGGTGGCGCTGGTTGGTACTTCCTGGCCGGCCCTGGAAAGACCGCCGACCCGGTCGCTGACGTCAACGGGGCTGCTGGCGACGAGGGGCAAGCAACAGATCCAACGAAGGAGAGTCCCGGGCCTAAGCTGCCGACTCCACCAAAGCTCACACCCGGAGCGGAGGGCAGCGCGGAAGGAGCAGCCGTCGGGGACAACGCGGTTGCTGACGGCACGTCCACCGACACCCAGGCCGATGGGAAGGGGGGGGAGCCCGAGGCCGCTAAGGGCAAAGCCATAGAAGCTGAAGGTTCCTCAGACTCCGGCAAGGACAGCAAGAAGAGTCAAGCCAAGTCCGCCAAGGCTCCGGACCCCAAGGAAGCCGTCGCAATGAAGCCAAAGAAAAAGGCTCCTAAGAAGACCACAGGCAAGAAGTCGAGCCGTAAGACGGCAAGGGCTGCCCAATCGAACTACGTCCTGCTCGGAGACCAGGCCCGCGAGCGTGGAGACTTCGGGACCGCTGCCGATGCCTACCAAAAGGCATTAGCAGCCAATCCAAAGAGCTTTCCCGTGGCCCTTCAATTGGGGTGGAGCTACATCGAGCTCGGGCGCAACGCCGAGGCCGTCGAAGGCTTCAAGACCGCACTCCGCATCAAAGCATCCAGCGCAGAGGCCCATTACGGCCTAGGCTTGGCCTACCAGGAGCAGGGGCGAGTTCCCCAAGCGGTGGCTGAATACGAAAAGGTGCTCCAGCTCGAGCCCAATGGCCGAGACTCAGCAGAGGTTCGGGCTCTTCTTCGACAACTCAACTGATCGTCGACTAGAGCGCGATCCGCACAGCCCTCCGTGGGCTCCTCGCCATGGCTCCGCCGTGAGCTAGGACAACTGCTATCCTCCGTCGGCCCATGATGCAAACTGCCCGCTACCTCTTTGTGTGTACCGCGAACATCAATCGCTCTCCCGCAGCGGCGATGTGGACACGACAACACTTTGCCAACCGATTTGTAAACTGCGACATCCGGTCCGCCGGGACCCACGGCATCGACGGACTCCGTGCCGGTCCCGACATGGTCCTGGCAATGGGCCAGCTCGGTGTGGACTTGCGCGACCACCGAACCAGCGCGCTGACCTCCGAGGCGATTTCCTGGGCAGACCACATCGTCGTGATGGAGCCCGCTCATGCCCAGATAGTCTTGGCCCTCCACGAAGGCGCCAGAGGCCAGCTCATCCCACTCTGGCGTTACCTGGACGAAACAAACGACCACGTCGTAGACCCCCAAGGTGGACCCCTTGAGGGATTCCACAAGTGTGCGGAAGAACTCCGGCGTGCCACCGCGATGCTGGTCGACGAGCACCTCGCCGCACGACGCCAGCAGCAATCCACATAGGCCACGGGAGGACCGGTGGGTGTCCGCCTAGACGGAGCGACTCGAGGTGACCGAGCCGAAGCCATCGCTCTAGTGGTGGGCGGGGTTGCGCTCGTCGCGATGCCCATCGTGGCCCTCTTCGACCGCATCGATGGGGCCTGGCTCTTCCTCTCCTCCGCAGCCGCCGTCGCCGGCCTCCTCATCGGGGGCCTGGGAGCGAGATGGTTCCTCGTGCCCGGCCCGACGCTCGCCGCGTCACCGTTCCAACTCAGTAAGACCCAGCAGGCCCCGGAGCTGCCGGTCCAGGTGCGACTTGTCGACGCACGGTATCGCCTGATTGCCCACGTGCTTCGCTACCTGGCGTTTGGCGGAGGGTTCATACTGCTGTTGTTGGGGTCGTCTTTTCTGCCCAGCTCGCTTCGTATCGCAGTGTTGGTCAGCCTGTTCGTCACCAGCGTAATCGCAGATCAGCTGCTTCTAAGACCTCGGCGATACATCCTCGATCAAGATGGGCTGCAGCCTCGCGGAATCATTGCGAAGCATGGAGTTCGCTGGGAAGAAGTGCAGACCTTGTACTGGCGCAGCTATCCCGATGACCAGCAGCCTCCCTACCCTAGCGGGGAGCGGATCATCATCGAGCGCGAGGACGACAGCGATATGGAGTTTGTCTTCCACCGCAAACACAAGGGAACCGAGGCCGAGTTCGTTGTGCGAGCAACCCAGGAGCTCCTGACCCATCGGCTCCGTGTCCTGACCCCACGGCCTCAGTCGACAGAAGTCGGAGAACACGAGGAAGCACCATCCGAGTCGAACACGGACTCATCGACCACGCCGAGTGCGGGCTGATCCAGTCATGCCCGCCTCCCGGCTGCTCAGCCTCGCTGCCACCACCTACAGCACCATGCTCGCCGTTGGACTGGCGTGGGGCTGGCTCGGAACTGATGACAACGGACAGAGGCTTCTCCAACACTGGTGGACCTTCGAGGACGGGCCTTCCATAGCCATCGGGGTCGGGGCGGGTGTCCTGCTGGGCCTCATCGGGGTCGTGCTCGCCTGGCAACTGGAGCGGACGGTGCCAGGAATTCGACAACTGAGCGAGCGCTTCAGCGCCATTCTCGCGGGGCTGGAGCCTCGGGGCGCCTGCATTCTCGCGCTGTTCTCTTCGGTGGGCGAGGAGGTGCTATTCCGAGGTTGCCTGCAGACCCAATGGGGCCTCTGGCCAGCCACCATCGCCTTTGCTCTGGTTCATGTGGGGCCCAACCGAACGTGGCTCTGGTGGACATTCTCGGCCTTCGTCTGCGGGCTGGGACTCGCTCTCTTGTATGAGCATCAAGGGGGGCTTCTCGCCCCCATTCTCATGCACTTCGTGATCAACGCAATCAACATCACTTTGCTGGCACGAAGAGGAGCTTCGGCCGGGACCCCCGGCACGATACTGCACAGCTGAAGCGACTCGCGCACCCGAGAGAAACGACTCCCGTCAAGCCGTGGTCAGAGGCATCGCGGCCAGAGACTCCACGATCGCATCGAGGTCTCCCGGCAGTAGTGTGCGTAGGTCAAGCAGGACCCGTCCACCTTCAATCCGGCCCACAATGGGTGGATCCGCGGCGCGAAGATTCCCAGCCAGAGACTCCTCATCGCCGTCGCGTGGGCATAGCGATAGAGCCCGGGACGGTAATCGGATCGCGGCGGAGCTCCCCCCCCCGGGGGTGCTCTCCACAGAAACAATCTCGAGTTGCCATGCACGGGCCACCTCCAGGGCGGCGACCTTCTCGAGAAGCTCCTCTGCATCCTGCTGGAGTTGCTGCTCCGTACGCTGAATCAACACAGACGCCGGGATTTCACCACCGCAAGGATCTCGCTCCCAGGCCAAGAGGGTGGCCTCGAGCGCGAGCAGCGTCAGCTTCCCGGGCCGAACGAGTCGCATGACCGGGTGCACTCTCAGCCTCTCGACGATGTCTGCCCGGCCGGCAACGACTCCTGCCTGTGGCCCCCCCAGCAACTTGTCACCGGAGAACAACACCAGATCTGCTCCCGCCTCCAACGAGGCTGTCACGGAGTCTTCGCGGAGCTGAGGGCTTGCCTCCAACAATCCCGAGCCCAGGTCATGCAGCAGCACGGCGTCCTGCTCACGACACAAAGACGCCAGGGCTGCAATGCCCACCTCCTCGGTAAAGCCGACCATCTCAAAGTTGGACCGATGGACCTTCACGACAAGGGAAGCTCCATCGGCAAGCGCGGAGGCATAGTCATCGATCCGCGTCCGGTTGGTCGTCCCTACCTCGACCAACTGCGCACCGCTGGTACGCATAATGTCAGGCATACGGAACGAGCCACCGATCTCGACCAGCTCGCCCCGCGAGACCGCCACAGCCGCACCGTCACCCGCCAAGGCAGAGAGCGCGAGAAAGACCGCTGCCGCGTTGTTGTTGGTCACCAGCGCATCGCCACAACCCAACACGCGCGCCAGAGAAGCACCAAGGCGCGCATGACGACTGTCGCGCGCTCCAGTCTCCAAGTTCATCTCCAGATTACTGTAGGTACCAGCCACTCGGGTGATGGCTGCGATGGCTGAGGTGGAGAGCGGAGAACGACCCAAGTTGGTGTGCAACACCACGCCCGTAGCATTGATGACGCGGCGGATCCGCGGCCGAACGGCGAGGCGACCCTCTGCAATCGCTTCCGCAGCCAAGACCTCTGTGTTCACCGATTGAGCGGCGAGGTCCTGGCCACCCGCTTGGTTGGCCGCGCTAAGAACAGCCTCACGGGCTCGCGCGACCACGACCCGACAGGCCTCAACACGGACGCTGTGCGGGAGCGTCGGCAGCGCATCCCAACCCGAAACCGCCAGCAAGCGATCGATGGACGGAAGATCTCGGAGGACTTCGCGACTTCCCATAGCGGTCCCGAGTGTACACTTCGACCGTGGAAACCGTCGCTCCACTGTTTACGGCGCTAATCGCACTGTCGATGGCGATCTCAACTCTGATCCGCGGGGCTCGGGATCGACTTCACCAGGAATATGCGTTCCTGGCCGGTGTCATTTCGATCGTCTTTCTCTGCCTCTTCTTCTTAATCATGAGCAAGGAAGAGGCCTGGCGGTATGGCCTCCTCGCCTCTGCACTTCTCGTTGCTCCTGCATCGCTACAGGTCTACGGGCAGGTCCTTCGTCGGCATCATCCGCCATTTCTCCACTTCGTACCCATCCTGTACGTCCTCGCAGCGATTCAAATCGTGGCCATCGCCGTGCTCGGAGCCAATGGTTACATCGTCATCAGCAACGGGATCCTCGTCTTTGGTGGCCTTGCAACCCAGGTGTTCTGGATCCACCGCCTCGCCAAGAAGCTAGACCGGGCCGTGGAGCGGGCACGGGTCACGAACCTGTTGTGGGTCGGCTCGGTGGCAGTTCTCGCCATGGGAATCGAGATGGCATTCCTGGACTGGAACTTCTGGCGTGCTCCTGAAGCCGGCTCGCGGGTGTTCTTTCCGCCCATTGGCTCTATGGCCACCGCAGGCTACATCTACTTCCTCGGGCAGATCATCCTTCGGCATCGACTCTTGGAACGGGACGAGATCGTTGCCCGAATCGTCGTGTCCATCGGCATGGTCGTCCTCCTAGCTGGCGTCTACGGCGTCCTCGTTCGCCTGATCGGCCCACGCACCGGAATGGTCGCCGAGGCAGTCGACATCCTGATCGCGTCCACCCTGGTCTTGATCCTCTACGAGCCGCTGAAGATTGCGATGGAGAAGTATGTCCAGCGTTCGTTCTCAAGGGAGCGCTACGAGTACGGCCAGGCCCTGGAGCTCACCCTTCGTCAGTTGCCATCCATCATTGAGCTGGAGCCACTGCTCAATCGACTGTTCGACGGCGCACTCTCCACGGGCCGTGTCGACCTAGCCTCCCTGTACCTCTATGACGAAGCCAGGGCTGGGTACCGGCTCAGACGCTGGGAAGGAGACCCCGAACACAGCCTTCTCCCGGCGGTCCCTCAGAGACCCTTCATCGACGGCCTGCTGGACGGCCGAAGCCACTATCTTCTGGAGGAGTTGGAGGCCGAAACGGTGGGGCAGGCAGCGGCCGTCTTGCCTCCTTGGCTCGAAGGCACTGTGGCAACGATGCAGTCTTTGCAAACTGAGCTGTGTCTGCCGCTTCGCATCGGCCCGACCGTGATCGGACTCTGGAATCTTCGAACCCGGCCAGGGAGTCATTCCTTCTCGGACGAAGAGGTCCATCGCCTCACCGACCTGGCTGACCTATGCGCTGTCTTGATCGACAATTCGCGTGCATTCGAGCGCATGAAAGAGCGCGATCGGCTTGCAACACTGGGCCAGATGGCCGCTGGCCTAGCACACGAGATCCGAAATCCGCTGGGTGCGATCAAAGGGGCCACCCAGCTCCTCCATCGATCCGGGCGAGATTCGGACTCGGAGTTCCTCGGCATCATCGTCGAGGAAGTGAACCGACTCGATGGCGTCGTTCAGGAGTTCCTCGATTACGCGCGGCCCATGAAGATGCGCGTTGATCCGATCCACCCGGACCTGCTCATTCACGGCGTCGTCGCCATGGCTGAAGCTCAAGGCCTCCCCGAGAATGTCGTCGTGGAGTACGTGAGCGGCCAGAACGTACCCGAGCTTCCCATGGACATCGAGAAGCTCAAGCAGGTTGCCCTGAACCTTCTCTTGAACGGCATCGAGTCCATGGCCAAGCGAGGGGGCCGACTCATGATCAGCACCCATGTTCGACACACAGATCTGCCCGACAGTGGCATCACCTCGCTCCGCTCGCGGGCACCGGGCACCGGCAATGAAGTGCGAGTGAAGCGGGGCAGTGTGGCAACCCCGAGCTACGTCGAGATTGCCTTTGATGACGAAGGGGAAGGGATTCGCCCCGAGGACGTACGGAAGCTGTTCATCCCCTTCTTCACCACGAAGGCGGAAGGAACAGGGCTGGGCCTGCCCATCTGTGAGCGCATCATGCGGGCCCATGGTGGCGCCATGGAAATCGAGTCCGTACTGGGCGAGGGGACTCGATTCACCCTCCGCCTGCCCCTTCCAGAGAGTCGGGACGACAGCCAAGAGGGCAGGGAAGCGGAAGAGCACGAGCCAGACCAGACCCCGAACGACTCGGACAAGAGGACGCTGACCAAAGACGAAGCCAGCGCGCCGAGCGACGAGCAGTCTGCCTAGCGGCCCACCTGAGTCATTGTCAGTTCCTGCATGGGCATCCACAGCCTGAGCTCCGGTGCTCGTTGCCGAGCCAACGGAACGGCAACGCTCAGTCGTGCGTTTGGGTCGTTGCCATACATCGGCAAAACTTCCCACAGCGAGTTATCCACGGGTTGTCCCCATTCTGTGGATAAGTCAGTTATCCACAGAACTTCGTGGGCAAAGAAAAGGCAGACTGCTCGCTTATTGTAGAAACTATGTAAACCGCAAAGTCCCTCTTGCATATACGGCGTTTCCATGCTTGGATTGGGAGGTCTCCCTCAGTGTAGGCGGTTGAAATCAAGGACCTTTTGCAGATCTAGCGTTCATGGGAGTTTTGGGGTGAGTGGGCCGACGACGGGCTTGGGCGCTTTCGGCGCCGATCAGGGCAGCGATCATGACCCGACCTCGACAGCGGGTCGCACAGGGCATGGGCCACGCATATGGTCTTTTGCCTCGGGCAGTGGGGGCGTTGGCCGTTCGACCCTCACTACGGTGCTCGGCTCTAGGCTTGTTGCTCGAGGTGGCACGGCCTGCCTTGTGGATGGTGATTGGAGCTCGCCCTTACTGACTCTCTTGCTAGACGTTCCCGCACACTCCCAAGGAGATATCTGGAGTAGCGAGCGCCTCCACCCGGTCTGCAGATCTCAAGAAGCTGGTCTCGATGTGCTCGCAAGCGGCGGGCCCATGGTCCGAAGCCCCATGGAGGCCGTCGCCCCTACGATTCTCCAGCGGCTTCGGTCGCTACCGCACGACGACGTCGTGGTCGACCTACCTGGAGGCTCCCACGGCGCTGCCCTCGACCTATGGCTTGCATCAGACCTACCGATGCTAGTCGCTGTTCCAGAGCGCTTACCCCTCGAGGCGACTGCGCGGCTTCTCTCGAGTGTCTTCGCTCGGCTCGCTCGACCCTGGTTAACGGAACGATTCGGACTCCAGGACGCACAACTCATTCTCGCGGAGGCGTGGCAACAGTGTGCGGGTCGCACCGGCACCTGGATGCGGTCCGTGGCAAAGCGGGCGGAGGTGCCAGCTGATGACTTGGCCGAATTCGTTGGCCGAAAGCCCATCCACCTGCTCTTGAACCGGGTCCGTCGAGCCGATGACATCGACGTAGGCCATGCGCTCGTCACGGCTGCTGGGCACGGCCTCGGACTCGACCTGCGCTTCCGAGCTGTACTCCCCTTCGAAGATGAAGGTTGGATTCGAGCGCGCCGCCTCTCGGTCAAGCTCTCCGGTGTCACAACCAGCCTCCTGAATATGGAAGTCGACGACTTTCTCGACCGCGTCGAGACGGACTCTGAAGTGCCGGCGCCTCAAGCCTGGGGCTGTGGAGCCGAGAGCAACCAAGGCGAGAGCATGGTGGGGCCATAGGACCAAAAATGAAGTTCGTTACCCAGGACTACTACGAGATCCTCAACGTCAAGCCAGGCGCTACAAGCGAAGAGGTGAAGCAGGCATACCGAGTGGCTCGTCAGAGCTTCCGTCCAGACTCCCTGGCAGTTCACAGTCTCTATTCCGAGGATGAGACCGCCGCTATCAGTTCGAAGATCGAGGAAGCCTTCCAAGTCCTGAGTAGCCCAGAGTCTGCCAGCCGCTATCGCCGCTACCATCGTTCGAGTCGTCTGGGCAAGGCCGTGTCTCGTGACGCCAATGCGTTCTTCGACGAGGTCCACCAGTTGGACGATCCCACTGCACTGGAAGCTCTCGCACGCCAGATGGGGGGGATGCGGATTGTCCCCAGCTCACAAGACGCAGGCAAAGGGACTCCTCGCCCAACACAGCAGCAGCACACCAGCCTGGGCCGGGAGACCAGCTCCACCGCACTAGAGGGCTCAAACGTCACAAGAATCGATCGCCGGCGGCGCTCGCGTACCAACGGGATCCGCGCCATGCATCCCGTTCAGAAGACCGACGAGCTCCCCTTGCTCACCAGCCTAGAGGAGGTGGTGGAAGAAGAGTCCGTACCGGCAGCGCCTCCGCCGGCCAAGGAGCGATCACCGCAACCCTCTCTTCCGCTGCGGCCGCCACGCCCGACTCCTGCAGTACGCGTCGCTCCAAGAGCAGGGCTGCCAGTGCCCAACAGTTCCTCTCCCCCGTCGGTCGAACCGGCCCCTCAGCCACGAGCGGTTGCGGCTCCGGCCCGACCCACCAGCGGTAGCCCCGGCCTACAAGCCGGAGTACAGAGTACGAACGTCGCGACTGCGACCGCCAAGGCTCCCCAGTCGTGGGGCAGGGAGCAGCCCAGGCCAACAGCAAGGGCGACACTAAGCATTGCTCCACTCTCCGACGAAGTTCTCGAAGCTATCGAAGCCGACTGTGGCGGGGTGAATGGGCGTTTTCTCAAGCAAGTCCGCGTCGAGCAGGGCGTGGACCTGGAATACATCTCTCAGCAAACCAAGATCAGCCGCTCCATGCTCCAGTCCATCGAGGAAGAAGAGATCAGGCACCTGCCAGCCCAGGTGTATCTGAAGGGCTACCTCATGCACATCAGCCGGCTACTCAAGCTCCCCCATCCGCGCACCACCACTTGCTATCTCTCTGGACTCAACGGGGGCTGAAACACCACCCGCGGAACCTCCCACAAGGGTCAAGCGCGTGTCTTCCGATGATTCCCCCGCCCGTTTCGAGATCCGGTCAACCCACAAGGAAGTCCGGATCGACCAGTTCTTGGCCAAGCGGCTTCCCGAATTGAGTCGAGCCTACATCCAGAAGCTGATCGCCGACGAGCAGGTATTGGTGGACGGTGAGGTCTGTGAGCGCTCGGACCGTGTTCGCACGGGCACGACCATCGAGGTTCAGGTGCCGGCTCCCAAGCCCTGCGAAGTCCAGGCTGAGGACATCGCGTTGGACATCATCTACCAGGACAGCGACCTCGTCATCGTAAACAAGCCTGTGGGAATGGTGGTGCACCCCACCACCCACGACCGGTCCGGAACCCTCGTCAATGCTCTGCTGCACCATGTGGCGGACTTGAGCGGGATCAACGGAGTCGAGCGCCCCGGAATTGTCCACCGCATCGATAAGGACACATCAGGTCTACTCGTCGTCGCCAAGAGAGATGTCGCCCATCAGCACCTCAGCGAACAATTTCGGGGCCACTCCGTGGACCGTGTCTACACCCTGCTCTGCTGGGGCACTCCATCGCCTTCAGAGGGGACCATCCAGTCATCTCTCGGTCGCAGCCCGCGGGATCGACGCAAGATGGCCAGCCTAGAGCGGAGCGGAAAGCATGCAGTGACTCACTATCGGGTCATCGAGAACTACGGCCCTGTCTGCATGGTCGAGTGTGCACTGGAAACCGGCCGCACCCACCAGATCCGGGTTCACCTGTCCGAGCGCGGTCACCCCCTAGTCGGCGATCCGGTCTACGGCGGCATCAAGAAACGTCTCTTGCCGGACGACAGTACGCTTCGGGCACTCCTGGAGCCCCTGCGGGGTCAGATGCTGCATGCAGGAACCCTGGGCTTCATACACCCGACCACGGATGCCTACGTCCACTTCAACCTCAAGCCACCCGAGCCCATGGCTTCGGTGATTCGCGGGCTCCGACGCCATGCAGGCCTAGCCGAGGACGCACCGGGTCCATGGGACAGGAGTCCAGAGCAACCCTTTCTGGGAGATGGCCACACGCTGGCCTGAGAGAGGCGAGCCCCCCGCCCCAGAGACCAGAACGAGAGAGGGGCCCCCAGTTCCCTGGGAGCCCCTCTTCTAAAGGCTCTCTTGCACTCAAGACCAGCGAACTGGTCTCGAGTGGCTAGTTGGCGTTTGCCGCGTAAGCCGGGCAGTCCGGATAGGTCCCGTCCAACACACCATCGGCATCGGCATCGGTGTCGTAGGCTTCCGCCTCCTCCTGGCAGGTGACGCCATCAGCCACAAAGCCGGTGATGATGTCCGCACAGCTTGTGGGCGTCAGGGTCATGCCCTCCACACCGTCGGCGGCCACATCCTCAGCCACCACACTCAGGCAGAAAGGCTCACTTCCGTCCTCGTTGCAGGGCTCGCACTCGACTCCGACCGTCTCGACGACCAGCTCACAGATCGCGTTCTCTCCACCTTCGGGATCAAGCTCCGGCGCCAGGGGGCGCGTGTCGACCTTGCCCGCGAAAGTGCCGCCGCGCATGTCGTCCAGATCCGGGTGGAAGGTGCCCGAGATCACCAGGTTCTCAATTGTGGCCGAGAAGCCTTGAACCGCGATGTCCAGGTTTGTTGGCCCGAGCTCCATCTGGGGGTTCGACCAGCGAGCAGGTGTGTCATCAGCAGTTCCTTGCACGCCATCGACACCGTAGGTGAATGTGAGGGTCTCTGTGCACGAACCTTGAGAGACTTGGCCGCCCTCCACTTCACCGATAGCGCCGAGGATATGGAGACCTGGCTGGGCAGCCGCATCAAAATTCGACTCAGCCGTCATCGTGAAGAGAATGGCAACATCTCCAATCTGACTCTGGAGGATTCCACCGACGCCCGGAGGCTCTACGAAGTTCGCGGAGGCCAGATCAAGGTTGAAGACACGACCAACCAGGCCGTCCTGAGTGTCAGCGCCAACCTCATTGCCATACGAACCGGTCTGGAAGGAGAAGTCCACCGGGCTGGACTCACTGTTCCAGGTGACCGTCACGCTGTACGTGCTGTCCGGTGTGAGATCAGCATCCGGGTTGAAGCTCAGGATCCGACCGGAGCTGGACATCTCCGTCACGCCACCCATAGCCGCGCCATCGGCCCCGGTCAGGCTCAGTGTGGCGCCCGTCGGGGGCAGGTTCCACTCCACTTCCAGATTCGCCTGGAAGAAGAAATCCACGGTGTCCGCACTAGGCGCCATCCGAGTGATCAGGGGGGCATCTTCGGTCACGTTCTGGTCATCGCCAGTATCGCCACCGTCAGCCTCACACCCAGCCACCAGCGTCATGCCCATGGCAACCGTAAGTAGAGTCAACCAGATTCTGTACATTCTTCTATCTCTCCTCTAGCAGCCCGCTAGCTTTTGTTGAACTCGAGCCGCTCCGGCCTCAAGTCAGGGCCTGGAACCAAGATCCAGCACCTCTTTCAGGGTGCCGAAACCTACGCTTCCACCACGCTACTGTCAATTGCCTTCTCGTGCCCGATCCCCTCTGTATTTGCGCATTTGCAATGCTGTCACCCCGGCACAATGCAAGCTAGTCTCACATCATGATCACCCCGGGATTCGAAGCTCCCAGTTGGGCCGATGAGCGCCTGGCCTACTGTGGTTTCACCCTACGTGGTACCCAGCCGCCCGAAGCCATCGAATGCAAGACACAGGTACACGGTGCAGAGGTGCACTGTGTGGGGCCCGGTGACAGCCCCCTCGAAGGCGATGGACTGTGGACGACAGCGAGTGAGACGCTCATCGCTGTCCGTATCGCTGACTGTGTCCCAGTCCTCCTCTGGGATCCAGAGGTGCCTGCTGTGGCTGCTGTCCACGCCGGATGGCGAGGGACCGCCCAGAATATCGTTGGGGCCGCACTTCAGACCGGAAGACGCATCGGGATTCAGCCCGCACGAGTTCGAGCCGCCCTGGGTCCCTCCATTGGGCTGTGCTGCTTTGAGGTCGGTGAAGAGGTAATCGAAGGCTTGATGAGCGTGGGGCTCTCCCCGTCTGATGTTTCCGTCAGCCGCTCGCCTGGATCCCGCCCCCACCTGGACCTGCGCCAGGCGAATCGCGTCTTGCTACGACGGGCGGGGCTCTCTGACCACTGGATTGAAGACGTCGGTGGGTGCACCTACTGTTCGCCTGATCGATACGACTCCTACCGCAGGGATGGAGCCAGATCGTCTCGCATGCGCGGAGTCATCGGGCTCGCACGTAGTCTTGCCCTGCTCCTGTTCCTGTGGACGACAGCGGCCTGCACCGAAGGGCCGATAGCGGACCCCATCGAGGAGCCCGGGCTACTTGCGAGCGAGGCGGAAGCTCTGCTCCAACAAGACCAGCCACAAGAAGCCGAGGACCTCCTGCGGGAAGCGCTGGAGATGACGCCCGATGACGCGCATAGCAGGGCTAGCCTGGCGCTATCCCTCCATCGGCAAGGTCGCTTTCGAGAGGCGCTCGTGCAAGGGCGACTCGCCCTGGGAATCGACCCCACATTCTGGCAAGCCGCCTATAACCTCGCCTGCAGCGCAGCCGCACTGGGAGAGCGCGACCAGGCAGTTGGCTGGCTCCAGGCTGCTCTCGCATCGGGCGTACCCACGCTGGAAGAGGTGGCTAGCGATCCCGATCTAGCGGCACTCGAAGACGACCACCGCTTCGCCTTCTATAAAGCAACCGGGATCCTGTCGCGGCAGGAAGAAGATGCCGTCGCCTTCATTCACCCTGGATCCGTCGCAGTGGGCGAGGCAACCACCGTGACCGTCGTAGCCATCGCTCTGAATCGACCTCTGATGGCGCCCAGAGCCCCGGTGACCATCGAGCCGGCCTGGACCATTGAGCCCGGTTTGCTCCGGCCCCTTGCCCGTAAAGAAACCTTCTCGGCCGGCGCCGAGGGCGGCAGAGAGTACATGCAGCGCAATTTTCAGTACCAGTTCCGTGCGCTTCGACCCGGGCGGCTCCAGGTTGGGCCGTTCCGAGTCAGCCTGGAGGGCGTGGTTCGGTGGACCCAGCCCATCATGCTAGAGGTCCAGGAGAGCTCGATGCCCATGGCTCAATCCGATGAGGCACCGCCGGTTCCTGCGAGTGCGTTCTTCGCCGCACCATCTCTCCAGGACAGTCATCTGATCGAGAAGCACGCAGCCCAAGACGGAGAGGTTGCTTTGGTCGACCCGTTGTCCAACCAACCAACAGGACTCGCATGGACTGAAGACAACGGGATGCAACGACGCATGTTCCGCTTTCGCGCCACGCAGGCACGGGAACTCCCATCATCCCTGCCGTCACGTCCCCCTCAAGCATTCAGGTCCGTGTTGCTCCAGCGGGCCACAGAGGGCTGGAGTCACGTGATTGACCAGCGACGATCAGCCGCAGATGACCTGGACTAGAGCACGATGCAGTCGGTCGCCTCGCAGCCATTCTGAAGCTCGAAGTCACCGGCCACGTTGTCCGATACAGCAGCCTCGCAGGACAACAAGCCCACGGTGCTCACCGTGGAGTTGCCGGAACCGCCGTCACATAGGAGCCCGTAGCCCGTGTTGTTCGACAGGTCTGCATTCTCCATGGTGACCTGCGCCGTACCGCTCAAGTGAACTCCGTTTCCGCCGTTGCCGAGAACCAACACTCCGTCTAAAGCAAGCACGCCTCCCGACGCCGCAATGCCATCCTGGCTGCTGGCAGCAACAACGCCGCCTTCGACCGACACCGTACCGCCAGTCAAATGGAGGCCACTTCCGGGCGCTTCACCGATGGCTGCGTTCAATAACGAGATGGCACCGCCTTCCACCAGCACCCCAGGAGCCGACCCCGAGTTGCCCGAAGTGAAATTCAAGGACAGCAGGTCAACATTGGCAGCACCTCCCGTCACATGAAGGCCCATCCCCGAAGGCTCCACAATGACGAGGTCCGTTGCGTTCAGCTCTCCCCCCTTGAGCTCCACGGCTGCCCGATACCAGGAATAGGAGGACAAGGAGAGGGCATCGCCAGCAGCTAGGGGCTCCGTCAACAGGATGTAGCCCGTGATGGGATTCAGGCTGAAGTCCTCGCCCTCTGTCAGAGCCACGCCATTCAACAAGAGCGAGTAAGGCTGATCAATAGCCACCGGAGTGCGCGACGCAGCAAAGCCCAACTCTCCACCCGCAGCGCTGAGGACCAGTGGCTCAGTCCCCACCAGTGTCTCCAAGCCGCCCGGACTGGACAGCGACACCTGGTCCAGGTTGGCAACACCCGCAAACTGATAGATTGCGGGGCCTACCGTGTTCTCGATAGTCACCTCCTCAGCATTCAAGACACCGGCCTGGGTCATGGAAATGCCGCTCGCGCCGCAGCCGGTCACACTGGCCCCGTCCAGGTTGACAGTCGCGCTGGTCCCAGCCACAGAGATGCAATCCGACTGTGAGCCATCGATCACGACCTCGGGGCCCAGGTTCACAACGGAAGGCACCAGGGCCGGAGTGGACGCGTAAGACCACGACCACAACATGAGCCCCGTGCCGCTCTGGCCAACCAACTGGTCCCCAGAGCCGGCTGACGCTTCCACCGACATGTCGAGGGTGGCGCCATTCAACCGGATACCCGCCGAGCCACCCTCAATGGTGTTGCCCATCATCGTGATCTGAGGGTGTGGGAGATCCGCGTCGAAGTCGGCCCAGCCGTCACAGTTGTCGTCACGGAAGTTCTCTAGAAGCTCAACGGCCCCCGGGTACACCGATGCGTCATTGTCGTTGCAGTCCCCGTCCGCAATGGAGTGTCCGTCGCCATCCCCATCGCTAGTAGAGAGACCGTCATCGATCACTCCATCGCAGTTGTTGTCGATGCCATCGCCATCCAGTTCCTGGGCGTTCCCGTTCACCTGAGGGTTGGTATCGTCGCAATCCCCCGATGACTCCGACTGACCGTCCCCGTCGTCATCCCAAGTCAGACCGCTAGGCGTAGAGGTGGTCGCATAGACTCCAGCGACGGTCGCCCCCTCGATCGTGTTCTCCTCCATCGCAATGGGCCCCGAGCCATTCAGGTACACACCGTAGTCCATGTCCCCATCGGCGATGTCGTTGCCCGAGAGTCTGATGCCTTCCTCGATGATCGAGTCCTGGGAGTTCGTGAAGTAAATGCCGTAGACCCAACCCAAGACGCCACACGACGTCACGGTGGTGTCATCGGTACGGCCCATGTGGTTGTCCTCGACCACCGCGCCATCGCTGCGGCTCAGGTACAGCCCAGCGCTGGTTCCTCCGCAGATCACGTTGTCGGAAATCCGAACTCCAGGGGCATTGGAGACCGACATCCCCCAGCCGCCCTCGCTTCCATCGATGACATTCCCCTGGACGAGCGGCCCCTGGAGAGCCTCAGCATCGGACCCGCTAATCACCAAGGCCGAGCCACCACCAAATCCAGTGACCGGGTCATCAATTCCGTTGTTAATGAGTCGGTTGTCAACGAACTCCACTTGGCCACTGCCGCTGTAGAGAGCACCCAAGTGATTGTCCTCGAACGTACCGGAGGACCACGACAAGAAGCTCGCCCCACCGGTAGAGAAGCTCTCGATACCGCGACCCCCGTTGTCGAACTCGAGGTCCTCGGGGGAGGGGTCGTCCACACCGTCTAGATCACGGTAGTGCGGACCACGCACCGTTCCAGTCACAACCACGCCCGTTCCCTGCACGGTCGAGTCCATGAAGATCGCGCCGTAGCCGCGGTTGTCCGTAAAGGTCGTGTCCGTGAACGTCCCCTGTGAGGACTCCAGGTGAGCCCCCTGATACCAACCATCGTGAAAGCTGTCGGCCACTGACGTGAAGTTGCTGTCCACACCCACGAAGTTGGAGAACTCAGCCTCCGAAACATCATTGCCATTCATCGCGCAAGAAGCGACTCGGAAACATGCGAGACCGTAGCCATTGCTGATGCCGCCATCGTCATCCGTTGCGTGATCAATGTCTGCAATGATGTTGCCTTCCAAGACGGCCTCTTGCGTGTCCGAGACCACGATGCCGCTGCCTGCCGTCACCCGCGAGATCTCGTTTCCATTAATGGTGGCAAGGGCGACGTCACCATCGTTGTTCCCCAGGACATTGATCGCTCCGCGACCCATGCCGTCGAGTTGGTTGTCCACAAGGGTGACCACGCCAGAGGGCGCGATGACTCGAATGCCACCGTACGGAATAGCCGGACTTCCCAGGGGATCGGGCACAACCCCCTTGGTCAGAAACACACTGCCGGAAACACTGGTCGAGGCCACCGAGAGGATCGCCTCCTGAGCCAGGTTGCGGAAGGTAGTGTTCTCGACCGTCATGGACCGCCCAGAAGCCAGCGCAGAGTCCCCCGGATGATAGACCCCATAGGCGAACTGAGCGATGCTTGAGTCGGTGACTCGAACAGCAGGGCCATCCACCCAGACGCCAACAAAAGCCCCATTCTCGACAGTCGTATCCGTCACCGAGAGCTCCGTCGTTCCCTGTTCGAAGTAGATCCCTGTGCCATCGGACTCGTACTGGTCGGCCAGTGGCGAACGATTGATGGTGGTGATCGTCGAGCTGGAAATGGAGAGTTCCGAGTCAATGGACCGGATTCCAAACGCCCCCATCGCGTTGATCGTGGTGTCTACAACGGTCAGGACCGAGTCCGTCTGAGCCAGGATTCCTGTTCCGCCAGCCTCGTTCTCGAATCCGACACACACGATCTGGGCCTCTGAGACCGTCACGGTCGCCTGAGACGACTCGATGCCCACCAGGCCGTGCTCGCAGCCAGCCGCTCCACCGTCATCAAAACCGACGATCACATCGTGAATCAGCACATCGGTAGAGTTCGTCACGCGAAGCCCCCGAATCGTCCCAGCCTCCTCAGAAGGAGCCAGAAAGCTCATGCCCGAGACCTGCACCGGACCATCTACTTGATCGATCTCGAGCATGGTCCCAGAGCCATTGCCCGTGACCAATACACCGGACACACCGTCGCCGGACAAAGTCAGGGACTTGGTGATCGTGAGGGACTCCTCGTAGACGCCAGCCGAAGCCACCACTGTTCCGCCCTCAGCCGCGGCATCGATAGCTTCCTGCAGGCTGTCGAACACCATGCCACCAGGCTGAACCGTGACCCGACCTATCGGCTGAGCGGTGGCATCGTCATCGTCATCATTACGGCTGGGCTCGCAGCCACCCGCACTCAAGATGGGGGCTGCCAGAAGCAACGCGAGGAGGAGTGGGAGAGACTGAAGGCTAGGGTGCATGGAAGCTCCGGGTCCGGCCCCTGTCGACATGCCGCCCCACATGGGGGGTCGGTCGAGCCGGGATTGGCAAGTATATAGCCATGAGCGGCCGGGACGGCGAGGGTCAACAACGGCCTACACAGACGTGCGCCCGGGGCGAGTGCCGGTACATCGACTCGGGCTCGAACAATTGACGCACGCTCGGGACACAGTCCAAAATGCGCCGGCCTCGGTCCAGGCACCACACTAGTTGCCCCGAGACTGATCGAGCGCAGGAGTCCCCGTGACCGAAGCTGTTGACGACATCATGAAAGACAAGCTGGCGCTTCTAGCTGACAACTGGCAGCGCGCCGAAGCCGGCGGAGGCACCGCCCGCATCGAGAAGCAACACAAGAGCGGCAAGCTCACTGCAAGAGAGCGCATCGAGCTCTTGCTGGATGCGGGCTCGTTCGTGGAGTTGGATGCCTTCGTCGTGCACCAATGCCGCGACTTCGGCATGGAAGAGCAGCGCATCCTAGGCGATGGAGTCATCACTGGTCATGGGCTGGTGGATGGGCGCCCTATCTTCGTCTTTGCTCAGGACTTCACGGTGTTCGGAGGATCTCTGTCGGGTGCTTATGCTCGCAAGATCTGCAAGATCATGGACCTCGCCATGGAGAATGGTGCCCCGGTCGTCGGCCTCAACGACTCAGGCGGCGCGCGCATCCAGGAAGGTGTGATGAGCCTGGGCGGCTATGCAGACATCTTCTTGAGGAACACGCTGGCCTCCGGTGTCGTCCCCCAGATCTCCGCTGTCATGGGGCCGTGTGCGGGTGGCGCCGTCTACAGCCCCGCGATCACAGACTTCATCGCCATGGTCGAGAACACGTCGTACATGTTCGTGACCGGTCCAGACGTCATCAAGACGGTGACCCACGAAGAAGTGGACAAGGAGAGCCTCGGGGGCGCGGCGACGCACAACAAGAAGAGTGGTGTGGCGCACTTCTCCACACCCGATGAGCCCACTTGCCTAGCTCTAATCCGTGAGCTGTTGTCCTTCATGCCATCCAACAACGTGGAAGAGGCCCCAATTCAGCCCTGCGACGACGCGTGGGATCGAGCCACGGACGAGTTGCTGACCCAGGTTCCGGCCAACGCCAACAAACCCTATGACATCCGAACTGTCATCAAGGCGGTCGCAGACAGCCGCAACTTCTTGGAAGTGCAAGACGGCTTTGCTCCCAACATCGTCGTGGGCTTCATCCGCCTCGAGGGCCGCAGCATCGGGGTCATCGCGAACCAGCCCGGACATCTTGCCGGCTGCCTGGACATCAACGCGTCCATTAAGGGCGCCCGATTCGTCCGCTTCTGCGACGCATTCAACATTCCTCTGCTCACCCTAGTGGACGTGCCGGGCTTCTTGCCCGGCACCCAACAGGAGTGGGGAGGCATCATCAAGCATGGGGCCAAGCTCCTGTATGCCTTTGCAGAGGCTACCGTCCCCAAGGTCACCTTGATCACCCGCAAGGCCTATGGTGGCGCCTATGACGTCATGAACAGCAAGCACATCCGCGCCGACCTCAACCTGGCGTGGCCAACGGCCGAGATCGCCGTCATGGGTGCAGAGGGAGCAGTGAACATCATCTTCCGCCGAGAGTTGAAGGACGCTGAGGACCCCGTCAGTAAGCGGGCCGAGTTGGTGGCTGACTACGAACGAACCTTCAACAACCCCTACAAAGCCGCTGAGCTCGGATACATCGATCGGGTCATTCACCCCGGGGCCACTCGGCGCGAGCTGGTCTCCGCCTTCCGCATGCTGCGCAACAAGCGGGCAACGAACCCACCACGCAAGCACGGCAACATTCCGCTGTAGCTGGTTCAGCCGGCCCCAAGACGCGAGGAGCCCACCCGTTGACGGCCGATGACCTCCTCTCTCGTCTCCAGGACTCGTCTCCAGGTGGCGCACTCGATCAGCTCGCTGAGATCATCGTCGCGCACCAGTTCAGACGCCCGCTGGGAGCTTCCTTAGAGGCCCAAGAGCTTGCGGAGCTGCTACAGACAACCCTCACTATTTGGTGTGAGTCGGATCAGGCCGAGATCAACCTCGTGGGTACCTGGAGGAACGAGCTCGATAAGCTCCAGGCAGACGAACGACCTCTGAGCGAGGCGATC
Organism: Deltaproteobacteria bacterium; assembly: GCA_002724675.1. Lineage (GTDB taxonomy): Bacteria > Myxococcota_A > UBA796 > UBA9615 > UBA9615. Next base: position 28,046 of record PBPL01000131.1, on the reverse strand, counting down.
TCTGACTCCTTGCGGAGTGAGCTGGAGCAGCTAGCAGCCGAACCTTATGCGCTCAACAGAGACTTGCTCCTAGCGCTCATCGACCGGGGCCCCTTCCGCGCCTTGGTTCGGGAGTTGCTCGTCGAGACCCTCCAGAACTTCGCCCAGCGCATGAGCACTCCAGTCGCCGACAACAAAGTGGCCAAGAAGGTCCTCGGAATTGGCCAGCGCGCCCGGGACCGAGCTCGCAGTCACTCCGGGGCCCTGGGATCACTGGCAGGCGTCGTCTCCGAGGGCGTCGAGCGACAACTGGACAAGAAAGTCACCGCCTTCGCCGACGGCGCCTTGTCGACCGTCATGCAGCGGATCGCGGACTACCTGTGCAGCCCCGATCGACTGGCTGACCAAGAAGCCCTTCGCAAGGGCCTTCTTGAGGGGGCGTGGGGTTTCCAAGTCTCCGAGCTAGCCGCTGAGTTGGACCGCAGCAACCTGGAAGCAGTCGCCACAATGCTCCGGAGCAGCCTACACAGTTGGGTCCTGAGGCCTGACTTTCAGGAAACCGCCAGCCAATGGATCGAGCAACAGCTTCGGCACGTCTCGGACCGCAGCCTGGAAGACCTACTGGAGGGTACCGATGTCGACCGGCAGTTGCGGGCTCTCGCCCTCGAAGTCACCCGGTCTCAACTGGCAGAGCTCGTGGACAGCGAGCCCTTCAACCGCTGGCTAGAAGCCCTCTGCAGCGACGAGCCCTAGTCTGGCTTCTCGCTCTCAGCCCCACGCCGCTCGGCTTGCGCCGCCATCGCCATCGCCTCTGGCTTGAGGGTTCTGAGGCGTCGCAGCGTATCGCCATCTTGTGTGAAGCCCCCATCTTCGCCGGCATCGGCCTTACCGGGGCCTCCGGAGGCTCCGTAAGCAGTCACTCGATTGCGGCCAGCCTCTTTGGACGCGTAGAGGGCCGCATCCGCTCGAGCAATTAGATCTGCGGGCGTCTCCCCCGACTCAATGTCCAACTCGGCGATCCCAAAGCTCATCGTCACGGACAGCGGTTCGTCGGCCCCCACTTCGACCTTCAACTCCTCGGTACTCTTGCGGAGTCGCTCCGCCGCCACCACAGCCGCCCTCGCTGTGGTCTGGGGCAAGAGCAACAGGAACTCTTCACCACCGTACCGTGCCGCGACATCCACCTCTGTCCGCAGACCGGCACGCAGCACATCCGCCACTCGGACGAGCACCGCATCCCCGGCAGGATGCCCGTACGTGTCATTGACACTCTTGAAGTGGTCGATATCGCAGATCACAACCGACAACTGGTTGCCATAACGCCGGGTCCGGCGGACCTCTTCGCGGAGCCGATGCATCACGAACCTACGGATGTACAGGCCTGTGAGACCATCCGTAATGGCAGCCTCGTATAGGCGTGCCCGTGCAATGGCCACCGCTGCCTGATCTGCCAGCGCCCCCAGGATCTCTTCGTCCTCGTCACGAAACGGCTCGTTCCCCTTGCGGTTCGTGATGTTGATGACCCCGATCGTGTCGTCTTCAACCGTCAGAGGAACACAGAGAATCGACCGAACGTGGGAGCTCTCGCGGTCCGTAAAGCGACCCTCGTCTTCCGTGTTGTCGACCCTGTGCGGCTTGCCCGTCTCCAGCACGGTGCCCGCAACTCCCTCGCCAGGCTTGAACGTGCGGCAATTGATCTCACCCTCGTTGATCTTCCGCTCGATCTCCTTGTCGGGCAGCCCAAAGACGACCCTGACCTCCAACTCTTCGCCAGTCTCGTTCAGCAGCATGAGCGAGCCCTTTTCCGCATCCACGGCGTCAATGGCGCGCTCGAGAATCAAGCGAAGCAGACCTGTCAGGTCAGAGACAGCGCTCAGAGCCCTCGTCACATCAAACAACATCGACAGCTGGTGCAGTGAACGATCCAAGCGCCGACGAGCAACGTCGATGCGCTCGTAGAGCCGAGCGGAGTTAATGGAGAGCGCAGCCTGATTGGCCAGTGCGCTCAAGAACGACAACTCCGAGACGTCCACTGGGGTGCCATTCCGACTCAAGCCAATAGACAGGACGCCAATAACCTTTCCCGGCATCACGAGCGGCAACCAGAGCCGGCCCTCCACCTGCTCCAGTTGGTTCACACCGAAGATCTCGGGAAATCTCGGGCTGCCGCCGAGGTCGAGGACAGAAAAAGGCTCGCCAGCCAACAGGAGTCGCCAGAGAATCCCATCCTCTGCAGGGAAGGAGAGACCAGCAACTTCATCAGGCAATCCGTTGTAGGCCCGCAGCTCCACCTGACACGTTTCGGGATTGTTGAGGAACAAGGCGAGACGATCCACCTGGACCCGCTCTCGAACCATGGCGATCAGAAGGGCACAGAGTGGCTCTACTTCCAAGACGTCGTGGAGCGCATCTCCCGCCTTGAGCAACGCGCTCAGATCGAAGATCCGACGATCAAGCTGTGCGTTGGTTGCTCGGAGGCTGGCAATGACCTCTTCAGCAGAAGCGTCAGTGGGTGTATCCGACACCTGAAACCCCACAGTGAATCTGGGTTCAGCCCAGAGATAGGCACAATCGCCACATCGAACGAAACCTCATTCTGCACCACACAGGCAAGACGCGCAGCGTTCCATAGCCACCAACACCCCGAGCCACCCCGTCCGGCTCGAACACCCGGATGGCATCTAACTGTTTACTTTTACTAATTAACAATGCCAGACGGGCTCGACTCTGAGCGTCCCGTGCGAGGTCGACGGTTTCGGTCTCTCTTCAGGTCGAAGCACCGCCCCCAAAGACATGCCTTGCCATCGCGAGACTTCTCGACTAGATTCCGCCGGCTCTGGGCCAACTCCACAGCCGAGGTCCAGAGGGAGATACCGATGACGACCAAGCAAGATCGGGACGGCAAGCGACAGTTCTCCGTGACCTACAAGGACACGAAGGCGCTCAAGCGCTTCCTCAGCGATGACGGAAAGATCCTTCCCCGCCGACGCACTGGCCTGAGCGCCAAGAACCAGCGCAAGGTGACACTCGCTGTCAAGCGAGCGCGCCACCTCGCGTTGCTGCCCTACTCCACCCGCGAATAAGCACTTCAGACCCCGCAAGAGGTCGTCCAGAACAGCACCAGTGCGTCTTTCGCATGGGTGCGTTGGGTTGTTCTGCGAGAGTCGCAGAGGTTGGCAATCCACCCGCGGCCGGCGGCAGAGCCCGCTGCTCAACCCTCGTCGTCACCACCACGAAATGAGCGACCAACCTGGCGATAGGCCTCCCGAAACGGAACCCCTTCTTTGACCATGCGGTAAGCCTCTTCCGTGGCGTGCAGCTCCGGTGACATGCCCGCCTCGCAGGCGGCATAGTCGACGACGAGACCATCCATCACGTGCTTCGCAATCTCAAGCATCGCCACAGTCTCGTCGAATCCACGAAACAGAGGACCCTTCAAGAGCTGTAGATCTCGGTGATATCCAGAGGGAAGTGACGAGGAAATCGCCATGACCTCTGACAGCGTCGCACGCACTCCATGGGCTCGCGCCCGGGTGAGCTCCAGCACGTCGGGGTTTCGCTTCTGCGGCATGATGGACGAGCCGGTAGTGAAGGCTACTGGGAGGCGGAAATAGCCAAACTCCGCCGTTACGTACAGGCACAAGTCCCAGGCCCACTTACCCAAGTCCCCTGCGATCTCCGACAAGGCAAAGAGCAGGGTTGCCTCACCCTTTCCACGCGAGGACTGGGCCGCCTCGGCCGGCAACTGAACCGAGTCAAACCCAAGCTCCTCAGCGGGCCCCTCTCGATCAATGGGCAAGACTTCCGGCACCCCGTATCCCGCCGCTGAGCCCAGCGGGGAGGACGAGACGACTGCATCCGCCGCACCGAGCAGGTGAGCGTTGTCCCGCAAGAGCGAGGCATAACCCAAGCTCCACCGAGCAACCGTCGATGGCATTGCCCGCTGGAGGTGGGTGTAGCCCGGTAAGGGCACACTTTCATGCTTGGCAGCAAAGTCCATGAATCCAGAAATCGCCTGGTCCAGGGCTTCTCGGACAGCCTGAACTGCGTCTCTCTGCCAGAGACGAAGCGCGGTCAAGACCTGATCGTTCCGGCTGCGGGCCGTATGGATCTTCTGTCCGGCTGCACCCACGGAGTCCACCAGAAAGCGCTCGATGGCCGTATGCACATCTTCATCCTCGGTGGTGATGATGAAGCGACCCTCGTCATGGGCTGCCAGCACATCGTCCAACGACGACAAGAGGGCGTTCAGTTCCTCGACACTCAGCACCCCAATGCTCGCCAACATGCGTGCATGGGCTTTGCTCCCCGCAACATCGTAGGGCACCAGACGAAGGTCGAGAGTTGGATCGTCTCCGACCGTGTAGGCCTCGATCAGGCTATCGAGGGGCTGGCCCTTGTCCCAGAGCCGACTCATCCGTCGTTCTCCCGCTGGCTCATGGAGCCACCCCGCCCATCAAGTGAAGTAGCAAAGCTGTCTGCGCCCACACCCGGTTCTCAGCCTGGTCTAGAACCCCGGACTGGGGACCATCCAAGACAGCATCGCTCACGACGACGTTGCGCCGAACTGGCAAGCAGTGCAGGAAGAAAGCCTCCTTGCCCCTCGACAGGTCGGCCGTATCCACCTTCCAGTCACGCAAAGACTTCACTGCGTCGGCGTGGCCGGAACGACTGGCCTCAGGCCCCGAGATAGCCCCCCAGGAGCTCGCATAGACCAGATCCGCTCCCGCCAGCGCATCGTCTCGATCGTGGGTTATCCGAAAGGTACCGCCAGAGGCTGAGGCCAAGCTCCGCCCCTCATCAAGAGCCTCCGAGTCCAAGTCAAACCCCTCTGGATGAGCCAAGACCACATCCATGCCCAGACTGCTCCCCGCCCAGAGCGCCGAGTGGGGCACGGCCATCAGCCCCTGGTGGGGGTGGGGCGCCCAAGTGAAAACGAGCTTCCGTCCAGCGGTCTCGCCCAATAGATCCTGAAAGGTGAGCGCATCGGCCAAGCCCTGACACGGATGCGCCATCGGCCCCTCCAGGTTGACCACCGGGACTCCGGCGTGCTCGGCAAAAGCACGATGTACTGGTTGGGTGCGTTCTCTCTCCCATTGCCCGCGGGTCGGAAACGCCCGCAAGCCAAGAGTCTGCGCATATCGACCCAAGACTCCTGCCGCCTCGCGAATGTGTTCTTGCGCCACTCCGTCCATGACCACCTCGTCCGTGAACTCCAGGGTCCACAGGCTGGAATCAGGCTGGAGATCGAGATACTCGGCTCCCAGCTTGGCGCAGGCCACCAGCATGGAGCTTCGAGTACGCAAGGACGGATCAAAAAACATCCCGGCAAACACCCTGCCTGCAAGCGGCCGAGAGCGAGCGAGCTCGTGCTGGTTTTCTCGAACCGCCGCAGCGAGACGCACAAGAGCCAGGAAACCGTTGAGACCAGGCTCGAGACCTGTCAGGAGGTGGTCTGAGGCGCCGTCAGCACCCCAGGAGGGGATCTCGGCCAGGGTCTCTGCAACGGTCGGCGGGAGAGGACTAGAAGTCATGATGGCCCCCTCAATCTCCGCCTTCTTGCCGTCGCTCGGCTAGACCAGACAGCAACTGCTGGGTGCCATAGATGCGGGAAAAACCAGCGGCGTCCCGACCATCCCACAGGGCATTCTCTTCTCCGTAGCGCGCAAGCTCCGGCGCAATCATGGAGAAATCGGAGCGGACCCCCCGCACCGTCACAGTTCCCTGCCGCAGGTAGAGGTCGGCCTCTCCCGATACTCGACGCTGGGACGAGTCCAGAAAGGCCTCAATGTCACGAACAACCGGGTCGAACCAACGAGCCTCGTGAAGGACTGCCCCGTACAGCTCTCCCATCTGGTTCTTGTGGAACAGCTGCATACGGCTCAGCACCAGCTTCTCCAGTTCCCTGTGGGCTGGGAGCAGCACAGCAGCAGCAGGTGCCTCGAAGGCGATACGGCCCTTGATGCCCAGGATCGTGTCACCGAGATGAATGTCCCGACCCACCCCATGTGCTGCTGCCAAGTCACGCACCTCCTCGAGTAACGCGAGCGGCCCCAGCGCCTTTCCATTCAGAGAGCTCGGGAGCCCCGCCTCAAAACCCAGGGTCAGGTGGACTCCTTCTCCCGGAGCCTCCGCTGGGCTGACGGTGGAGGGCCAAGCCTCCTCAGGAGGGTAACCATCGGGGCTGTGAGTCTCCTTGCCGCCAATCGTCACCCCCCAGAGCCCAGCGTTGATGGAGTAATCCGTGGTGCTCGATGGAACAGGGAAGCCATGCTGATCGAGATACTCCGCTGACTGGGCTCGCGTGATGTGGAGGTCACGCACGGGAGCCCACGTGGGGATCCCCGGACACGTGGCCGCAATCGCCACCTCGAAGCGAACCTGGTCATTGCCCGCACCGGTCGAGCCATGCACGATCAGGTCGGCGCCCAGCTTCTCCGCGAGGCGGGCGACTTCGCGGCCCTGCACCACCCGCTCTGCTCCTACACACAGCGGGTACACGCCTCCACGCAACACGTTGCCTTTGATTAGATACGCAATGTGATCGTCGTAGACCGCCTGTCGACCGTCCAAGAGGTGATGCCCGACGGCCCCGAGTTCCTTGCTACGAGCCTCGATTTCCTCGAGCTCGCTCGGCGGAAAGCCCCCGGTATCCACGGTGATTGTGGTGACACGAACATGGGCCTCTCTCTGCAACATCAAGACGCAAAGAGAGGTGTCCAGTCCACCAGAGAATGCGACCACAGCATGGGAACCAGGCCGGAGTGTTTCGGGAAATGAAGCAGGATCAAACAACATGGGGCTCTCGGGGCCAGAAGACAGTTCAGCTACAGCTCATCGCGCCACATCGGGCGGTGAAGCCGACTCAGGGGGCGACCTGAAAGCCCGCGAGGTTGTTGAACTCGTTAGGCTCGGCCAGGACACCACCGACGTCGGCCAGCACATAAGACTGCCAGAAGCCGCTAGGAATCGCCCGCACGGGGATGCTCAGATATGCAGTCTCTCCGGGAGCCAGGCTCGAGACGAGCTCCTGTTCATCGGGAATCGCAGGAGCCACTGGCGGAAAACTTGGGTTCGAGAACACACCCACCTGAAAAGGAGCCGCCGCCTGGTCGCCGTTGTTGGTCACATCGATGATGTACAGCACCTGAGCCTGACTCTGCTGAATGTAGGCCTGTAGGTAGGTAATGGCGATGTCCGACCCCATCGGGCCCGAGCCACCGGACAAGGAGACCGGCTCGGGTCCCCACGTGTTGTTGTTCTCGCCGAGCACTCCCTCATCCAGCGTCGCAAATGAGTCCACGAGCACCCAACTCTGGTAGTTGCCGGGGACGACGCCCGACAGCTCAATGGGGATCTCCACTGACTCAGACACATCGAGCAGGTCGACGAAGTAATACGCGTCGCCGGAGGTGGGAGGGGCCGGAGGCGCATCGGATCTGTTCAGCCAAACGTCGACCCAAAAACCACTCGCTGGGCCGCCGCCGCTGTTCTTCAGTTCCACCGTGTACGTCGCAGTCTCACCCGAGCCGATCACGTTGAGCCCGATAACTCGAACATCGGGGCCGTCAATAGTCACTGTCTCGTCCAATACCTCAATCAAGCTTGGCTCTGCCTCGAAGTCGCCAGAAGGCTGCTCGTAGATTGCTCGCATATCGACAGCCCCAAGGCCCGCCGCCGTCACCTTGCCCGTGGGGTCCACAGTCGCAATGGTTCCATCGCCAGTAACCCACCGAACGGTTCCCGACACGTTGCCACGACTGCCGTCGGTAAAGCTGGCCTCAGCCGTCAGCTGCACCTCTTCGCCCACGTGTAGCTCGACGACCGAGGGCTGCACCTCCAGCGCAGTAACGGACGCGTCCGTAACGGTGACCTGAACCTCGTTGGAATACAGGTCGTAGAAGGCCGCACGCACCAGCGCCTGCCCGGCCCCGACGGTCGTGCCCAGGCCCTCCTCGTCGAGGGACGATGACACCGTGATTACGGAGTGGAGGCCGGACTCCCAAGTGACCACATCGGTGATGTCCCGAGTGGTCTGGTCCTCGTAGTAACCAATGGCTACAAACTGAATCTGCTCCCCCAAGGTCACCGTGGGCTGATGGGGAGTCACGCCGATGCCCATCAGACTTGATGGCAACTCCGTGTTTCCTTCACCGCCCCCTGCGGAGTCCCACTCGGAAGAACACGAAAGCGTCGCTGACAACAAAGTCAGCGACGCCATCGTCATCAGTAACCGGAAGCTCATGAGCCCAATTCTAGGCCCTTCTCAAGCCGCTGGCAGAAGTGTTCTATTCGCGAACGATCCCGGGCAGGTAGCCCTTGAGGTTCGTCCAGTGCAGATAGTTGTTCTCGGAACGTCCCGTATTGACCGTATTTACGTAGGGCACCCAGGCGAAATCGGGGTGGTTGCTGTCCGGATTCTCCCAGGTACCACTGATGATCTCGCCTGCAGGACTGGCCTCGAGGCTGAACTTCCAGGTCTTCCAGAAACCTTGGGGAGCATCCTCGTTCGTATCGATGTGAGTGTAGGAAACGCCATCCGTAGCGAAGCGCACCCTCACCTCACCGCTCAGGGTTCTCAAGTCCGAGTCCTGACTGACAGTGATTTGCTCTCGGATCCGATTGAGAATTCCCAACCCGATGCCACGCACATCCACGAGGTCTTCAATGGACTGGAAGGGGCCCGCTTGCTCCCGATGCTGGATGATGCGCTGGGCTCGGACCGTGCTGATGCCCCACAGCGTCATCAGCTCATCGGGGCCCGCCGTATTGATGTTGATGAGGCCGGTCGCAGCCCCTGTTCCACCATTCGTAGTCTCATTGAGCACCAAGGTGTAGGACCAGGCGGGGTAGTTCCAGACCTCCTCGTTGGCCGATGTGTCAAACACGATAGGCACCTGCCGCTCTCCAATGTAGCTAGAGAGCAACTGAAGAACAGCCTTGGGGCTGAGGTCCGAGATGTCCTCGCCCTCGTCGCCGTTGTAGCGCTCACCGAAGAAGTGGCTCAGTTGGCTGTAATAGGTCTCCGAGAGAAGCCCCTTCTGATCAGGCGCGGTGAGGTCAAGGTCGAACTGGTTCGTGGAACCGAAGGGAACATTGACATCCTCGGTGGGCTGCTTGGTCAGGATTGCAGCAGCCGACCACCCATTGCAGTGTCCAAACCAGCTGGAACCGGCAGGGCTCCAGTGGTTCAGAATCTCCCACGCAGGACCGAACCAGGGGTTGCTGCCGTGGGTGTTGTTGTTCAGTTGCTGCAAGAGCGCGAACTTGTCCAGGGGCGACATGGTGTTGATGTCAAAGTTGAACGCTGGATAGGGGTCTTCTGAGTTCCCATTCCAGTTCTCGTCGGCAGCAATCTTGTCGTCCGAGATCGTGATCTGGCCCCCATCAATGGCCTGATAGACCGCGTTGTAGAAAGCAACGAGATCCTCGACCAACTTGTCCCGAGTCGTCCCGTACTCTTCGCGCTTGGACGTGTATTCCTCGGAGTCCTCATTGCCGTTCTTGCGCAGATCGCGCAGCTCGTCGCCCAAGTTCTGAACCTTGGTTGCCGACTCCTCGAAGACGGCCTTGTGGACCTCAGAGATCGTGTCATTCGTGCTCGCGTGGTAGCCGAAGATCAACGCGCCCTCGCTCTGTCGCCACCAGGACCCGGCCCACGGTCGATAACCGCTGCGCACTTCGTGGGTGCTGGTCCCGACCATGTCGTTGATGTTCAAAGAAGCCGTGAGGTTCACGCCCTCCTTGAGTCGAGCCACGAAGTCGTAGTCTTCGTCATCCTCGTGATCGTCGAACGCGCCGCCCATGGGGCCGGTCAACGAGGCCACCTCGTCGGTAGACATCAGCCGAGACTCCACAGTTGGAGTGATGCTCAGCGTCGCCCAGGGCTGACCGCTGGCCCAGTTCTCAGAAATCAGCGTGGCGTCATACGAGTTCTCATAGATCACATCGACCGATGCCTCGGTGGCGTTGCTGAACGAGACCAGTTGACCATCCTCGAGGACCACATCTTTGTCCTCGGGCGCGATGGGAAAGGGAGGAATGAAGTGAGGGATGGGAGCCAAGTTGGCCTGGCTGAGTCGGCTATACGAGCGGTTCATCTCGTCCGGGTCGACCGTGACAGCCTGTGACAAGCGCTCGCCGTTGACCGTGTAGAAATAAACGAGTCCAGCCATTCGGAGACGATCCTCCCGAATGACCATGTAGATCTTGGGCTCGGCCTCGGCCAGCTCCGCGTCCAGGTTCAGGGTGGGGTCGAGCGAAGCCTTGATCACCGTGATGGGGCTCTCGGTACCACCCATGTGGGCGTACTCGTAGAAGTCATCGCTGCTGTCCTCGGGAAGGTAGCCCTGGCGAATGACCTGATAGCGCCAATAGACCGACTCGGACCACGAGTCAGCCAGGTCCATCGTGTCTTCGAGTGAGTCGGCTGCGGGATCGGCGCTGGCATCACCACGCTCGGTCATCATGCCGATCTTCTTGTAGCGGCTCTCCAGATGAAATTCCTGGTTGGCATACCAAGTCGGACGCAGCGAGTTGCTCTCCACGTCCTGCGCAGGGCAGCCAGCCAAGAACCCGAGGCCCAGTGCGAGCACCGGCAAGCGATACCACTTCATCACCGAAAAATTCGTAATCATGATTAAGACTTCCCTCTCCCTTGTTCGGCTCCCGCTTCATCCAATGAAGCTCGAGAGCCTCTCCCAATATCCCTGCGCCCCGTTGAAACCAAGCGCTCCCAATATCCCTGCGCTCCGTTGAAACGAAGCACTCGATGCTGTCTAGACAGACATCAGCCGCTAGGGCCCGGACTCCACCAACTAAGAGCAAAGTTTATGCCAGCGATTTGTGAAGAATTTGTTGCGAGCCTAAATGGCCTACAGCAGTCGATTCCTCCAAATACACTCAAATCCTGCTCCACCAGGATGTAGCAGAAAGGTTACAATTGTTACGCCACCGTAACACTCCTGCTACATACTGGTTCACGCTAGCGCAGCACGAAAGCCACACCAGCGACGCGTCTCAATAGCATTGAATGCCAAAGACAACGAGCGCAAAATCGCCGCTCTCAGTGCTCGGAACGCCGCTTGAGCATCCGGTGAATGTTCACCCGGTGAATGCCGGCCAGCTCAGCCGCCCGGGTTACGTTGCCGCCCGTGGCTTCCAACAAGGAGTCCAGGTACTGGGACTCGAAACGTCGAAGCATCTCAGCCTTGAGCGTCTTGTAGTCCCACTCCAGGGCACTCTCCAGAGACTCGGCCCCTACGACACTAGCCAGCGGGCTGGGCGGGCTCACCGTGGCTGCACCGAGGGCCTCTACGGCCAGAGGTGGCTGCACAGGCGCAACAGAGTTCGGCTGCCCGGGGGGGGCAAGCGAACCGGGCATAGGAGGCGGTGACTCCTCGCCCCGCAGATAGCCGGGAAGATCCGAGCGACGGATCCAGGAGCCCTCGCTCAGTAAGACCGCCTGCTCCACGATGTTGCGCAGCTCACGCACATTGCCCGGATAGCTATGGCCGCACAGCGCCTGGAGTGCATCGTCCTCGACACCCGCCACGGATCGACCGTAGGCCACATTGGCGTCCCGGAGAAACTGACGAACCATTCCGGGAATGGACTCCGGGTACTCCCGCAGCGGCGGCAGGTGGGTGGGCACCACCATGAGTCGATAGTAGAGGTCCTCGCGAAAGAGCCCCTGCCCCATCATGGCCTCCAGATCACGGGAGGTCGCCGCGATGACCCGCACGTCGACCCGACGAACTTGGTCGCTTCCCACCTTCCGAACTTCAGCTGACTGCAGGACGCGAAGCAACTTGACCTGAAGCGCCGGAGGCAAGTCGCCTATCTCATCGAGAAAGATGGTGCCCCCATCCGCTACCTCGAACTGACCGGCACGGTCGACGACGGCGCCCGTAAAGGCCCCCTTCACATGCCCAAAGAGTTCACTCTCCAAAAGCTCGAAGGGAATCGCTGCACAATTCACCGTCACAAAGGGCGCTTTTTGTCGGTTGCTGTTGAAGTGAATTGCGTGGGCAACGAGTTCCTTACCAGTGCCGCTCTCGCCACGCAGACAGACGGTCGCATTGGTGTCCGCTGCACGCTCAATGCGACGCTCTACGTCATCCCAGGCCGGTCCACGACCCTTGATTAGAACGGCCTCCTTCTCCTGATCCATTTGTGTGGACCGATACAACTGAGCTCGACGCACAAAGCTTGTCGCCGTCTGCGCCAGAGCGTCCAACATGGCCACGTGATCGGGAGTAAAGTGGGCCTCTTGCTGACTCTCCACGAGAATCACCCCGATACAGCGGTCTTGAAACGACATAGGCACTGCCAGCGCCGCGCGCGTATCGGATAAGAGTTGGGTGTAGTACGGGTCCTGGCTCGTGTCATTGGCTAGGTAGTGCCGATTCTCGGACATGACTCGGAACACGACCCCAGACGGGCGGTCTGCACGGCGCTTGAGTACGCGCGGGATCCGCTGATTCAGGTCTAGTGAGAAGGTCTCCGCTTCCATGTGGAGGTCTTGGCTGTCTTCATCCACAAGCAACACGGCTCCATGTCGACAATGGGTCCGGGAAAGCGCAACCTCCAGTAGCTTCTGAAGCAGAGACGACAGTTCGGACTCGTCCAGTGCCCGCTGTAGATCGGCTTCTCCCCGTGCAACGTCGAGCAGGAGCCCGATCTCTCGATCCGAGCGGCTTCGGGAGTAGCGATTGAAGAGCGTCTTCTCCAGAGTCTCCAGTAGCTCCGCTACGAACACACCATCTTCCTCAGAAAAGGCCTCACGGCTGCGGGACTCCAAGATGAGCAGCTCGGGCTCATCACTCTCTAGACGGCACTTCACTGCGAGCGAAGACTCACTTCCTGAGTGAACAAAGGAACCAGCAGGGGCTTCCTCCCTGGATGTGAGGATCAGGCAGCGTTCCTCTTGACCGAGCACCTGCCGCACCAGCGGATGCGCCAGAGGCAGCTCGCTGGGTAGCTGACCCGAGACTCGCTCTAGGCTCGCAAGAATCGCGACACAGCCCCCCACCCCCTGCACCTTCCCAAAGAAGCCGGCGGACACCTCAAATTCATTCGCTAAACCGGACAGCAGGCGAGCGTAGAAGGCCTCGGAGCGGGTCGTGCTCGCAAGCTCTCGAAACAAGAGGACGGAACGGCGCAGCCGATCGTAGCGCTGTTCAAGTTCCGAGAGCCTCTTATCGGGACGCGCCATGGAGGCGTGAAGTATAGCCCGCCCACCGCCCTGGAAAAGGTGCTCAGGCACCCCAGAATAGAGCTATGAAGAGGCACGAATGGATTGCTGAACCTCTAAACGCCTTGACGCTCTTCTGAAGCCGCCTGTATATTGCGCCGTCCTCAGGGGCGAGAAATCTCGCAACCCCTTGAAGGACAAGGATTTTTTCCGATCAGTCCCACCCGGTGTTCGGGTGGTGTTTTCGACAGAAGCCAGGAGTTGAGTTCGATGGTCACCATCCGCCTCGCACGCCACGGAGCCAAGAAGGAGCCCTTCTATCGCATCGTTGCCACCGATTCCCGCAAGCCGCGGGACGGTCGTTTCATCGAGATCCTAGGGACCTGGAATCCCGTGTCCAAGGACAAGGCTTCTGCGATTCAGTTCAAGCCTGAGCGCCTCAAGCACTGGCTCTCCAAGGGGGCGACCCCCAGCGAGACTGTCAGCCGCCTCATCAAGACCTCCGGTGCGCTCAAGGCCGCCGACGCCAGCGCCTGAGCGCGGCGCCTCCACGGATCCATCAGTCCATGGCCGATATTCAGGAAGCCTCAGACTTCGTTCGATTTCTCGTTGGTTCTCTGGTGGAAGATCAGGACGCAATCCAGATCGATCCCCAGACCGAGGGTCGCAATACGACTCTGGAGTTAACCCTCAGCCCGTCGGATCTGCCAACCTTCACGGCGGACGACTTCAAGCTAGCCGACATGCTCCACGCAGCCGTGGACGCTTACAGCTACAAGCACCGACTCCGGACGGAACTCTTCATCGTCGGTGCCGACGAAGACGGTGAGGAAGACGATGGTGCCGAAGCGGCCGCGCCGGCCTAGCCCCACACACCGCGCAACCTCACCCAAGCGGCGCTCGTCCAGTTTCCCGATCCGCTCGGGCTTGGACCTTCTGATCCCAGCCATCGGCTACGACGAGGCACCAGAGAGCGGTCTGGTGCGCGTTGGGCGACTGGGGAGACACTGGGGCGTACGCGGTGGGATCACCGTCCGTCTCGATAATCCCAACTCGGAAATGGCTTGGGCCGGCGACGTCATCTGGCTGGCCGGCGAGGCCTGCCCTACGACCGCGGTCGAAGTGGCCGGTTGGGCCCATAAGGGTGGAAAGGTCGTTGTTACCTTCGCTGGCATCTCAGCCCCTGAGCAGGTGCGCAGCCTCACGGGGCTCAACCTGCTCGTTCCTGCCGATCAGCTCGGCACGACCGACGAAGATGAGCACTTCGTCAACGAACTACTTGGGATGCAGGTTGAGGATGCGAACCGGGGTCCACTGGGCTCCATGGTCCACGTCTTCGCCGCCGGAGATACTGACGTGTGGGTGGTCCGCAACGAACAAGGCGCTGAGGTCATGATCCCAGCTGTACACAGGTTCGTGCTTGAGGTCGATCGGACAGCAAGACTCATCCGGGTCGATTACCCGGAGCCCGAGTGACCTATAGCTTCGACATACTCACCGTCGTCCCCGAGGCCGCGGCGGGCTACCTCTCAGCCAGCATCCTGGGGCGCGCAGCCCAAGCAGGCGCGGTCTCCTTTGATGTCACAAACATCAGGGACTACGCGCAGGGGCGACACAAGCAGGTGGATGATGCGCCCTTTGGTGGCGGCCAGGGCATGGTCATGAAGCCCGAGCCCGTCGTCGCTGCCATTGAGGCCGCACTGGGCAACAGCGCAGAAGGTCGGCGTACACGAACGATCCTCCTCGACCCCACCGGGGTGCCTTTCGATCAGCGAACTGCCGAACGCCTGGCAAGGGACTTCGACCATCTCGTGCTGGTCTGCGGTCGCTACGAGGGGATCGATGACAGGGTCAGCGCGTTCGTGGACGAGGAGATCAGTCTGGGCGATTTTGTGATTACTGGTGGCGAGTTGGCCGCCCTCACCGTTGTCGACGCCGTCGCACGACTGCTCCCGTCCGTCCTGGGCAACGAGTTGTCGCCCACCGAAGAGAGCTTCCAGGGACCCCGGCTAGAGTTCCCCCAGTTCACCCGACCTCGAGTTTTTCGGGACATGGAGGTGCCTTCAGTCCTGCTTTCGGGGGACCATGGACGCATCGCTACATGGCGCGAAGAGCAGGCTCTGCAGCGCACAAGGGAACGTCGACCAGACCTCCTCGAAGAGGACCAAGCCTCAAAGAAAGCGACTTCAATTGCTTAAAGGGCTGGACGGAGCGGCATCGTAAGAGTACAAAGCGCCTTCGCGTGGTCCGGATTGCCATGGAACCACGCAATGGAGCGGGCCAAGCAGCCCTAGATTGTGCGGAAGTCACGAGGTCAGTCATGAGCAAGATCATTCAGCAGCTGGAAGCAGAGGGAATGGCCGATGCTCGCGTGCCCAAGTTCCGGGCCGGCGAGACTGTTCGCGTTCGCGTTCGAATCAAGGAGGGCGCCAAGGAGCGCATCCAAGTGTTCGAAGGCGTCATCATTTCCTGGAAGAACGCGGGACTCCGCAGCACCATGACTGTGCGCAAGGTGTCCTACGGCGTCGGCGTCGAGCGAATCTTCCCGATCTACAGCCCGGCGATCGAGCGCATCGAGTGGGTACGACGAGGCCGCGTGCGACGCGCCAAGCTCTACTACCTTCGCGATCTACGAGGCAAGAAGGCTCGCCTCACTGAAGACCATCGCGCAGTCGCTCCGACGGCCAGTTGAGTCTGACCGCGTTTTCTCGCGTCTTCTGAAGACGGGCCCCTAAACCAACGGTCCCTGTCGACTGCCTGTGGACTCCATCGACGATCGCGTGTCTCTGGGAGAGCGCGGCGAAGACGCCGCAGCATCGTTTCTAGAGACTCGTGGCCATCGAGTCATCGCAAGACGCTTTCGTACCCAACAAGGCGAGATCGATCTGATCTCGCAGCGGGGAAGTCACCTCTACTTCGTTGAAGTCAAGGTGCGTCGACACCATCACAATGAGTTCCGCTATGGAGACGGCCTTCAAGCCGTTGGGCCCCGCAAGCAGCGGAAGATCGTCAGCGTGAGCCAGATCTTCATTGATCGGAACCGACTCCACGGGCTCGTGCCCCACTTCTCGGTCATCGCCATTGACCAGCACGCAAAGGCAGCCGAACTCCACTTCCTCCCTGACGCCTTTGATGCCACCTGAGACCGCCAGCGCCGCTGGGAAACTCTTTGTCGTTGGCACTCCTCTGGGCAACCTGGAGGACATCACGCTCCGCGCCGTACGCATCCTAGGCGAGGTCGATCGCATCCTGGCGGAAGACACTCGGCGAACTGGACGATTGCTAATGCATCTGGGCCACAGTGCGCCCACGATCAGCCTGCATGAGCACAACGAGCGCGGGCGCATCCCGCAGGTCTTGGGTTGGCTGCAGAAGGGCGAACAGTTGGCTCTGGTCTCGGATGCTGGAACCCCGGGGATCTCCGATCCGGGCTTTCCCCTGATCCGAGCTGTGATTGATGCGGGCTTTGAGGTCATACCGGTGCCTGGCCCCTCAGCACTGGTGGCAGCAGCCAGCGCGGCCGGCTTGCCGACGGATCAATTACACTTCTTGGGCTTCTTGCCCATGAAGAAGGGGCGCCGCCGAAGCACACTCCTCCAAGTTGCAGGAGCAGGGGGAAGCCTGGTGCTCTATGTATCTCCTCACCGGCTCCAGTCGGACCTGGAGATTCTCTGCGAATCACTGGGGGAAGAAAGACCCGCCTGCCTCTGTCGCGAACTAACCAAGGTGCACGAGGAGTTCGACCGCGGCACCCTCGGAGCCCTCCGAGACCGCTGGCAACAGCGAAGACCGCGCGGCGAGTTCACCCTTGTGGTTGAGCTGGAAGGTCGCAAGCGATCTACAAGCCGAGAAACGACCTGAGCGGCCAGCAGCAACCACGCCTCCTGTCGCTGGGGCTCCAATCACAGCGCAGCAGAACGACAGAGGCCCCGCCGGAAGCGAGGCCTCTGCACACTTGTTTTCAATAGACGAGAGTGACGAACAGCTCGTCCCGAGAGCTCGCATCAGTCGAAGGTCGGCGCCCCACCCAACACCTGCAGGTTGAGAGTCCAAGCTGCACCGGCATCGCCCTCCCAGTTCGCGACCATGAGCACGTATTCCTTGCCGCCAAGCAACTGAATCGTGCTCTGCTCGGGGTAATCAACACTGGCCATTCCCAGACCCACGTCGTACTCGCTGTCGATGGTGCCCACATCGGGGGTTCCGAGCGTCGGATCGTAGAGCATCGCATCAAAGTCGTTGGTCTCCTCGTTGGGCCAGACCAACTCCATCGCGACCGTACCCGAGGCGGCGAGAGAGAATGTGAAGACATCCAAGTCACCCGTCCAGTCGTAGGTGTCTTGGTTGTAACCAGCGGTCGTCGAGGTCCCCGTGATCGCCAGGTTGGCGCCTACGTCGAGCACACCTAGGTCCTGCCAATCGGCCGCTGCATCGTTGTCTTCTACCTCTGGCACATCCGTCGGTGCGGCATCGCTAGGCGCGGAGACCAGCACATCGAGGTCGTAAGTAAAGTCGGTCGCGCCAGCGGACTCCTTGTCCATGACCCGCACGTAGTAGGTGCCCGCCTCTTCGGCCACGAAGTTGGCGAAGTTGGCGTCCGAAACCTCCCCCTCATAAGGGTTGATCGCCTCGATATCCATTCCGTTGGCACCGAGTACCCAAATCCAGGGCTGGAATGTCGCGCTGCCCGTCGTAACGGCCGCCACCGAGACAAGGCTGTTGGCCTCCACAACCTCGAGAGAGTAAAGGTTGAAGTCATTCTCAGCCGCAATAGCGTTCGATGCGACTCCTGCACCCGAAGTCAATGACTGCATGTCGGTCGCCGGGGCAACCTCGAAGGTGTCTTGGACCTCTTCGGCGCCATTCGCAAGGCCCCAGGTCTGGCTTCCCGACGAGTTGACGCCAAAAAAGAACCAACCCCGAGGGGCAGCACCCTCGCCATCGAAATCAAACAAGGCAACCTGAGTTTCGTCCGTACAGCAGACGACTGTGTCCTGACCGATGGTGAAGTTCTCCAACTGCAGGGTCACCCAACCGACCCACCCCGCGGCGACGTCGGTGATATCGAACGAGAGACTTCCAGGAAGCGACGGAGCATCGTCGTCATCGTCGTCATCGTCGTCGTCGTCGTCGTCGTCGTCGTCGTCGTCGTCGTCATCGTCATCGTCGTCATCGTCGTCGTCGCCGGTGTCGTCGTCGCCATCACCACAGGACCACGTGTGCCCCGCGGTTAGGCAAGCGATCTGGTTCAAGTAGCCCGGGTCGCTGCATGCGCAGTCGTCGTCGTCGTCGCTGGAGCCGTTGCTGCTCGCCCGGTCCGTGTCAGGACGGGGGTCACAGCCCATGAACAGGAATCCAGAGGCGCTCAGGCTCAAGAGCAAGGCCAAGATGGCGGAGCCATAGGCCGACGGGCCGTCCCCGAGATCACAGGAGTTCGTGCTGCACGTCCGCGCCATAGCTACCTCCAGAGGGAGTCTCGATCGTAGCGAATCCAGCCAAGCTGCCCACCCTTGGTTGGAACGACAGGGCCAGGATCCCGACGACCGGTATACTTCACGGACCCGGGGTGGACCCGGCAGGTGATCCATGGACCCCATCCGCTTCCAGCTAAACGGCCGACCCATCGTCGTCGAGGACATCCCCCCGACGACAACGGTGCTTCAATACGTGCGCTCCACGGGTGCCACCGGCACCAAGGAAGGCTGCGCGGAAGGCGACTGTGGCGCCTGCTCCGTGGTCGTCCTCGACCACGACGCCGGCGGACAGCCCCGGTACCGAGCCATCAACTCCTGTCTGCTCTTCCTCCCCATGGTGCACGGCAAGCAGGTGTTCACTGTGGAGGGCCTGACCCAAGATGGGGAGCCTCACCCGGTGCAGAGTGCGCTCGTGGACCGCCTGGGCTCCCAGTGCGGCTACTGCACTCCCGGCGTCGTCATGTCCATGTTCGAGGCCTGCTACCGGGATGACCTGGATCAAGACTGGAAAGTCGACGACCAGATGTGCGGCAACCTCTGCCGGTGCACTGGCTACCGCCCCATCCGCGAGGCAACTCATGCCATCGCCGGCCAGCAGCCCGACGACTCGTTCTCAGCAGCCCTCGCGGCCACCGCTCCGTCGTCCATGGCGCTTCACTACGAAGCCGCAGGACATCGGTACCAGTGTCCCGACTCGTGGAGCGAGCTCTGGGACGCCATGGACCGAGCACCCGAAGCCCGATTCATCGTGGGAGCCACCGACCTGGCGCTGACCGTGACCAAGCGATTCCAGCCGCTGACCGACCTCATCTCGCTCGAAGCGCTGCCAGGAATGGATGGCATCGAGCGCAACGAGAGCAGCTGGACCTTCGGGGCGGCCGTCAAGCTCTCGGACTTGGAGGCAGCCACCGAACAGGACCTGCCCCCCATTGCGCGGATGCTTCGGTTCTTCGCCTCTCGACAGATCAAGAATCGCGCGACGGTGGGCGGAAATCTCTGCAACGCCTCCCCCATCGGCGACATGGCACCCATCCTGATGGCCCTGGGGGCCACCCTCCACCTCCGATCACGCGACGGCACCCGCAGCGTCCCCATGGACAGCTTCTTCCTCGACTACCGAGAGACCGCCATGGGCCCAGGGGAGGTCCTGGCAATGGTGGAGGTCCCCCTCCCCGACCCCGCAGCCCGCATCGGTGCCTACAAGGTGTCCAAGCGCCGAGAGTTGGACATCAGCGCTGTGTGTGCGGGGTGCTTCGTGCTCCTCGACGAGGGCGGCTTGGTGAGCACAATTCGCCTAGCCTATGGCGGTATGGCGGCGACCACGTCTCGCGCACAGGCCACCGAGGCTGCCCTCTTGGGCCAGCCCTGGACCGAAGACTCCATCGAGGCTGCGATCCCCCACCTGGACGCTGACTTCGTGCCCATCGATGACCACCGCGGCTCGGCCTGGTACCGCGGCACGGTCGCCAAGAACCTGCTGCGGGGCTTCTTCTGGGAGACCCAGGGCGAGCCCGTTGTGGGTCTGTCGGACCGTCCGTCCGGCACTGTTGTGCTGCGGGAGGGCCCATGAGCAAGCTGCACGAGGCAGCGCCACACGAGAGCGGCCTGCGCCATACGGACGGCAGGGCCCTCTATGTGGATGACATGCCCATGCCCGCCGGCGGCCTGGTGGCGTCCGTGCTCGTGTCACCCCACGCCCACGCCCGCATCCTTCGCCGGGACGCGACAGCTGCCAGGGCCATCGCTGGCGTGGAAGCCATCCTGTTCGCCGACGACATCCCAGGCTCGAACCTTATCGGGCCCATCGTTCACGACGAAGCCTTGCTCGCCGACCACGAGGTGCACGCCGTGGGTCAGAGCGTGGCGCTCGTGGTCGCTGACTCGCTGGCCACGTGCCGAGCGGCTTCTGAGGCCATTGAGATCGACTACGAGCCCCTGCCGGCGATCCTGAACGTTCGAGATGCCATCGAGGCGGGCTCGTTCCTGACCGAGCCGCACTGCATCCGAAGGGGCGACCCGGACACAGCCTTGCAGGGAGCTGCGCTGCGCCTCTCGGGCGAGTACGACAACGGAGGGCAGGACCACTTCTATCTCGAGACTCAGGCCGCGCTCGCCATTCCCGAGGAGAACGGCAACCTCAAGCTCCTGTCGTCCACCCAGCACCCCAGCGAGGTGCAGTCCATGGCCGCTGCGGTGCTCGGGCTCGGCCGCAACCGAGTCACCTGTGAGGTGCCCCGCATGGGCGGCGCCTTCGGCGGCAAGGAGAGCCAGGCGACCCAATACGCCTGCCTCGCCGCGCTGGGCGCCATGCACACGGGCCGAGCGGTGAAGCTGTGGCTCAACCGCGACCAAGACATGCTGTGGACTGGCAATCGCCACCCCTTTCACTCGCGCTACGAAGCGGGCTTCGACGCGGAGGGGCGACTGCTAGCGTTCAAGGTTCGCATCTGGTCCGACGGCGGTTGGTCCCAGGATCTGTCCGGGCCGGTCCTGGACCGAGCCCTGTTCCACCTGGACAACGCCTACTTCATTCCCCACCTGGAGTTCGAGGGTCGCGCCGCTCGAACCAACCTGGCTCCCAACACCGCATTCCGAGGCTTCGGCGGCCCACAGGGCATGCTTGTGGTGGAAGATGCGCTCAACCGAGCAGCCGAGCGGCTCGGCATCGATCCCGCCGAGATCCGAAGGCGCAACTACTACGGCGACGCTCCCCGCGACACCACCCCCTATGGCCAGGTGATAACGGACTGCCGGCTCGCGCGGATCCACGACGAGCTGACCAGCAGCGCCGACTACCGTGCCCGCCAAGAGGCCATCGACACATTCAATCAGGGCTCGCGCTGGGTGAAGCGGGCGCTGGGCTTCGGACCCGTGAAGTTCGGGATCTCCTTCACGGCGTCCATGCTGAACCAGGCTGGAGCCCTCGTGCTCGTGTACGCCGACGGCACGGTCCAGCTGAACCACGGCGGCACCGAGATGGGCCAGGGACTGCACAGCAAGATGCTGACCATCTGCAGCCACGAGTTGGGGGTGCCTAGCGAGTCCGTACGAGTGATGCACACCGCCACGGACAAGGTCCCCAACACCTCGGCTACGGCGGCTTCCAGTGGCTCCGACCTCAACGGAGAGGCCGTGCGCGAGGCCTGCAAGGCCATCCGCGAACGACTGCGGCCCATTGCAGCGGGGCTCTTGGGGCTAGAGGGAGCGGGCGACGACCTGGACTTCGCTGATGGGCACATTGGCCAGGAGGGTGGCCCGTCGCTGCCCTTTGCACAGGTCAGCCAGGAGGCGTGGCTCCGACAGATCTCGCTGTCAGCGACCGGCTACTACCGGACACCAGACATCGCCTATGACCGCGACGCAGGGCGCGGCAAGCCCTTCCACTACTTCGCGTACGGGAGCGCCATCACCGAGGTCGAGGTCCACGGTCTGACGGGTGAGTTTCGAGTGACGCGGGTAGACATCCTTCACGACGCGGGGGACTCGTTGGTGCCCACCATCGACATCGGCCAGGTGGAGGGTGGCTATATCCAGGGCTTGGGCTGGCTGACCACCGAGGAATTGGTGTGGGACAGCGCAGGGGCCCTCGTGACGCACTCTCCGTCCACCTACAAGATTCCAGCCGTGGGCGACGCGCCCGTGGACTTCCGGGTCGCTCTTCTCACGGACGCTCGGCAACAGGATGTGATCCATGGCAGCAAGGCGGTGGGAGAACCCCCACTGATGCTGGCCATCTCGGCCGTCACCGCCCTTCGGCAAGCCATCCTCGCCTTTGCGTCACCAGGCTTCGACCTGCACTTCCCGGTGCCCGCCACCCCCGAAGCTGTCTTGCGCGCCGTCGAGGCGGCTCGGCGATCTGGCGTCGAGGCGACGGACAGGTCTCCAGAGAACGGAGAACTGAGGTCGCACGGCTCCAGTGGACACTCCGACAACGGCTCCGCCGCGCGGTCCGCCTCGGCGTCCGACGAGTCGACCTCCAGTTCGTCGCCAGAGTCCTCAGCGGCCCCTCCCAGTCCCACGACGACAACCCCCGACACCCCCTGAGTCTCGTGCGCACTCGCCGCCCCGCCCTGCTCGTGGCGGGCTTCTTCCTGCTGACATTGCTCATAGCCGGGCCTCTAGCGGCGTCTGAAGAGCTACCTAGGGCATCGAGCGAGTCGGTGAGCCCGGCCAAGACTCTGCGGGCCGTTGCCCTCAGCGCAGACGAGAAGGTGGCCGTAGACGGGCGCTTGGACGAGGCTGCCTGGCAACGAGCGGAGGTGATCTCTCAGTTCTCGGGCATGCACCCCACCGAAGGTTTCGAGCCCGCTGGGACGACCCGAGTGCGGATCCTGACCGACAGCAAGCACCTCTACTTTGCCTGGGAGTGTCGGTTCGACGATCCCACGCGAGTGCGCGCTTACCTCGCCCAACGCGAGGACATCAACCGGGACGACCAGGTGGGGATCTACCTGGATCCGTTCGGAGACGGTCGACGAGCCTATGTGTTCTACGTCAACGCCCTGGGCATCCAGCAAGACATCCTGCTGACGACCAAGCACATGGGCTGGAACCCAGCCTGGGACGCTGTCTACTCGTCGGCGGGGCGCATCGTAGACGATGGCTTCGACGTGGAGATCGCGATTCCGTTTCGGTCGATACGCTTTCCAGCCGATACCGACGCGCCCTGGAAGCTCCTGCTAACCCGGAAGTTCGCCAAGCGAGACGAGAAGGGATCACACCCCGACATTCGGCGGGAGCGAGGCCACCTGCTCCAGCAGCTGGCGCCTCTGGTCGGCGTGAAGCCTGGCCGAAGCGGCATTGGGCTCGAGATCCTGCCCACGATCGTCGGCCGCACCGGACAGAGCCGAGAGAGCGACGACGAGCCGCTGGCCTGGACCAAGCCAACATTCCCCGGCACGGTCGATCCCAGCGTGGGTATCAAGTGGCAGGTCACCCCGTCGCTGACCTTCGACGCAACGGTCAACCCCGACTTCTCACAGATCGAAGCCGACCCCGACCAGCTCGATCACAACCTCCGCTTTGCGCTCTTTCTCCCCGAGCGGCGCCCGTTCTTTCTAGAGGGTCGCGAGCTCTACGACCGAGGGCATCTCTACACTCGTTCCGTTGTCGACCCCATCTACGGCCTGAAGTTGTCGGGAAAGCGGGGCAAGCTCAGTGTCGCCATCCTTCAAGCGCTGGACGAGGCCCCAGCGCCCAGCTTCGTCAGCGAGCGCGACACTCCCGGCTTTGGAGAGGACGACGTGGAGGACGCCCTCGCCTTCGTCACCTATGCCGGCATGAAGTACGACATCGGAGAGCGAGGCGAGCTGGGCTTCCTTTGGTCGGACAAGGAGCTGATCAAGGACGGCCAGCATCACAGCGACCATCACGTCTTGAAGGGCTCGGCCCACATCACCCCCAACCGCTTCACCGACTTCTACGCGAGTGTGGCCTGGTCTGAGACCGGGCGAGTGGGCGGCGAGCGACTGCGCGGCCCCGCTGTGTCCCTAGGCGGGCACAGAAAGACGGGCAACTTCGGCATTGGTGGCGGCCTCGACGTCATCGATCCCCAGTTCCGCAAGGAGAACGCGTTCCTGGGACGAACTGACACAGCCAACATCTGGGCCTACACCTGGAGATTCTTCGAGCCAGCCGTGGGGCCGGCCAGGTGGCTGAAGATCTCTGCCTACTTGTCGCACCTGGCCGACGGACTCAGGTCGCAGCTGCAGATGGCTGGCAGCGGCCACGAGGCGAAGCTGGAGATCGGACTGCCGGCAAACACCCAGATGCACGTGCGCTCCGAGTTGTGGGACGAGCGGTACGAGGGTCAGGACTTCCAAGGGGGTCGCCTCGGCTTCCACATCGCCAACCATGCGCTGGAGTTCTTGCAAGGACGCGTCGGCGGTCGTGTTGGCGATGCCATCAACTACGAGACCGCAGAAGCTACGGTCGAGAAGACACTCCACGCAAAACTCAGGCTCCGGGCCTTCCGACGGCTCAGCCTAGATCTGGGCACCGACTTGAGCGAGCTGGGCAGGGCTGGCGAGAGCCGACAGCGCCTCTGGGTCTACAACGCCAAAGTGAGGCTCGGCATCACGCGCATCTTCTCACTGAGGCTCATCGCACAGGGGAGGCAGGCCGCCACTCTGCTCACAGAAGGCGGCATCCAGGAGCACGACTCCCGACTCGACCTGTCGGCGCTCCTGTCTCTGGTTCCCAAGCCGGGAACCGCCATCTACCTGGGCTACGGGGAGCGCCTCGTCTGGGACCGCGAGTCCCCGCTCAAGACGTCATCCCGGGACATCTTCTTGAAGGCCAGCTTGCTCATCCGCCTCTGAGTCCACGGCCAACTGCTAGAGTGCCGCGGCACCGGCCAGGAGGATGCAGATGGCCCCCCCGCGACCCCGACTCATTGCGCCCCTTTGCGAAAGCTCCCTAGCCCCGGTCCAGGTCTTGGGTCCAGTGCTGCTCGCAGCCCTCCTCCTCACGACCCTCGGGTGCAACAAGGACGACTGCCTCAGCGGCTCAGGCCCCGACTGCGTCATGCCGTCCCCCTGCAGCACACTTGAGTTCACGTGCGAGGAAGGTGGCGCCCTCGTCTACGAGCTCCAGACGGGCGGAGAGTCCCCTGTGGGTGGCATAGCGGCTCTCGCTGCTCCAGGCGACATCGTGCTCACCAACGGCCTCGTGACCGCGGTCATCGATGCCATCGACCATCCCCACTACCTGGCTCCCACAGGCGGAGCCATCATCGA
This sequence comes from Deltaproteobacteria bacterium, assembly GCA_002724675.1. GTDB lineage: Bacteria > Myxococcota_A > UBA796 > UBA9615 > UBA9615. The sequence continues at coordinate 2,661 of PBPL01000131.1, read as the reverse complement.
CCTCGGCACTCCAGGCGGAAACGACGACTCGGTACGCTCCATCTTCCAGGCCGCCGGACTCCTGCCCCACGACGCCTTCGCGTACACCGAGTCCAAGCTCTTGGTGGAAGAAGGGGTGGCTGCCGTTCAGTTCCATGGGCACCTGGATGGGCACCCCGACCTACTGGTGAACACCCGCTATGAGATCCGGCCCTGTGAGCCCGGGATCCGCATCCGCACCGAGTTGATCAACGGCGAGCCCGACCCCCTCTCTTGGGGCATCTGGGACGCCTTTTACTTCGGCAACCGGGAGAGCCTCCCCTTCACTCCCGCGCCCGGCCAAGGCTTCGAGCACCCCTCGTTCGGTCTCACCACCATCCCTGATGTCATCGATGGCTCCCCCTACATGGTCGCAGCAGCACACACACAGCCAGGGGTGTCCTATGCGACCGTGGCCTGCACCGCCATGGAGTCCTCGGGCTTCCACAGCGAAGAGATCTCTGGCTATGGGACCCAGGGCCGCATCGTGATGCCCGGGGACTACGAGGTCTACGAGCGCTTCATCGCTGTCGCCGACGGACCGGCAGTCGCAGGAGCCGCGGACATCGCCCTCGAAGTGCGACAGCAGCTGTGGGGCGAGGCTTGGTCGACCCTCGAGGGGCAGGTAGTAGCCGATGGGGACCCTCGCCCCCGCTTGGGCCAGCCCCTGCGAGCGTCCGTGCTCATCTCGGAAGGCACGAACGCCATGGCTCGCGAGGAGCGGATCCCGTGGACTCAAGTGGTGCCCGACAGCGAGGGACGCTTCTCGGTTCGTGTTCCAGCGAGCCGAGCCTACGTGGCAGAGGTAGAGGCCTATGGCCGCGTCGTTGCAACCAGCGACATCCCAGAAGCCGAGGCCGACATGGACGCAGGTGTCTTGTCCATTCCGGCCGTGGGCGAGCTCGTGATCGATGCCACAGTCGATGACCAACAAGAGCATGTGCTGGCATTCGTTCTACCCGCCGACGATGCGACCGAAGAAGCTGTAGCGGGCGCAATGTTCGGCCAGTTCGAGGAGTGCGCGCCGCTGCTCGGCGCGCCCTATGGAGAATCGCCAGCCTGCAACCGGGTGCTCGTAGATGGGCCGACGACGTTCGCGGTGCCAGCTGGCAGCTACACCATCTACGCGAACGCGGGCCCGTTCTCCACGCTCGCTCGACAGAGCATCGAGGTCGCAGAGGGGGGCACCGCCTTCGCCTTGCTCCAGATCGAGCGACTCCCGGGCCTTCTACCCAGCGGGACTCTGTCCGCAGACTTCCACGTGCACGGCAGCGCATCATTCGACTCGTCCATCCCCGATCACGACCGCGTCCGAGCGTTCCTGGCCTCCGAGCTGGACGTGATCGCTTCCACCGACCATGACGTGGCGGGAGACTACGCCGAGGCCATGACCGATCTGGCCGCCCATGAGCGCATGAAGCTACTCGTCGGCATCGAGACAACCGGACACATTCTGTTCCGGCTGCTCCCCGAGCTGCCGTTCCCGCAGGTGGTCGGGCACTGGAACTTCTGGCCAGTCGTATACGACCCGGAAGGCCCCTATCGCGGAGCCCCCTGGGACGAGCTGGCAGAGCCGGGGCTCCTGTTCACCCGCATGCGCGACGCCGGTTGGCCCGAAGACTCGGGCGTCATCCAGTTCAATCACCCCATCGAGGACCTCAAGTTCGGACGAGACCTGGGCTTCGCGAGCACACTGCAGCTGGATGCAACCCTCGACCTGCCGGAGACCTTCGACGGAACCACTCAGGGACTGTTCCACGCCCAACCCGTGGGGGCAGACTTCCGCAACTCGGACTATCACGCCCAAGAGGTCATGAACGGCACCTCCAACAGCTCGCACCAGTCCTACCGCGCCCTGTGGTTCTACCTCTTGAACCAAGGGGTGCTGCGCTCAGGAACCGCCAACAGTGACTCTCACAGCCTCCTGGACAATGTGCTGGGCACCCCACGAACCCTGGTATGGACCACCAGCACAGTGGAAGACTTCGATGAGGTCGAGTTCAACCTCGCCGTACGAGACGGCCGCATGATGGGCACCAACGGCCCTGTCATCCAGATCAGCACCACCGACACCAGCGGGGCTGTTCGCCGTCCATCGCTGACGGCCTTCACCCCCGGTGTCGAGGCGACCCTCGACATCCGGGTCGACGCCGCACCTTGGGTGCCCGTGGACGAGGTGCGCATTGTCGTCAATGGCGAGGTGGTCCGCATCCTCTCCGACAAGCTGAGCATTCCGTCCGACCCCCTGGGCTCGGCCGGCACGGCTCGTCTCGACATCCAGATCCCGCTGGACGAGATCGTCCCGGACGGCGGCGACGCGTGGGTCGTCGTCGAAGCCGGGCACGCCCTCGAACCCAACGTCGACCTCGACTGCAACGGCTTCCCCGACACGGGCGACAACAACCGCGATGGCGTCATCGACTGGCGCGACGTGGATGGCCTGGAGGAAGCACCCGAGGAAGACTGCTTCACAACGACTGGGCCCATGACAGAACCCCAGGCGCCCGCCGGCCGCACAAGCCGGGGCGCCTTGTTCCAGGCCGTCGTCCCGGAGGGATACCCACTGGCCTTCACCAACCCCCTGCTGCTGGATCGCGACCAAGACGGGTTCGAAGGAGGAGGACGATGAGCCGCAAGCCACAT
>PBPL01000130.1 GCA_002724675.1 Deltaproteobacteria bacterium | reverse complement strand
ACCAGCCCGGTCCCTTTGCTCGCTGCAGGACCTTCTGGTGGTTTAGGTCAGCCTGTTGGCGAGAGAGGGACCCGGGTCAGGAGATGGGGTTGCCGTCGGGAGGGATCCTGAGGCGGGCGATGAAGCTGGGAGTCATCCCGGCGGTGGCCCTGGCGAGGCTCGAAGGAGCCTCGTAGCCGGTGGTGTGACAGATCGCTGCTGAGGCGTCACTGGGTGTGGGCTCAGTCGACCTGAAGAATCAGCAACTGTTGGCCCGAAGTAACCTCCTGCTGGTCTTCCACATCGATGCGGCTGACCGTAGCTTCTCGTCCGTCCGTGAATTCGTAGCGGATCGGATTGAAGGTCTTCATGACCTCGATCAGCCCAACGACCTGTCCCTGGCTGACCCGGTCTCCCACCTGGACATAGGGTGGAGCCTCGGGGGAGGAGCGTGCGTAGAAGATTCCGTCGATGGGAGCATGGATGCTTCGTCCATCCACTGGGGCTGTCTGGGCGTCGGCCGAGGGACTAGTAGAGGCCTCAGGGGCGCGATGGGCGGTGTGATCGGTCAACTCTAGCAGTGGGTCTCCGTAGCCTTTGCCCTGTCGGCCCCCCAGGGGATCGGTAGCGACGACGGCCGAAACGCCAGCAGGAGCGACGACCTCATAGCGCCGGGCCAGAACCACGAGCGTGCCGAGCACGCTGCCTTCGTGAATCTCATCGCCTGCGCGCAGGTGCGTTCGAAACACGCCAACCTGTGGGGCACAGAGTTCTGTTCTCTCACCCTCGTTTCGTAGCACAGCCAGGAGGGGCTTCACCGGCTCAACCTTCGCTCAGAACCTGGAGGTCGTGGAGGCTCCAGATCCGTGGGTTCTTGATGCGTCGATAGCCAGGGCTCTGGTAGCTCATCTCGGTCCATGCGACCAGGCGTTGGCGGAGCTCGCCCAGGAGGACAATCTCGTCGGTGTCCATCTGGCTGGCGGAGTTCATGGGATCCATGTCGGACTCGATACGTTCTTCCACGGCCTTCATTCCGTCTTGGATCGCCTGTCGTTCCTCTGGATCGGTGGCGAGGATCTCGAAGTCGTCATCGAGCTTGGTCCCAAACGCGCCGATGGCCAGGGTGCGTCCCTCCATGACAGCTAGGCGTGTCACGGGAGTCGACAGCTGCAACACGGGGTCGTAGGGCAGTCCGGCCATGGCGTAGTAGCCCGCTCCACTAGCCTTTCTGAGCAGCACAGTGGCTACGGGGTTTGAATTTGTCGAGTTGGCATAGATCAGCGATGAGCCATAGCCCAGCAGACCATCGCGCTCGGCCTGAGGCCCGATGTCGAAGCCCGAGATGTCTTGAAGCCACAGCAAGGGGATGCCGTCCTCGCTACAGGCTCTGCTGAATGCTGAGAGCTTCGCGATGCCCTGGCGATACAGGATCCCTGACGGGCGCTTGGTTCCGGGTTGGTCCGGGTCCTCGACGAGTCCCGAGTAGTTGGCAGCGATGCCAACGTAGAGGCCGCTGATTCGGGCAACACCGGTGACTACCTCCTGGCCCAAGTCGGGTAGGACCTCCCAGAACAAAGACGCATCGACTAGCCTCGCGATGATCTCGCGGATGTCGTAGGCGACTCGATGATTGGCGGGGAGCAGGCCTGGTAGCTCTTGAGGGTCGAAGTGTGGCTCGAGCGCATCCATGCCATAGCGGTAATACCCAATGGCAGAGCTGGGCAGGTCTCGCACCTCTCGCCGCATGGCGTCGATGCAGTGGCTGTCATCGGGAACCCGAGTATCGGCGCAACCGGAAACCCCTACGTGGATGTCTGGGCCGCCAATGCCGTGGCTTGTCATCTTCTGCGACTTGGCGCCCTTGATGAGCGCCGCCCCCGCGATGACCATGTAGGCCTGTTCCGTCATGTAGACCTTGTCGGAGATGATGGGCATGTAGCCACCACCTGCGATGCAGTCTCCAAACACCCCGGCGATTTGAGGGACCCCTTCCGCTGACAAGACGGCATTCATCTTGAAGATGTGCCCCGCCCCCCGTGGGCCGGGAAAGGTCGCCGCCTGCTCGGGAAGGAACAGCCCCGAACAGTCGACCAGGTACAGCACTGGGAGCCGCATGCGGCGGGCCATCTCCTGACCGCGTTGGATCTTTTCGGGGGTCTGTGGCCACCAGGACCCCGAGGCCACGGTGTTGTCGTTGGCGATGACCATGACCCATCGCCCCTCGACGCGGGTGAAGGTGGTGACCACCCCTGCTCCGGGAGATGTCTGCTGCTTGGGGCCAAAGGTGCGCCCATGGTTTACGAGGGTGCCCACTGGTAATAGGGGCGCATCGTCGTCCTTGAGGCGCTCGAGGCGCTCCCAGGTGGTCAGCTTGTTCTTTGCGTGGACTCGGCTGCGACCCTTGTCGCCCCAGCCGTCCTCGACCAGTTCTCGAGCCTGGGTGATTCGAGCTTCACGCTCCAGCATGCCCTGCAGCTGGTCCGCGTAGGTGCTCTCTTCCAGGACGTCGTCCCTGGGTCGCCCAATGCGTTGAAGCAGCACCTTGGCCATGGGTCTCTACCCTTCCCCGGCGGTCGCTGGGCTTCGCTGGTCCCAGCCTGGTATCTGTCCGACTAGGAGCTGCCCCTGCTGGAACTCGTCCGCGGACAAGATGGCGCAATGTACCGGAGCCGTGGTGGTGATGCCTTCCAACTGAAGCCCGTCCAGGGCGGCCTCGCAGGTAAGGATCGCGGCGGCCCGGTCGGGGCCCCAGCCAATGACCTTGGCGACCATGGAGTCGTAGTAGGGGCTCACTCGGCTGCCGGCATCCACTGCCGCGTCGACCCGAAGCCGGACGGAATCGTTCGTCGGCTCGGCAAACTCGAAGCGTTCGATGTGCCCGGGGCTGGGTCGGAAGTCGTCCTCGGGATCTTCGGCGTTGAGTCGTAGCTCTATGGCGTGACCCCGGATCTCGATGTCCTTCTGCTCCAGCCAGAGGCGCTCACCGGCAGCGATGCGGATCTGGGCCTGGACCAGGTCCACGCCAGTGATCTCCTCGGTGACCGGATGTTCGACCTGGAGCCGAGTGTTCATTTCGATGAAGTACAGCTCCCCGCTCTCCACATCCTGCAGGAACTCCACCGTTCCGGCGCCGATGTAGCCCAGCCTGGCGGCGGCCTCGGCGACTGTTCGGCCAACAGCAGCTCTCTGTTCAGCAGTGAGCGCGACCGATGGCGCCTCCTCGAGCAGCTTTTGGTGGCGCCTTTGGATGGAGCACTCTCTCTCGAAAAGGTGAATTGCGTTTCCCCATGAGTCCGCGAGCACCTGGAACTCGATGTGACGTGCTCGGTCAAGAAACTTCTCCACATACATGGCGTTGTTGCCAAAGGCCGCCATGGCCTCTTGCCGGGCCTCGTTCCATGCCTGATGGAGCCCCGCTTCGTCATCGGCTCGCCGCATGCCGCGCCCGCCACCCCCGGCAACTGCCTTGAGCAGCACGGGGAAGCCCACGGTGCGCGACACGGCCAGAGCCTCGTCCACCGTCGCGACCGTCCCGGTGGAGCCGGGTAGGAGGGGCAGTCCTGCCTCTTCTGCTGCCTGGCGAGCTGTCGCCTTCTCGCCCATGAGCTGGATCAGGCGGGGCGGGGGCCCTACCCAGCCCAGGCGTTGCTGAAGAACCATCTGGGCGAAGACGGCATTCTCCGACAGGAATCCGTAGCCAGGGTGGATGGCCTGAGACTCTGTCTGCGCGGCTGCCTGAAGGATTGCATCCATGTGGAGGTAGGACTCGGCCGCTCGCGCCGGGCCAATGCATACAGCGTCAGTCGCTTCCCGGACAAAGGGCGCATCCCGATCCGCTTCCGAGTAGACCGCTACCGATTCGATCCCGAGACCGTCGCAGGCTCGAATAATCCGGCGAGCAATCTCGCCTCGGTTTGCAATGAGTAAGCGCCGAAACATCGGCGGGAGCCTACCAGAAGGCGGAACCGGCTTCGTGCCGTCTTTCCCCGAGAGTTTGCTGGAGCCGCTCCGGATAGGGCTATTTCATCCAGCCACCCTCGTAGTTCATCTCACCGAACATGTCCCACCATTGGACGGTGAGGCTGTTCCCTTCGACTTCGAACCAGGCAAAGCCCTCGGTGGTGTCATCGCCCCAGTGCACGTCCTGGTCGTTGACGAAGTCTCGTAGCTTTGCCCCCGCACCGGAGACCATGAACTGGGTGCCCTGGCATGTCTCCTCTAGCCACTCCCGGTGATGGTCGTGCCCGCACAAGTACAGGTCCACTCGACCGCAGAGGTGTTCGTCGAACAGCTCCTTCAGCGCGATCCCCGAGATGTTGGGCACCTCGGGGGTGAGCCCGTCGTACCAGCCCGCGTTGCCATGGGGCCCGTTGGACAAGTAGGGGTGGTGTCCATAGGCAATGCGCCAGCGTGTGGGGTCCGCGGCGGAAAGATGCTCGTCGAGCCAGCCCTTTTGAGCTTCGTATAGCTCGATGAGTGAGGAGGCGAAATACATCGCACTGGTGTCCAGTGCGAGGAAGTCGATGTTTTGGTGCGTGTGCAGGTAGTGACGCGCTGGCATCGTCCACTTCTCAGACTGCGCGGTGTAGGCCACCTGAAAGTCCGCCTTGTCCTCGTCGGGTAGCAGCAGACCGTAGTCGTGGTTGCCCAGGACGGCGTAGAAGGGGAAGTCGAGCTCAGCGTAGGGGAGCTCGAACTTGTCCTGCCACTGGATGTCATCGAGGCTCGTGACACCGGTGTCGTAGATGTTGTCGCCGAGCAGCAGGGCGAAGTCGCAGCCGTTGGCGGCGCACACATCTTTCATGACGCCTGCTACTGCGTATTGATCGTCGTTGCCCTCGCCGGTGTCGCCCAGGGCAATGAAGCGGACGGGTTCCCACGAGACTGGAGGCTCCTGACAGGCTGCCAGCAGTAGTGTCACGGTGAGGGCTGCAAGCAGGGGGCTGAATCGATCCAGGCGTCGGTGGTTGGTGGGCCGGTGCCGAGCGAGGTTTAAGTGGGTCACGGCACACCTGGTGTCGAGCAACACACAAGAACCGCCCGGCACCGAACGAATCGCTCCATCTCCCTGCATCCGATGCTAGCTCCCCCTCTGAAGGATCCCTTCATAGTTCATCGCCCCGGTCTTGTCCCACCACTGGACGGTCATCGTGTCGCCCACAATCTCGATCCAGGCGAAGCCCTCGGTATCGGCGTCCTGGAAGTACACCGGGTTGTTCCCCTCGATCTCTGTGGTCTTCGCCCCCGCCCCGGACACCATGAACGCGGTCCCGTCGCAGGTGTCGGTCAACCACTGTCTGCTGTGGTCGTGGCCGCAGAGGTACAGGTCCACGTTCCCGCACACGTTGGCGTCAAAGAAGTCCTTGATCTCCTCGCCATTGGCGTAAGGGACGAACGGCAGCCCCTCGTACATTCCAGCGTTTCCGTGGGGGCCGTTGGAGAGGTAGGGATGGTGTCCATAGGCGATTCGCCAGTTGGTTGCCGGAGAGGCTGCCAATTGGGCGTTTAGCCAGGCACGTTGCCCGTCGACTAGATCCCCGAAGTCTGGGGTCAAGAACGGTATGTAGAGGCCGTCGAAGAAGATCTGGCTGGTGTCCAGTCCATAGAAGTCGACGTTGGCATGATTGTGGTGATACCAGCGAGAAGGAAGCGTCCACTTCGTCGTTCCGGGTCCCCAGGGAGGGGGGGATGACCCAGCGTAGGTGTAGTCCACCTGGTTGTCTCCTTGTTCCACGTTGATGCCGGTTCCACCCAGGAAGTCGTCCCCACCATCGTGATTTCCGAGCGCTGGGTAGAAGGGGAGGTTGATGTCCGCGTAGGGTTGCTCGAACTTGGAGTCCCACTGACCATCGGTGACGCTCTCTACGCCGATGTCGTAGAAGTTGTCGCCAAGAAGGATTACGAAGTCACAGCCCTGGTTGGCGCATACGGTGCCGATGACGGCTGCGACCTCGTATTGGGCGGTGTTGCCCTCTCCGGTGTCGCCCATGGCGATGAAGCGCACTGGCGTGTGGGCGCTGTCGTCATCCCCTGTTCCGCTGCCATTGTTGTCGGAGCCGCTGTCGTCGTCGTCCGAACCGCTGTCGTCGTCGTCCGAACCGCTGTCGTCGTCGTCCGACCCCACGTTGCCGTCACCTGATCCGGTGTCATCATCGCCAGCGCTCTTGTCGTCGTCGCCCGGGTTCGTGTTGCCGTCGTCCGGTTTCGTGTTGCCATCGCTCGGGTTCGTGTTGTCGTCGATCGCCCCTGTGACGTCGTTGCTCCCGGTTTGGCAGCCGAGAGACAACAACAGCACGAGCAGCAAGCTGATGGGGGTCGCGAGCCATGGGGTCGGCTGGTTGAAGCTAGAGGGTCTCATTGTTCTTTCCAGGGAGGGGCGTTCGTGGTCGTGTCGTGCTCCGCGATCGAAGCGACACCCTGGTGCAAGTGGGACGGGAGGTCCAGCATAGTCGGGGCTGTTCGTCATGGACAGCTTGTGGTGGGGGACTCCTCCCCTGGCGTCGAATCGCCTGGACACGGGTGTCGCTAGCTCTCCTGACCGTCGGCGTCAGGCTCTGACCCTCGAGCGGTTCCTTGATCTCGGCGTAGCCGTAGCAGCACGAGCACGAGCGCTACGGCGACGGTGACAAGGAGCCCGGTTCGCACATCGGAGAGAGCAACCCTGAGTGTCTCGATGTTGGCTGCAAAGAAGTAGCCCATCCAAATAAAGAGCGGCAGCGATGCGAGAGCCGCCAGTGTGTCGACGGCCAGAAAGCGCCCTGGATGGATCCGCGAGGTTCCGGCGGCGAAGAACACAGCCGAGCGTAGCCCTGGCAGGAAGCGGCCCACAAAGACCACCAGGTTGGGGTGTTGTCTGATGCGTTCTTCGGCTCGGTCGAGATGCTTCGGGCGCAGCACCAGGGCCCCCCAGCGACTGGCTAGAAGGCTGCGTCCGTAGCGCCTGCCCAGATAGAAGACGATGCAGTCGCGACTCAGCACAAAGCAGCCGCATGCCAGGGAGGCTTCCCAGACGGTCAGGCCGCCGTGGTTGGCCAGTACGCCTGCGGCGACGAGGGGAACGTCCTCTGGAATGGGCACGCCGAGTCCGCTAACCAGGAGCATGCCGAACAAGATGGGATAGCCGTGTTCGACGGCTAAGGAGAGTGGATCGTCCATCGCATCTGTGGTGCTCGTGAGTGTGCACGCACGAGGGAGTATTGAGCCTAGCTGGATCTAGTCTTCGTAGCCGGAGCAGTACATGGCCTCTACGTCAGAGAATCCCTGAGGGAGTGTGACGTCGGGGTCTTCGTCCACATCACCGCGGAGGGTGCACTCATCTACGGTGACCGGGCAGTCTCCGCTTCGAGCCTCCAGTGCGTACTTCAACTCGTTGTCGTTCTGGGGCACCGAGAAGACTTGCAAGACCACCCGGTACGCAGTGCCTACTTCGGTCTCGAAGCTGCAGCTCTCTGGCGATGCTCGACCGGCGGTTCCGCCTACTTGTCCGTGGTAGTCCTGCTGTAGGCAGAGGTTGAGATCCACGGCTCGGTCGACTCCGTTGTCGTCGGGGAAGCTGCCGAAGAAGTCCCCGATCTCTTCGCCCGGTGTCCCCGTGTAGTAGGAGGCGAGCCCAGCGAGGAGATCGAGGTCGCCGTCGTCGTGGGGGAAGTCGAGCATGTAGGGGTTGTCCGTCTCGCTGCCGCTGTCGTCGATGT
>PBPL01000129.1 GCA_002724675.1 Deltaproteobacteria bacterium | reverse complement strand
CCAAGAGATGAGCGCAGACGACATCGTGCGCGACTGCATTGTTGGCCACGAGGACCGCGCCGAGGCGATGGCCAGCCTGGGTCTGGGGGCTTCCACCCAAGCCCACCTCCACCCCATCGGTCACGATCAGATCCGGGTCGGTCAGTTCCAGCAAGTCCACCAATCGACGGGAGTGATGCTGGTCATGGCCATCCAACAAGTCGGAGCCACGCAGGAAGCCCGAGCCCTGGAGCGCCACAGCGCCTCCCAAGCCATGAACGAGATGGCTCGACTTCAGCTTGGGAAAGAGCACCACACCGTCAGCGTGATAGAGCTCCCAGCCTGTGGTCACGCGGTCCCAGTAGCGGCAAGCCTGTTCAATCGGATCCACTCCTCGCCGCTCCTCCGAGCTCATGCGTCGACCCACCGACAGTTGGTAGCGGTAGTACCGCGCTTCGTCCGTGGGGCAGATGGACACGCGGCCCCGAAAGAGGCGAGGCAGAGCCAGAAAGCCATGGCGACGAAAATCGGGAGAGTTGCCCCAGGCCTTTCCAGCCATTCGACGAGCAGAGCGGCCCCAGTCGGCTGTCCCGGCGAACACGAGAAAGAGATCCGGCGCTCGCGTCAGGAGCGAGTCGAGCGCTCCCTTCACCAACTCCGGACGGGTATAGGCTGCGGTACCCAGGCGCCGGTGGGCGTAGGACCAATCAGCCTTGGCCACGACGTTGCCGGTGGGGAAGCTGCCGACAAAGTCCACACCCTCTGCGACGGCCGCTCGGATTCGAGCAGGCTCGTAGTCGTCAACTCGAGCCAGAAAGACCCGAGGACGGAGGGGTTCCGCTGCTGACACTTAGCGCTTCTTTCGACCCTGCTTCTTCTCGTCAGACTCTTCAAACTCGACGATGTCCTCGGGGAACAGGCTTGTATCGCCAGCCGTCCTGCCCCGTTGCAGCTTCTCTTTACGAGCCTGCACCTCTTCCTCGTGACGCCGCCGCTCTTCCTCCTGGGCAAGCCAGTGAGCAGCAGCGAAGCCCGAATCCCAGGCACAGAGCGTGACGTAGCCTCGATTCGAGTCCGCCCCCGACAGCACGAGCACGTTGTCAGGACCCGTAGACGCGTGCTGGTAGAGCCAATCGGCAATCGTCCCTTGCATGGTTCGCTCCATGTCGAAGGACTGGCAACGCCAGGGCCCCGAGGTAGCACCACGATTAGGCTCCGCGGCGGCGGGAGCCACCAAGGACACCAAGCCGAGCAGGATGGCGCCAACCAGCAAAGCCATTAGAAACACGGGTCGAAGAGAGGTCGAAGTGGACATGACATCTCCTGGGGATCGTCACAGCCCGTCACGGGCCGCCGCCGAAGCGGTGGATGGAGAGCAGCGATCCTATCAGGCTTGAGCGGCCTCCATGCTTCAAGCCCCTGGAGAGCTCTGGTGGGAGCTAATGATGCGCGCTTGCGCGAACTGACGATGTCCATCCCGGCCGCTGTGAAAGCCAAAGCCGCTCTGCTTCGCGCCCACCCAGGGAGAACCCGCGGCACCGCCCACCCCACGGTTGATCCCCACCATGCCCGCCTCAAGGCGCCGAGCTACGGCAGCCGCACGGTCCGGGTCTGACCCAAAGACCACCGCACCGAGCCCATAAGGCGTGTCGTTCGCCAGCCGCACTGCCTCGTCATCGCTGCCGACCCGCACGATGCAAGCCACCGGGCCAAAGGTCTCGGTATTCAGGATGTCCATGGAGTGATCGAGTCCACTGAGCACCGTAGGCACCACGAAGTTTCCCTCATGACCGTCGCCCCCATGCAGAACACGAGCTCCAGCCGCGACGGCCGAGTCAATTTGATTCACCACATGGTCTCGCTGGCGAGCGTTGACCATGGGGCCCACCTGAACCCCCTCTTGTGTTCCAGGACCCTGTACCCACTGCGAAGCGCGTGCAACCACCGCCTCTTCGAAGGCATCTGCGAGGCTCTCGTGGACATAGATCCGCTCCGTACTGACGCAGACCTGACCGGCATTGCGAAAGCTGTTGCGAACGGCAAACTTTGCGGCTTGGTCCACATCGGCATCCGCCAGCACGATCAAGGGATCCTTGCCGCCGAGCTCGAGAATGACTCGCTTCAACGCAGTAGAAGCAGCCCCCAGAATGTGTGCCCCGGCATCCCGAGAGCCCGTAAACGCGATCAAGTCCACGTCGGATGCCACCAGCGCCCGACCCAACTCATCAGCCCCGTGAACCACCTGAAGCAAGCCCGGCGGCAAGACCTCACAGAGGACATCGGCATAGGCCTGCCCACAGAGCGGGGTCTCTTCCGACGGCTTGAGCAACACAGCATTGCCCGCCATGAGCGCCGGGATGACCAGCCAATGGGGCATAGCGACTGGAAAGTTCCAAGGTGTGATGGCCGCACACACACCCAGTGGATCGCGGTAGAGCACCGTGCGCGTGCGCCCATCCTCGAGCACCTCTGGCGTCAGCGCCTGAACCATCTCGTCCAGGTCCGCCTCCAGACCCGCGCCACACGAGCGCACCTCGCCGACGGCCTCCCGCACAGGCTTGCCCATCTCCGAGGACAACAAGCTCCCCATGGATGCTGCCCGCTCAGCAAAGAGAGGGGCTGCCCTGAGGATCTGCTCCCTGCGCTCCTCTAGTGAGAGTGCCGCCCAGGCCGCTTGAGCCTGCCGCGCGCGACTCATGAGGGCGGGCAGGTCCTCGGGAACCGTCAAGGGCACACTACCCACCAGCGCACCGGTCGCAGGATCGTGGGATTCCAGGACAGCGGTCACAGACGCTCCAACCATCACGAAGACTCCATCCACCCCAAGGGCGGGATTCACCGAAGGCCCAAGTGTTCCGACTTTTGCGTCCGCAGTCCAGCCACCACAGCGCAGCGACTCCGCTTCTGCCGCACTGGAACCCCAGATCTTGCTCGGGCATACTCCGACGCCTGCTTCGTGCGGCCTCGTCAAACCGCCCTCGGCGAGGCGGAGACCAAGGAAAACCATGAAGCCGTCTCCTGCCAGCCCAAGTCCGGTCAAAGCAGGGGAATTGCGCGTCTACGCACTGGTCTGCTTCACGGTCTTCTTGGACCTGCTGGGCCTCGGGATCATCATCCCAATCCAGCCCTTCTACGTGGAGTCCTTCGGCGCTTCACCCAGCACGGTCACCATGCTGGGGGCCGCCTACGCACTGATGCAGTTTCTGTTCGTGCCCGTCTGGGGAAGGCTTTCGGATCGGGTAGGACGCCGCCCCATCATCCTGACGAGCGTCGCCGCGAGTGTCGTGGGCTGGACCCTCTTTGGCCTGGCAGAGAGTCTCTGGCTCGTCTTCGCCGCCCGCATGATGTCAGGCTTCGGCAACGCCAACATCGCCACCGCTCAGGCTGCCCTGGCAGACATCACTACCCAACAAGAGCGGGCCAAAGCCATGGGCTTTGTGGGAGCTTCCATCGGACTCGGCTTCATCCTAGGCCCGGCAGCCGGTGGCTTGCTGAGCCAGACCGAACAATGGGGCCCTCTCCTGCCCATCTATGCCGCAGCAGCGCTCTCGCTGGTCAACTGGATCCTTGCCCTCTTGTTCTTTCCCGAGACGCTGCCGCCCGAGAAGCGGAGCCGCGAGAGCAAGTCGCCGGCCGGGTTCTCGCTGCAGCGCTATCGAGAGTCAAAGGCTTGGCCGGGGGTCCCTCGGCTGCTTGTGCTCATGCTCGTCATGGCGACGGCCTCGACCATCATGGAACACTCCATCGGCCTCTGGCTGGAGCGGGTGTGGCTCTGGGATGGCGGCGTGCAGCCTGACCCATCCAAGCTTCCAGAAGTTCACCGACAGGCGGCGATCCTCACAGCCTACGTGCTTCTCACCTTCGGGATTGTGACCGTCATCATTCAGGGGGGCCTCGTAGGCCACCTTGTGCGACGTTTTGGCGAGGTGAAGCTCATTCTTGTGGGCCTGCTGCTCATCGCGAGCGCTCTCTCGGCCATCCCCATGTGCGCTGGCCTCGGCGTGGCCTCGATCTTTCCCGTCTTCGGCTTGATGGCCATCGGGTCCGCCATCACAGACCCCTCCATTTCCAGTCTCCTGTCTCGATCGGTTCCCGACACCGACCAGGGCCGGGCGCTGGGGCTCGGGCGCTCCATGGCGTCCCTGGGGCGCGTCATCGGACCCTCCACCGCAGGGTTCCTGCTGGAGCTCCGTTGGGGTCTGCCATTCGGCGTTGCCGCCGCCCTGATGCTGGTGGCTCTGCTGGTGGCCCTGAAGCTCCGAAGAGTTCGACCCACAACCCCAGTCGAGCCCAACGAACCAGCTAAAGACCACCGACCAGCGCACGGTGACTGAGCCTCTAGAACCAGCGAGCGAGGCGCTCTCACGACTCCATCAGACGGACTGCAGTTCTTCCCGCTCGACCCCGTTCAGTTGCAACACCAGATCCGGTCCAAAGGCGAGGCCAGGGGTCTGAAAGCCACGCCCCCCCTCCCCCGCCAACACCCGTGAAGCAATGGTCACAGCAGCGTCCGCCGTGAGGTCGTAGCCATCTGGAGTGTGCAGGCGTGCAGACACCGTGCGACCGTCCGGAGCAGCCGCTTCACCCCAGAGATGTCCGCGACTGGCTGCCCTCTGTTCCTCATCGGGACCCACGATGGTGGCGTCGATGCGAGCGCGGATCAGCCCTTGGATAGGACGAGAGGACAGGACTGGGCTCAGGGCTCGGACCCAGGCAAGACTTCGAAGCTGACGCTTGGGCAGCCCCATGTACACCTCAATGTTGGGGATGCCGGTACTGCGGTAGGCGGTGCTCAGATCGCCCCAGGCGATGGCTGTCGTCTCACACTGCACCGGACCGAAATCTACAGACCGTCGCCGAGTCCCCAACGCAATGGACTTGAGTCGACCCCCTTCCCGAACCGCCGCGCCCCGACCCAGGTTCTCGGCAACGGTCCTTGCGGTCCCGTGTGAGATGCTGCCCAGACCAAGGATGGCCAGCGTCAGCCGCGAGGCATCCGGAAGAGCACCCGCCAGGTAGACGGCGAGGCAATCGGAAGGCACCACGTCGAATCCGACCCCGGGCAACAGCAACACCCCAGCTGCGCGGGCTTCCTCGTCCCTCGCACGCAGGGCCTCAAACACCTCCACCTCTCCGGTGATGTCGAGATAGTGAGCCCCGCTCTCCATGCACGCGTCGACCATGGTCTTGTGCGTGTGGACGAAGGGCCCAGCGCAGTGCAGAACAGCCCCCACCCCGTCCAGGGCCGCTCGAGCTTGGCCTCCATCGCCCAACCCAAACACGCGAGACTCCAGGTCGTGGCGTTCCGCCAAAGCATGGATAGGTCCAGCCGACCGTCCCGCCACGATCGGCCTCAGCCCACGCGAGACCGCCAGCTGGACAATCAGTCGACCCGTGAAGCCATTGGCCCCGTAAATCAGGAGAGGCTTGGACACACCCGTCGCCCTGCGCAGAGAGTGCGCCTACCAGCTCACCGAGACCACGAACAAGTGGACCTGATCACCACCGGCAGACTCCGCGGTAAGAACCGTCGTGCCGCCGCTGCCAAGGGCTGATGTGACCTTGTGGGGCTTGCCGTTGGGATCGGTAACGACCACAGTCGTCTTCGCCTTTCCACCAGCCACAGAGTGCACGGTAACGCTCAGCTTTCGGTCTCCCACACTCTGCTGGCTCGTCTTGCCGGGCGCGATCTTCAAGGGCAACCCCTGCACCAACTTCCACCCGCCAAAGCCCGAGATCCTGGAGACCACAGCCTGATGTTTCGATGCCGAAGCGTCGACGCCTTGGGCTCCCTTGGTCCCCTGGACGACATCCACCTGCACCTGCACGATGTCCTGCGCCGCAGCCACCGAAATGCCCAGCCCACCGCCAGGCACAGCGGGCAACGCCAACAGGAAGAGGCCCGATGCCAACAAGGACGCAAAGAGCCAGCGTTGGCCTGTCTTCTGACACTGCTGAACAAAGCGAATTCGCGTCATCCCTGACCCCATCATGTTCTCCTGCGTGCGCGCCCAACACTTGTGATCCCGGGACAAGACCTCGGGAACGGAAGGGAGCAAAGCCTAACTTCAGGTGGCGTCTCCCGTCTCGATGAACCAGATGATTGCTGGCTCCTCTGAGGACTCTTGCAACACCATGACCAGAGGCCCGTCGCTCTCAACGGACTCAATCTCGATGCTGTGGGCGCCCCGCTCGGTTCGATCGGGAGAGGGGGCCGTCATCGCTCGACTGGCTGTCACAACACGCCTCGCCTCGACCTCCTCGGCTCCCTGCATGTCTGCCTGCTGGAGCGCCACTGGCGACGGGGCGACTGAGTCGGTCTCGCCTCCCGTCACCACCAGGACGACGACAGTGGCCACAGCCGCCCCGAGGGCCGGCCCCAGGAGCCAGGGGAGCCAGCTGCGACGAGGGGGCTCGAGCGTGGAGGGGTTATGCACGATGACGTCCGGCCGGTCCGATGGGATCGCTGGCTCCTCCAGAAGCCCTTGGTCCTCATCCGGGACAGTCTCCACCTCCCCCGTGGGAGGGCCCTGGGGCAACCGACTCTGGATGCTCGCCCAGTAGGTGCTGAAGTCCTCCTCGGCCACAGCTTCCTGGATCTCGACCTTAATCTTGTCCGAGAGGGACTGGAGTTGCTCGATCAGGGCTCGGGCCTCAGGATCCTTTTCCAGAATCTCTCGGGCCTGGGCAGACTCGTTTCCAATGGTCTCGCCATCGTAGTAGCGCTGAATCAACTGATCCCGTTCCTCGGGGCTCATGACCGCACCTCCTTCAACAGTTCCTGGAGTCTCTTTCGAGCGTAGTACAACCGGGACATGACCGTGCCCTCGGCTGCCCCGGTGGATTCGGCGATCTCTTTGTAGCTGAGGCCCTCGACCTCACGAAGCACGATCACCCGCCGCTGGTCGTCTGGAAGTTGATCAATGGCTTCTTTGATGTGACCACGCAGCTCCTTGCGCGCGTAGCTCTGGCTGGGTCCCAGGATCGGAGTCGGGCCTGTCTGGTTGGAAATGTGCGAAGGCAGCATCTGCTCGTCCAGAGCGATCTCGCGGGCCCTGTAAGCCTTGCGCTGCGAGTCGATACAGAGGTTGACCGTGATCCGGTAAATCCACGTATAGAACGACGACTCTCGTCGGAAGTGCGGGAGGCTGTTGTAGGCCTTGATGAAGGCCTCTTGGGCCATCTCTCGAGCATCTTCCCGATTCCGCATCATCCCGTAAGCGACCGCATACACGCGGCCCTGGTACCGCTGCACCAGGGACTGATACGCGTCCTGTTCGCCAGCCATGATCCGATCGACCAGGGCTCCGTCATCCGAACCGTCGTAAGTCAGAGCCTCCTGCGCAGCAGCTGCCATAACCTCTCC
The DNA here is from genome assembly GCA_002724675.1 of Deltaproteobacteria bacterium. Classification (GTDB taxonomy): domain Bacteria; phylum Myxococcota_A; class UBA796; order UBA9615; family UBA9615. The sequence goes on along the minus strand of PBPL01000129.1, from coordinate 14,264 downwards.
CGTGTCGCCGGCATCCTGCTCGGGCAGGATCGACTTCGGGGGCCCCGCTGGCCCGTGGGTCATGACGACGGCCCCGTGTTCAGAACTACAGACGGGGGAGAGGCGCCAGTCATTCAGAACTCACGTGAATTTCACCTAGAAGGACAAGCCCACACAAGAGCTATTCGGGCAAGGGAAGAGCGATGGACCACTCTACGCCCCCATGCCCTGCGCCCCCACAGAGCTCGAGCCGACCACGCAGCTTACGGACAATCTCCCAGCCAGCCATCAGCTCGACGTCCTCCTTGGAGCGCTGGGTGCCGAAGAAGTCATCCACAACCGCCTTGAGCAGGGCGTTCTGCTCTGGGGGCGGATCACCCCTGCGGAGCCGAATCACCGCCATCGTGACGGTCTCTCCGGCGGGCGCCCAAGCCGAGCGGGGAAGCTCCTCCAGGCTGGCCTTGATCTCGGGAGGATGACCGCTGTGCGTCTCCTCGCCCCATCGGGCAAGAAGGCAAAGAGCACGCACAACATTCGAACGATTGAGGATCAGCTGAGCGTCCGGACTCGAGACCTCCATGCGAACCTGGTCGGCCATGCCCAATTCTTCGAGCCAAGAACCCAGTTGCTCACAAAGCTCGCCCAGCGCGACCCGATCTGTCCCCCGATCCATGTTGGAGCCGCCCAGCTCCTGCAACCGTCGAACGACCTCACCCATCTTCTGTGCCTGACCGACCATGAGATCGAGCGTCCGATCACTCTGCGCGGCAGAGAACTGGTCAGCGGCGAGCAGGAGGTTGGTGATGTGGTTGTTCAGCTCGTGAGCTACGGAGTTGTAGAGGTAACCCAACGCCGAGGTCTCCTCCAGCCGCCGCAGGTCTTCGTTTCGATGATTCACACCACTCACGAGCTTGCTCCTTTCGGGTCCTGTCACCAACGGCCCAACACCCATGGCTGGCCTCAGTGCGCAGCCTCCCAGTTGTCTCCGACTGCCGTACTCACCACCAGCGGAACCTCCAGGGGATAGGCCCCCTCCATCTCCACAATCACCCGATCGCGGACATCATCGATCAGCTCGTGCGGCACCTCCAGCACGAGCTCGTCATGCACCTGCATGAGCATTCGGGCACCCGCGTAGCGCTCTTCGCCCATGGCCTTCTCGACCCTCAACATCGCCAACTTGATGATGTCGGCAGCGCTGCCTTGTACCGGTGTGTTGATAGCCGTACGACGCGCACCCTCACGCTGATTGAAGTTAGATGAGGTGAGATCGGTGATTGGCCGGCGCCGCCCCAGAATCGTCGAGACATGGCCGCGTTCCCGGGCAAACGTCACCGTCTCGTCCATGTAGCGATCAATCTCTGGATACCTAGCCTTGTAGCGCTGGATGTATTTCTTCGCTTCCTTTCTCGGGATGTGAAGAGTCCGAGCCAGGCCGTAGTCCGTCTGCCCATACACCAGACCAAAGTTGATCGCTTTGGCAGTGCGACGCATCTCATCGGTGACGAACGCCTCGTGGACATCGAAGACTTCCGCCGCTGTCGCCTTGTGCACGTCGCGCTCTTCGGCGAAGGCTTCGGCGAAGCCACCCTTGCCCCCACACAGATGGGCGAGCACCCTCAGCTCCACCTGGGAATAGTCCGCTGCCAGAAAACAACAGCCCTCCCTCGGGATGAACGCTTCACGGACGCGACGTCCTTCGGGCGTCCTGATGGGGATGTTTTGAAGGTTGGGATTCTGGGAGGACAGCCTTCCCGTAGCTGCGACAGTCTGGCTATAGGTTGTGTGGAGCCGGCCAGTCTCGGGGTGCACCAGAGGCGGCAGAGCATCCACGTAGGTGGACTTCAGCTTCGACAAACTACGGAACCGCAAGATGGCCGCTGGCAGGTCGTGCATCCCAGCCAATTCTTCGAGCACAGACGCATCGGTAGAGGGCCCTGTCTTGGTCTTGCGAACAACGGGAAGCTCGAGTTCTTCGAACAGAATCTGAGCGAGTTGCTTGGGCGATGCCGAATTGAACTCCCGGCCAGCGTGCTTCCAGCAGAGCTGTTCCGCGTCCTCGATCTGGGCCTTTAGCTCTCCGCTGTAGGCCTCCAACTGCTCCCTATCCAGCCCAATGCCCCGGCGCTCCATGCGCCCCAGCACCTCGATGAGCGGCACCTCGACATCCTCGTACAGTGACAGGAGGTCTGCATCGCTCAGTTCCTCGCGCATGGTGTCGTGCAGCCGCCAGACCACGTGGGCATCCTCCGCGGCGTACGTAGCCGCCTCAGAGACCGGCACGGGCGCAAACGCACCGTCCGTATCTCGAGTGACCTCGTCATAGGCCACCATGGTGTGCTGCAAGCGGGTCAGCGCCAGGTTGTCCAACTTGTGACCACGCCTGGAGGGGTTGAGGAGGTACGAGGCGACCATCGTGTCGCCGCTCACGGAGCCCAGTTGGATCCCGGCCCTGGCCAAGACAAGCACGTCGTACTTGAGATTCTGGCCAATGAAGCGCTTCTTGGGATTCTCCAGAATCGCCTTCAGGTAGAGGCAGGAGCGGCCCGGATCCAGTTGCTCCTCTGCCCCTTCACCCGTGTGACGAAGCGGCAAATACCAGGCTTGCTCGTCATCCACACAAAAAGACATGCCCACAAGCTCGGCCCGGCTGGGGTCGACGCTCGTGGTCTCAGTGTCGATGGAGATGACCTCAGCAGACCGAAGCGCGGCGATTAGCTCGCGGAGTTGCCCCTCGTCCGTGACGCAACGGTAGCTGTCGTCCGACAGCGTCTTCATCTCTCCACCCAGCTCGTTGAGAAAGCGATGGAACTCCAGTTGCTGGAACAAGGCTCGAACTGGCTCCCGGTCCTCGGGCGGGAAGGTCACCTTCATCTCATCCAACCCGAGGCCCACGTCCACATCCGTGGCGATAGTGGCAAGTCGATACGAGAGCTCCGCCGACTCCCAAGCCCCCTCGGCAAGCAGGGGCTTACGCGCCCTCCCCTTCACCTCCTCGGCGTGCTCGAACACGCTGGCAATCGAACCGTAGTTGCCGATGAGATCTGCCGCGCCCTTCTGACCGATGCCGGCAACCCCTGGGATGTTGTCGGAGCTGTCCCCCATGAGTGCGAGAATGTCGATGATGCGATCAGGCCACACACCCCACTTCTTCTTGACCTCCTTCGGGCCAATGCGCAGATCCTTCATGGTGTCGAGGATGGTGACACGCTCCTCGTCCACCAGCTGCATCATGTCCTTGTCGCCGGTGACGATCGTGACGTCACAGGTGTCCTTGTGACGCACCGCGAGCGTCCCGATGACGTCATCCGCCTCGTACCCGTTGATCACAATGTGACGAATGCCGAGCGCATCAGCGAGGTCGGGGAAGAGGGGCATCTGGGCTGCGAGCTCATCGGGCATCGCAGAGCGGCCCGCCTTGTACTCGGGATACATCTCGTGCCGGAAGTTGCCTCCCTTGGGGTCCCAGCACAGCGCGATGTAGTCCGGCTCGTACTCCTTGACGAGCTTGAAGAGCATCGAGGTGTAGCCAAACAGAGCGCCAGTGGCCTCCCCCTTGGAGTTGGTCAACCCCCGGATCCCGTAGTGAGCCCGGAACGCAATGTTCGGGCCATCCACCAGGTATAGAGTCGGCCGCCGCCCCGCCTTTGCCTCAGCCATCCTTCAACCACCGTGCAGCATCCAGGGCGTGGTAGGTCAGGATGCCGTCTGCGCCTGCGCGAGCAATGGACAGCAGGTTCTCCATGGCCACCCGCCGCTCGTCGATCCAGCCGCGTTCAGCTGCCGCCTTGACCATGGCGTACTCACCGCTGACGTTGTAGGCAAACAAGGGGCCGTCCCACGATCTTCGCACCTCACGCACGACGTCCAGGTACGCCAAGGCCGGCTTCACCATGATCATGTCTGCCCCCTCGGCGATGTCTTCGTCCACCTCACGCAAGGCCTCCCTGCCATTGGCGGGGTCCATCTGATAGGTGGTGCGGTCTCCGAACGAAGGGGCACTGTCGGCGGCGTCACGGAACGGACCGTAGTAACCGGAGCAATACTTCGCCGCATAGCTCAAGATGGGGATCGAGGCGTGGCCCGAGTCATCCAGCGCCATGCGGATGGCCGCGACGCGACCATCCATCATGTCCGACGGCGCAATGACCTGCGCTCCAGCGCGGACGTGCGACAAAGCCTCCTGCGCCAGGCGAACCAGGGTCGGGTCGTTGTCCACATCCTCATCACGAATCAAGCCGCAGTGACCATGGTCGGTGTATTCACACAGGCACACGTCCGTGATGCGCAAGATGTCCGGCACCTGTTCTGCGAGCACCCGAAGGGCCCGCTGGACGATGCCGTCATCGATGTCCGCGTCGCTTCCTCGAGCATCCTTGGCCTCGGGGACCCCGAAGAGGATCAAGCTCTTCAGGCCCAACTCAAGAGCTTCTGCTGCGGGCTCCGCGATCCGATCCACCGACCAGCGGAACTGACCGGGCATGGACGGGATCTCGTCCTTCACACCCTCGCCGGGCACGACGAACAGGGGGAGAACAAACATCTCGGGGCGCAACCAAGTCTCGCGGACGAGGTCCCGAATGGCAGGAGAGCTCCGCAGTCTGCGGAGGCGTAGGGTCGGAAAACGGGCGCCTGTTGCTGACATGGCGGGTAGGATGCCCGAAGGGCGCCCCGAGGGCCAGAGGGCCCTCCTTCCCGGGACGTAGCGCAGCGGCGCACAGCCTGGTACCTTCGGCAGTCATGAAAGCCTCCTCAGGCCTCGGCGCTGTGGCCACAGGCCATGCCGAAACCACCGCTGCGGCGATCTCAGCGCTCGAAGCGGGCGGCAATGCGATGGACGCTGCCGTCGCGGCCGCCCTCACGTCGACCGTGTGCGAGCCCCTCTTGATGGGCTTCGGCGGCGGCGGCCTGTTCACAGTCCGCGACGGCGCTACGGGATCGGTCCATGTCTTGGACTGCTTCTCCATCTTTCCTGGGCTAGACCACGGCCTGGAGCCACGAGACTTCCGGGCGCTCCGGGTCGACTATGGGCCCACCTTCCAGATCTTCACAGCAGGCCGGGGCGCAGTCGCGGTGCCAGGCGTCGCTGCAGGCATCGAGGCATTCCATCGGAGGTGGTGCACTCTGCCCCTGACTCAGCTCACCGAGCACGCGCTCCACATTGCGGAAGAAGGTTGGGTTGCCACAGCGGCCACCGAAGTGGTGGCGACCATGCTCGAGCCTATCTTGCGACTGACCCCAGAGTCAGAGGCTATCTTCGCACCCAACGACCGACCTCTGCAGGAAGGCGCGATGGTCCGCTGCCCACAAGTGGCGCGGGCCCTCCGCGATTTTGCGGAGCAAGGAGCCGAGCCTTTTGTGCGGGGCGAGCACGCACAGAGCTTAGTGGATTGCTTCGGCCCGCCCCATGGCTCGCTGGGAATGGCAGACCTCGATCAGTTCGAGCCGCGCTGGACCGAGGCGCTTTCAGTGTCATTCCGGGGCTCGACCCTGCACGTTCCGCCCCCTCCATGCTCCGGCGGTGCGCTGCTCCTGTTTGGGCTGCATCTCCTGGACCACCTGGAGAAGGGCGAAGATCGCCTCTGGTCCGCCCGCGCGCTCGCCCGCGTGATGTCTGCGACCGAGCGAGCCCGAGCCGAAGGGTTCGACGAAGCACTCTTCGAACCGGACAGCGTGGCGCGATTGCTCAGTGAAGAGACCCTCAATCGACACGCTGGTTTCGTGCGGGAGGCCCTCGAGCACAGCATCATCGGAGAAGTGCCAACGATCACGCCGCCCAAGGGCAGTATTCCCGGCAACACGACCCACCTGTCCGTTGTGGATCGAGCGGGCAACGCCGTGGCGTTCACCTCGTCCAATGGGGAGACCTGCGGAACCCTCTGGCCCGGGCTGTCGCTCACCGTCAACAACTTCCTGGGCGAGGAAGACATTCACCCCCTAGGCTTCCATCGAGGACCGCCGGGTGCACCGTTCCGTACGATGATGACTCCCTCCCTTCTCGTGGAGCAAGACGGCGGGGTAGTGGCCATGGGGACCGGCGGTTCGAACCGAATCCGCACCGCAATGCTCCAGGTGATCCGCAACCTTGTGGACGAGAATATGTCCCTCGAAGACTCGGTCATGGCACCCCGCATTCACGTGGAGCAGAGCTCCGTACACGTGGAGGATGTGGGGCAAGGAGAGGGCTTCATCCAAGCCATTGCGGGCTCCTCCCGAGAGCTGTCTGTGTTTGAAGGGCGACACCTCTACTTTGGCGGCGTTCACTCGGCCCGGCTGCGGGGAGATGGTGGTCTCGAGGCCGTAGGCGACCCGAGGCGATCTGGAGCCGGCGCTATCGCGACCCAGCCCGAATAAACCCTCCCAGGCTGTTCCTCCGGGCAATGGTCGTGCGGGAAGGCAACGAGGGGCTCAGGGCAAGCCCGCCACGTCCAGGACCACCTCGACCGGATAGTGGTCGCTCACCGTACGAGCCATCTCGTTGCTGAGGACCAAGTCCTGGTCGAACAAGTAGACCTGACTCGAGCCCTCCACCACACCGTCCGTCAAGGACCCCAAGGTGACAATGCGGTCGTATGGACAGTGCGTCGATGAGACCGTCGTGTCCGCGTCCTGGCTGATCCACCACGACGCATCGGGGTTGGTCCAGAGAGCAAGAGCCGACAGCTGCTCCTGGCTGAGGTACCTACACCCGGCATTAAAATCACCGAGGACAACGATGTCTGTCTCGCCCCATTGATTGACGACATCTGCGACCACATCGGCCAAGGCGTCGACCTCTTCCTCCGCGCGACGCGGAGAGGTGTGGACCACGATCGTTGCGAAGTCGAGGTCTCCCGCCACGGTGTCCCAGAGAGCGACAAAGGGCTCTCTCTCGAACACATCGTCATCCGGCTCCGGTCCGTCGTCGAAGTGATACGAGTCCACCAGAGTCAGTTTGTCGGGTCGGTAAAAATAGGCGTACTGCTCCTTGCTGCGGGTCCGGCCCAGCCGATCACTGACCACATGCTCAAACGCATCGCCAGTCTGATCAGCGAGGATTCCGGCAAGCTCCTCGAGAGCCTGGCCGCTGGCATCTCGAATCTCCTGAAATGCCAGGAGGTCGTAGCGAGCGATCATCTGGCCGAGGATCTCGGGCACATCGGCCTTCCTCATTTTGCTCTTGCCAAACACCTGCACGTTAAACGCACCCACCGAGACAAGCTCAGGCTCCGTGGGCGTTGGCTCGAAGCTCACATCGGATCGGATCCCGAGCCGGTAAACGTAGAGACCGGTCCGCCGCTCCACGACGCCGTATCGTTTCTTTAGCAGGAGCCGAACTGTCACCTCCTGACCCACGTACTCGGACAGATCGACCACCTCGGTCGACTCGCCTCCCGTTGCCTCTGTCACCTCGTACAGAGTGGTGTAGTCCGCACTCCTTCGCGCACCGATGGGGCCGACCTGCACGGCAAAAGACTCGTAGTTGTTGCCCAGGAAGTCGTACTTGACCTCCAGCACCGGCGAGACCGCCTTGCCCAAGTCCACCTCGGACAAGAGCTTCCAGTAATAGGTGGTGTAGGCCGTCGTCGGGGAGTTCATGGCGGCCTCTTCGCCAGCACGAGTGCCGATGGACCAACCTGGGCGGCTGCTGCGACCCACATAGCGTGGAGACATCTTCCAGGCGCCGAAGCCCTTGTCGAACTCCTCCAAAGAGAACGCATGAACCGAGGGCGGCGCGAACGCCACGGGGAGAGCAAACAGCACCGCTGCCGAGAGTGGCGCCAGCCACAAGGACACCTTGTCGATCGAGGACATCAGTCGGCCCTCCCACCCGAGAGCACGCCAACGCTGTCTCCCAACCGAAACAAGCCTGATATCTCGAACGACTCCTGGTCAACATTGCCCTCGGCGAGGAATTGACCCTCTGCGGTCGTCGAGACCTCTCCCAGCACAAAGGTGCCATCCGAGGTCACATAGCCAGAGGCCTCGAACAGGTTGTCATCCAGATCGATTAGGTGCAGGTCGAAGTGTCCCTGGTCCACGTGAAAGACCGTACTTCCCCTCTCCTCCTCACCCAGAGTTGCCGTGAGGTCATACGTGCCATCAAAGCTGTGATCGGGGTCGCCTTCTGTGATCTCATTGTTCTTGGACCCGGCGAAGCTGCTCTCGGCTCCATCCAACACGAAGTCGCCCTCAATCACCCCGTGCTCGTCGACAGTCCCGCCGAGCCATTGAAAGTCGACGGTCCCATCGGGGCCCGTGATGTCAATCTGCAGCTCCATCGTCGGGCTCAGACCGCCGGTGATGGTGTAAGTGGCACCGTTGGGACCCAAGATGTCACCCTCGACCGTCCCATCCAGAGTGAGCGACGACTTGCCAATGCCAAACCGTCCCTCCGGCGAGTGATAGCCAATTGCGTAGTCCCCCGAGATCAGTGGATACGTAAATTGGAGGACAGACTCCAGGTCCGTGCCGCAGCCCTGCAGCAACAGCGCGGTCATGCCCAGACAGACAATACGTCGCATCATTCGAGGCCCTCTCTGCACAACCGACTCCAGCAGCCTGATGGTCAGAACTGACAGAGTAGCCTGCAATTGGAACAGCACCCAGCCTCAGCGACTCAACACCCTGTCGATCCGTTCTCGTTCTTCCCTACCCCAGGCCTACGGTGTACTGTGCGGCTCCTCTACGGGAGAATGCCGTGCACGAAACCATTCAGGCTCGTTTTCAGGCCGCAGCGCCCGCTGTCGACTTCTGCTCACTCCGCTTGGTGAGCACCCGCACCGAACAACTGTGGGTACGCCAAGACATCTTGCAGCCGGTGAACACATCCACCGATGTGGGAGCCATGCTCACCGTCATGGACGGAGGGGGGCTCGGCTACGCAGCCACGTCTGACCTCAGTGAGTCTGGACTTCGCGAGGCAGCCCAGCGAGCTCTCACCTGGGCGCAGCGCACCCAAGACCAGTGCGTGGTCGACTACCGCAAGGTCGCCATGCCTCGACCTCAGCTGGAGTACTCCAGCCCCGTGGAGATCCCCTGGGACTCGGTACCTCTGACGCAGAAAATCGATCTTCTGCGGGAGATCTGCGGCCAGCTAAAGACCAACGACGCCATCGTCGACTGGGAGGCGTCGCTCTGGTTCACCGAGGAAGAGTCTCTCTATCTGACCACCGATGGCGCCAGAGCTCTGCAACACATGAGCTACCTGGTCCCCGATCTGGGCGTCGTCGCCAACAAAGGCACAGAGTCCCAGCAGCGCACCTTCGCAGCGCGTGGTTACTGCCGGCAAGGCGGCCTAGAGGTCCTGGACACGGGGGACTTCCGTACGGCGGGGCCGCAGATCGCAGAGGAAGCGGTCCAGTTGCTGACTGCACCCAACTGTCCCGAAGGAGACATGGACCTCGTCCTGGCTCCCGATCAGATGTTGCTGCAGATCCACGAGAGCATCGGACACCCGCTGGAGCTCGACCGCATTCTGGGAGATGAGCGTAACTACGCTGGAACGAGCTTCGTCACCCTGGATATGTTCGGGAGCTACCGCTACGGCTCAGACCTCCTAAACATCACCTACGACCCCACCCGCAAGGACGAGTTCGCCAGCTATGGCTGCGACGACGACGGCCTGCCCGCCACCCGCGAGCACATCATTCGCAACGGCATCCTCGAGCGGCCCCTGGGAGGCGTGGTCTCGCAGAAGCGCGCAGGGATCGAAGGCGTGGCCAATTCCCGAGCCGCCAGTTGGAACCGGCCTCCTATTGACCGGATGGCGAACCTGAATCTCGAGTCCGGCGAGAGCACCTTGGACGAGTTGATTGGCCAGGTGGAGCAAGGCGTCTACATGAAGACCAACTGCTCGTGGTCCATCGACGACTCCCGGAATAAGTTTCAGTTCGGCTGCGAGTGGGCGCAGCTCATCGAAAACGGTGAGCTCACCACGGTGGTCAAGAAGCCCAACTACCGAGGGGTTTCGGCCACCTTTTGGCGCAGCTTGAAGGGGGTGGGCAACGAAGACACGGTCGATGTCCTCGGCTCCCCGTACTGCGGCAAGGGTGAGCCCAATCAATGTGTCCGCGTTGGGCACGCCTCGCCACCGTGCTTATTCGACAAGGTGTCGGTCTTCGGAGGTGCATAGTCCGATGCTGAATCCATTCTCTGATCTGTCCGACGATCTCTGCACCCAGCTGCAAGGCGACGAGGTGCTGACGCTCTTCCTGCGGGGTGAGGAATCCGACTTTGTTCGCTTCAACAAGGGCACAGTGCGACAAGCGGGGCACGTCCAGCAAGCCACCTTGGAGCTCGATCTCATCGACGGTTCTCGCCATGCCTCGGCGCGCATCACACTGAGCGGGGACCCTGCCATCGACCGCGATCGGGCCGCGACCCAGTTGAGTGTCCTACGCGACTTGATCCCCTATCTGCCCGAAGACCCCTATCTGCTCTACTCCAAGGACGTTCAGTCCACCGACCGAACCGCCAAGAACCAACTCCCCGAGTCGGGTGAGGTGGTCGACTCCATTCTGGGCGAGTGTGGTGGATCAGACCTCGTAGGCATCTATGCCTCGGGCGCTATCCACACCGGATTTGCCAACTCCCTGGGTCAACGCAACCTGTTCACCACCGACAGCTTCCACTTCGACTGGAGCTTCTATCACCAAGCAGACAAGGCGGTGAAGTGTGGCTATGCGGGCACGGAGTGGGAGCTAGAGGCGTTCCAGCGCAAGGTGGAGTCAGGACGACGGCAGTTGGGGGTCATCGAGCGGTCCCCGCGCACCATCGAGCCAGGTCGCTACCGGGCGTACTTAGCCCCCACCGCCCTCTACGAGATCTTGTCTCTCATGTGCTGGGGCGGCTTCGGTCTGAAGGCCCAGCGCACGAAGCGAAGCCCGCTCTTGCGCGCGGTCGAAGGAGAAGCCCACCTCAAGAGTGGCTTCGACTTGCGCGAGAACACGCGAGATGGCCTGGCCCCATCCTTCGAGTCCGGCGGCTTTCTCAAGCCCGACCAGGTGGACCTGTTCGTGGATGGCAACTACAAGGACCCACTCGTATCGCCGCGCTCTGCTCAGGAATACGGGGTGGCGACCAACGGAGCAGGCAGCCACGAGCGGCCGGAATCCCTGGACTTGGGCGCCGGCGATCTAGCAACCGACTCGGTGCTACAGGAGCTGGGCACCGGCATCTACGTGAACAACCTCTGGTACTTGAACTACTCGGATCGACCGTCCTGCAGAGTCACTGGGATGACTCGCTTCGCGACACTCTGGGTCGAGAACGGACAGGTCGTCGCTCCCGTGAACGTTATGCGCTTCGACGACACCGTCTACCGGATCCTGGGAGAGCAGCTGGTCGGCCTGACCGACAGCCGAGAACTCCTGCTGGACTCGGGCACCTACGAGCGACGATCCACAGACAGCGCCCGGCTCCCAGGCGCCCTCGTGGATGACCTGAAGCTCACGCTCTAGACCGCTACGCGCGGCCCGCGCCCGCGCCCTCGGCGGCCCAGGCAACGGTGGATTCCACCAGCGCTTCCATGCGTGCCTCCGGCGGCTGTATAGACACCCGGAGCCCAGCATCCACACAAGCATCCGCGGTGACCGGCCCCAGCGCCGCCACAGCGACGCCATCCAGGAGTTCGCCCCAGCGATCCCCCACCAGCGCCTGGAGGTTGGTCACCGCCGATCCGGAGGCAAAGGTCACCACGTCCAGCCCTTGCTCGAGACGAGCAAGAATCGGCTCGGGATCCAGCGGAGGTCCCACCTCGTAGACGGGGGCAGCGATCACTTGGGCTCGCCGGGCCTCGAGTCCACGCGGCAGGACATCCCGGGCCACCAGGGCTCGCGGAAGGAACCAGCGAGTCCCGCGCAGCCCGGAGGCGACCCTGGACTCCAGGGCTTCCAGCAGACCCTCCGAGTGAAACTCTTCGGGCACGATGTCGGGCACAAGACCCCGACTCGCCACCATCTCTGACGTCGCGGTCCCCACGACTACGGTCAAAAGACCATCCAGGACGTCGCCGGCATCGACACCCAAGATGGTGAGGCGATCGAGGGTTCGCTCGACTGCGTTGGCCGATGTGAAAACGATGCCATCGAAGCCGTCGGGGAGGAGCGCAGCAGCGTCGTCGAACGGTGCCCAACTCGGCGGCTCCCGCAGACAAAGAGCGGGCAGGAGGATCGGCTCCCCACCGCGCTGCTCAATCAGCCGCGACAGGCTCTCAGCCTGCTCCGCGGCTCGAGTTATCCCGATACGAAGACCCGAGAGACCACCGCCCATCACTGGTGTCCTCGGACCCGAGCCAGGACTCGTTCTCCTCCTCGAGCCATCAGATCCTTCGCGAGGTCCTGGCCCAGGCGTCGCGCCCCATCCATCGTTGCCGCACCACTGCGCTCCGAGCGCACCTCGAGATCACTCTCTGGCGTCAGCAAGACCGCGGACAGACAGAGGCCTCCTTCCACCTCCTCAGCGCGAACCCCCAAGGGCAGCGAGCAACCTCCTTCGAGTACGTGCAGCAAGGTGCGCTCCGCGGTCACCTCTAGTCGCGTGGGGCCATGATCAATCGCCACCAACCAGCGCAGAGTCTCCTGATCACCCGCTCGACCCTGAATGGCAATGGCGCCTTGACCCGCAGCACCCAGCCACATCCCATCGAGCCGACGATAGATGCGATCGCCGAGACCGAGACGATCGAGCCCGGCGCAGGCCAAGAGGATCCCGTCGTAGCCACCCTCGTCCAGCTTGCGTAGCCGGGTGTCTACATTGCCCCGAATGTCGTGCAGCACGAGCTCGCTGGAGTGTCTCCTCAGCTGCGCAGCGCGCCGAAGACTGCTGGTTCCGATCACCCCACCCTTGGGGAGGACGCCGAAAGGATCGCTCTCGTCGACCGAATCGACGAATGCCTCCAGATGGTCTTGGCGCACCACCAAGGCATCCCTGGGGTCTGCTCGCTGGGGCATCGCCAAGACATCGAGCCCCGAAGGTGAGTCCGTTGGTAGGTCCTTGAGTGAGTGAACGGCAACGTCGATCTCACCCTCGTGGAGCGCCCGCTCTAGCTCCTCAGTAAACAAGCCCTTGCCACCGATCTCTGGGAGCGGTCGATCCTGAATCCGATCGCCACGGGTGGAGAACACCTGCACGTCCACGTCCAGCGCATCCCCATGCGCCGCCTCCAGCAACTGGGCGACGTGGTGGCTCTGCCACAGAGCCAGCTTCGAGCCTCGCGAGCCTATACGGAGTTGGTTGGACACTCAGTTCTCGTCGCCGCTCGCGGCAGGGATCGCGGAACTCACTGTCATCGAATCGCGCGACGCCGGGGCCTCACCGTCGGGGTCGTAGCCCGGTTCATGCGCCTCGGTGTTGTCGTCGGGCACGGACACGAGCACCGTACCGACCCCGAACAGTTCCGCGATCTCCGCCAGCTGTCCACCTTCTCCCTCATTGCCCAGGTCCTTGAGGCGCTGCATTGGGTGGTGCAGGAAGCGCTTGCCCAGGGCGGTCGACATACGGGTCAAGGCATTGGAGACAAGGGATCTCTCCGCCTCATCCAGCTTGGAGAGAATGGGCGTCAACACTCGCAGACTGCGCTCCACCTCCTGCGCACTGTCCGACGCCATTCGCCGGTGCAGCGCTCGGAGCAGCGGAGCTAGGTGCACATCGGACAGCATCCGTTCGAACCGGCTGACCTCCTGCTCGACAATCTGCTCGGCCCGAGCAGCCTCGCGCTGACGAGCCTCCTGGTTGACCTGAACCACCTGACCCAGGTCATCAATATCGAACATGTAGACGCCAGACAAATCGTTGATGCCGGGGTCGAGGTTTCGAGGCACCGAGATGTCGATGAGCAGCAGCGGCCTCCCCTTTCTCGCCTTGCGCACAGCGAGCACATCGTCCCTGGTCAGGACCGAACTCCTGGCTCCGGTCGAGCACAACACCACATCCACCTGCGCCAAGAAGCGCGCTCTCTGGTCCCAGGGCACAACACCGGCAGAGAGTCCCGTCGCCACCTCTGTCGCCCGACTAATGGTGCGATTAGCCACCCACAGGTCCTGGACACCGCGCGCCTTGAAGCCTCGCAGAGCCAACTCCGACATCTCTCCGGCTCCCAACAAGAGCACCGGGTGACTACTCAAGTCATCAAAGACGACATCGGCCATGTCGACGGCCGCCTGCGCCACCGAAAGAGTCGCTGCGCCCACTCCGGTCTCGGTTCGCACTCGCTTTGCGACAGCGAAGCTCTTGTGGAAGAGGCGATGGAGCAGTGGGCCGACGGTGCCGGCTTCGTTGGCAATGCGATACGCCTCTTTCACCTG
>PBPL01000128.1 GCA_002724675.1 Deltaproteobacteria bacterium | reverse complement strand
GACGATGACGACGACGATGACGACGACGATGACGACGATGACGGCGATGACGACGACGACGATGACGACGATGGAGGTGACCCAGGCTCGGACTTCCTGGGGCTTACCTACTGCCTCGACTGGGACACCGTTACGGTGGAGGAGCCCGCTGCTTTTGGCTCACTTGTGCTGACGTATGTGGGTGACTACGCGCTCTTGCTCAGCCCGACGGGTGTGTCGTCTTCGGGAAATGTGATCTCGATGTTGGGCGCGCCGGCTGAGAACGGAACGTGTGCTCAGGACATGACCCTCAACACGGTCAGTGCCTCTGGTATCTATGTGGCTCCCCACTTCGAAGTGGGGCCCGTGGACGTCGACCTCCAGAGCGCGATGGGTGAAATGACGGTCTACGGCTTGACGGTGGAGGGCGACTTTACCGGCGACGCATCTCAAATCGAGAACAGTGTCCTCGAAGGAGTCGTCGACATTACCGACTATGGGTTTTTGCTTTGCTCGGGCACTCCCAGCCCGTGCTTCCCATGTCCCAGTGGCACCGGTCAGTGCGTGGACTTCCGGGCGGTGGAGGGGCAGTGGAATGACAGCGGTGCGGGGGCTTTGAGTTCGGTCCCCTAGAGTGTGGCCGACTCCGGAAAGGCTATGGTCCCACGGTGCGGTCGCTGAGCTTCTTGCTGGCTGTCGTCGGGTTGGCGACGCCGTCTTTGGTCTGGGCCCATGCGGGGGCTCTTCCCCAGACCATTGACCTGGTGGAACGAGGGGGAGATGGGCCGTCCATCGGTCTCGAGACCACCTTTGGCTTGTTGCTCGCCGAGGATGGCGATTCGTTTCGTTGGGTTTGTCACGAGACCATCATCCGCGACCTGACGACGGTGTTGCCCAACTACCATCAGAACCAAGACGGTGTCCTCCTGGCGAGCACCCGACTCTTGTCCGAGTCTCTGCTCGACGCCAGGGAGTCCGTCTATCGCTCGGTCGACGGCTGCAACTGGGTGGCGCCCCTGGGCCTGACGGATGCCTTGGTTGCCGACCTCGCGTTTGATCCCGCCAATGGGGATCGAGCTGTGGCGACTCTGGGGGCGCTGGGTGACGAGGTCGTGAACGGGATCCGCATCTCCAACGATGGCGGGCTGAGCTGGTCTCCAGCGTCGGTGGAGGTGGAGAACAGGCTGTTTCGAGACCTGGTCTTCGCGTCGGGAGGGCAGGGTGTGGTGTGGACGACCGCCAACTGGTTCAACCCACTCAGCGCCCATGTGCTCAAGAGCGAAGACTCGGGAGCGACCTGGTCGTCCATGGACCTCGACTTTCCGGTCGACGACAGCGTCCAGGTCCTGGTGGACGTTCGGGCCGTGTCTTACGACGGGAGCACAGCGTGGCTGGTCGTGAACGCCCCATCGAGCAACCACCTGCTTCGCCTTGATGACTTCGGCGGTGCCGTAGAGCAAGTGTTGATGCTCGAAGACACCATGGACGACATGGCCATCGATCCGAGCGGAGCCGTTTGGCTGGCAACTCGGGACTCGGGCCTCTATCGGTCGTCTGATGGCTTGGAGTTTGTGGCCGTGGATGGGGCGCCCCATAGCCTCGGGATCGCGGCGGACCATCGGGGGCTCTTTGCCGCGGTGGACATCAACCAGCACCCCTTCGCCTTGTCGCTGAGCTCCGATGACGGTGCCACCTTCGCGCCGCTGTTCGAGTTTGGGGAGCTGCTGGGCCCTCTCGAGTGCTCAGCGGACAGTGACTCGGCTCAGCACTGCGATCCGGTGTGGGACGTGTTGGCCAAGCAATTGGGTGGCGGTGATGACGACGACAGCTCGGGTGGAGGCGATGACGATACGTTCGGAGAGGACGACCCCTCAGGCGACGATGGCGACCTCTCTGACTCCGACGATGCCGGTGTTGGTGGGGACGCTTCGAACTCAGACTGTCACTGCACGGTGTCTTCGACGACCGTGCAGGACTGGTGTCCAGCACTCCTGTTGCTGACCGGCCTCATGATGGCTCGGCGTCGCCGCTGGAGAAGCACTAAGGTGAGGGTCAGCAGCACCACGGGAATGCTGCCGGGTTCTTCGCCCGTGACCATGCGGGCACCCGTGCAGTTGCAGTCCGCAGGCGGCTCTACGCCAGCGGGCTCGGAGGCTAGGGCGAAGCGATGAGGATCGGCCCAGTCTCCGGCATTTCCGAAGCTGTCGACCGCTCGGGCTGACCAGTACAGCTCACCCCCGGGAAGAGTTTCGGTCGGGGTCCAAGAGGTCGTGTCTACGTTTCCAGCCGAGCCCGCGCCTCCAAGAACGGCGGGGGAGGCGACCACGGAGTCTTCCAAGCGGGTGTCCAGAGCGACGACAAACTCATAGAAGACGAGGTCCCCCTCCGGGTCCTCCACGCGTGTGGCAACAAAGGTCGGGGGCGACTCGAGCGACGTCGCGTCGTGTTCGGGCGACAAGAGTTGGGGGGTGTGGGGTGGTTCTTCTTCGCCGCGGACGAAGAAGTCGGTTGTGGCTGGGACAGAGGCGAGGCCCTCTTCATCGTAGCCTCGGACCCGAGCGTAGAACCCGGTGTTTGTGGGCAGTTCAAGCTCGTCGTCTTCCAGAGACCAAGTGATCGTCTCCGTGCCGGAGGGGTCCAGGAGGCGACTCTGGTAGTCATCTGTTCCGAACTCGGGCTCTCGGTCGATTTCGAACAGGTACTGCACGATCGTGCCATCAGGGTCGTCTCCCGCGCTTACGGTCAACTCTGGGGTGGAGGTCGCCAGGTCCGCTCCCGGCTCGGGCTCCACCCAAGCGATGTTGCGCGGGGCGGCATTTTGGACGGAGTAGAAGAAGGGCTCGGAGGGGCTCCAGTCGCTCGCGAGGCCAGTCTCGTCCACGGCCATCACCGCCCACTCGAACCACTGGTCTTCGCTCAGCAGGACGGGGGCCTGCCAGGTCACAGTGACGCCCTCTCCGGGGTCTTCGACGTCGTCCGCCGTGAAGGCGATCACCTGTGTGTCCAGCTCGCGGATCTCGATGCTGTACCAGACCTCATCGCCGTCGACGTCCTGGACAGCCGACCACACCAACTCCGGGTAGGTCTGTGCCACCGTCTCCCCAGAGGTGGGGTAGACGGCGGTTGGACTCGGGGGCGGGGACTCCTCCGCGTCGACGAGAAAGGTCGCTACATCGCTGTAGGGGCCCGTTACCCAGGCGTCCGTGATGCGAGATCGCCAATAGAACAGCGTGCTCTCTGGCAGCGGGACATCCACTTTCCAGCTTGTGGTCCCGTCGGTTCCTTGCGGGACTGCCGAGGTCGCAGCCATGAACTGAGTCAGGTCGGGGTCTGCGTAGACTTCGAACTCGTAGCTCAGCGCTTCGGATGTGGAAGACGAGGGGTTACTGACGACCAGGTCGGGGGTGGCTGTGTTCAGTTCTTGACCGGCGTCGGGCTCCAGGACCTCGGGGGCTGGGGGGCCGTTGTAGTCGTTGGGATCTGTGCCGTTCTCGAATTCGAACAGGTTGGAGCGGCCGTCTGCGTCGTCATCAGTCAGGCCATCGTCGGGATCGTCGGGGTCGAGTCCATTGAGCGTCTCCCAGTTGTCGGTGATGCCATCGCCATCGCTGTCCGGATGACTGACGGAGATCGTCCAACTCTGGAGGCCTAGTCCACCATCGCCATCGTCGACCTGGAGCGTCACGGCCACAGAAGCCGAGAGCGCGTCGTCGCCATCAGGGGTCCAGCTCACGGCGCCGGTGGTCGGATGGACCGTCATGCCAGGAGGAGCCGATGGGCTCAGCGTCCAGATCAGCTGCGAGTCGGCCGGGTCGAATGCCGTGGGCTGGTAGTGGTAGGGCGAACCGACCAGCGCAGCGTCCGGTGGAGTGGTGGTGATCGTAGGGTCGACGTTGGTGATGTGAATGGTGTCGTCGTCTGAGTCCAACCCGCTATCTGGGTCCGCCACGGTGACGGTGACGAAGTAGCTCCCATTGTCGGGGAACTCGTGAGTGACGGTGGCCCCCGTCTTGGGGTCCGAGCCGTCATCAAAGGTCCACGTGTAGGTGAGGTTGGCCTCGTCGGTGGGCGATGGGTCGGTTGCCTCCGCCGAGAAGGTGACCGTCTCCCCCTCCAGTCCTTCCGTGGGGATTGAGGTCGCCGATAGGAGCGGAGACGCATTGGTTACGAACACGGCCACTGTGGCCGAGGACAGGAGCCCCTCGGAGTCTGTGACGCTGAGGGCTGCCGTGTAGGTGCCATCCTCTTGATAGATGTGGGTCGCGGTATCGCCACCGAGGAGGTCGCTTCCATCTCCGGGGCTCCACGAGAACGTCAGGGTGTCGTTGTCGGGGTCGGTGGCGGTGGCAGAGAGGGTCACGGGGCTTCCCTCTTGGCCCGTGGTTGCCGAGATTGAAGTGATGTTCGGCCCATCGTTGGAGATCGTGACGTTGAGGCTGGCGGATGTGGTTCCTCCGTCACCGTCGGTGACGGTCAGGGTCACCACATAGGTGTCGCTCGCGCTGTAGCTGTGTTGCTGTGTCGCTCCCGAGGCCGCGGTCGCGCCGTCTCCGAAGTCCCAGGAGTAGCTGAGCGAGTCTCCTCCGCCGGGGTCGGTGACGGCAGCTGTCCACGTGAGTTCTTGGCCCTCCTGACCCGTCGTATTGCCTGTGAAGGAACTGATTGTTGGGCTGGCGTTCGTGACGACGACCGTCCCCCCCAAGCTGTCGCTCCCGCCGTCGCCATCGGTGACCTCTGCGTTGATGGTGTAGGTGCCCTGGTCTGCGTAGGTGTGGGTCACCGAGCTACCCGTGGCGGTGGCCCCGTCTCCGAGGTCCCAGGACACCGTCAGGGCATCAGCGCCCGGGTCCGTTACGACCGCACTGAGTAGGACTGGGCTGCCTTCCTCGGCGTCGGGCAGGGCGAGGCTCGTGATGGATGGGGGGACGTTCTGCACTTCCACCGTTGTGCTGTTTGAGCCCAGGCCCTCGTCACCGTCGTTGGCGGTGGCCACTACCGTGTAGCTGCCTTCGTCGGCCCAGGTATGTGACACGGGGTTGCCGGATGAGCCTGGGGTCCCATCGCCGAAGTCCCAGGTCCAGGAGACGACGTCACCGCCGGGGTCCGTGGCTGTGGCCGATAGGGACACAATGTCGCCTTCGTTCACAGTGCTCGCCACGACCGGCACATCCACCGTGGGTGCGACGTTGGTGACGGTCACCCAGTGAGCCTCTTCCGTCAGTCCGCCATCGCCGTCATCTGCCGTGAAGGTCACCCAGTAAGCGCCGTCGTCCACATAGGCGTGACTTGCACTCAGGCCAGTAGCGGAGTTGCCGTCGCCGAAGTCCCAAGCAAAGCTGAGTACATCATTGATTCCGGGATCGCTCGCTGTGGCGCTGAACGAGAGGCTCTGCCCTTCCAGGCCGTCGGGCATGGAGATGGAGTCGATGGTCGGGGCTACATTGGAGATGTGAATCTCGCTGGTCTGCTGGTCGCTCTCTCCGTCGTCGTCGGTGACCGTGGCGGTGACCGTATAGAGGCCCTCATCCACGTATGCGTGGGACTCGGAGGTGCTGGCTGCTTGGACGGTGGAAGAATCGCCAAAGTCCAAATCAATGGTGTGGGTGTCAGCAGCTGCGGGATCGGAGAAGTCGATCTCCAGGGTGAGGCTCTCGCCTTCTTGCGCGGTGTCGGGAATCGTCAGGGTGTCGATGGTGGGCGCGACGTTGAGGACGTTCACCTCACTAGCCACCGAGCTCGTCAGGACCCCAGCATCACCGCAGTCCACCGACACCTGGAGTGCAACGGAGACGGTCGCCGGCCCGTCGATATTGGTTGCGTCGAACGCGGCGAGAAAGCCGATGCCGTCATCGAACTCGCCATCGCCGTCCAGATCCCAGTTGGCGGCTTGAGCTTGGTTCTCGGTGGAGCCGAAGAGGATCGTGCCCCCACCTTCTCCGACGTTGAATGGCCCTGGAATCGTGGGGTCGGGGCAGGCAAACATGTTGAAGTTGTCCACGCCCAGTTCGCCCGATGTGACGTGCAGAGCGACCCAATCCAGGTCGCTCCACTCCGCTGTCGTTGGGAAGGCGAAGAGGTCGCCGACGCTTCCAGAGACGGAGACCTGGGCCCCCGAAGAGGCTACGAATTGCTGGGAGCCTGATCGCCGGGCGATGTAGAAGTTTACGGGCGCTAGCAGATCTCCGGGTGCCGAGAAGACAATCCAGTTGGCATCGTCCGCGTGGCCGTAGGCGTAGGCATTGCCCTGAGTCCAACTGTCGCTGTGTATGTGGGCGGCGTCCAAGGTCGCCCCACCGTCGGTGGTGTGATAGCCCTCGACCAGGAAGTTGGACTCTTCCCAAGAGGGCACGCCGTCGGTCAGGTTCGTGAAGTAGAGGGTTGTGTGCGCCTGCGCGACGCCCGATGTCCCGAACACGAGAGCGAGCGCGCCGAGAACCACTGTATGCCAGGCCTTGGGGCCTCCTACAGCAGAGCGACAGGCCTCGGTCCATCGAGCTGGCCGAGGGGCCTTGAGCATGGCATCCGGTGCCGCTGTCTTCACGACCATGGAGACGATCCTAGCCGGGATTGGCGCTTCCGGCCTCCCGATCCAGGCCACCGGTCAGGGCGCTGCGTTGCCCGGTTCGTGTTCCGTGACGCGAATCGGCTTGCTGATGGGAGCCGTACGGGCGCTGAGCCAGGTCTATGAAATGGCTTCTCTGGTGTCGGTCTAGTTGCTCAGGCGGATGACGCCGGACTCGTCGCAGGATGCCTCGTCGGTCTCGAACATGGTGTCGAGCAGCTCAAGACAAAGCGCTCGCGAGGAGCTGCCTTCGGGAACAAAGGACGGGGACGTCCCCACCAGGTCTTGCCCTGGCGCACCAGCCAACTGGAAGTCCGGTGAGGACAGAAGGGCAGCACAGACCTTGCGTAGGGGGGCTTCGGGATTCTCAAGGGTTCCGACCGGGGTGCTGAGCGGGTATCCGAGGAGGCTCTCCATGAGGGACCTCTCGTCGCCGGTGGCGATCGTGGGCTTGGCGAGCAAGCGATCCTTCAGGGCGACGACTAGGTCTTCGAGCGGCAGGTCCTCTGGCGCCTGGGCGATCAACGTGTCGAGCCAATCATCGGAGCTGCCCTTGCCCGGGGAGAACGGATCGACGCAGCCACCGAGCGACTCTTCCCATGTGAGGCTCTCGCTGAGGTTGTTGCTTCGAAAGCCTGTGGACGAGTCCAAGAGGAAGATGCCGATGCCCAGCTCGAATGCGTAGGTGGGAGAGAGGGGGAAGCCGTCCTCGTTGATGGGTGAGGGTTCTTCGAGGAGGTTGCCATCTTCGTCGATGGGGTTCCCGTCCTCGTCGTGGTCGTGCCCAGGGTCCAGCGCCGGATTGACCCAGATGGCTTCCACCTCCCGATCGAAGTCGGGCCAGTCCATGGCTTGCACCGCGGAGTCCATCAGGACCCGGGGCGGAATGCGGTTTACGGCATCGCCCGGCGTGTTCAGTCGCAGCTCGGGAATGTCGTGGTCGATGACCCATGGGTCGAAGACGGGAGACAAGTAGTAGGCCGTGTCCAATCCCTCACACTGGTCGGGCTGCCCTGCGTTGAAGTAGGGGTGGAGAACAATGGCCTCCAGCAGCGCCTTGAGGGAGTAGCCGTTGAGGACAAACGCTTCAGTCAGGTGGACCAAGAGGTCCCGTTGATAGTGGTTCCGGGGGAAGAAGTGTGGTGTTGTCAGTGCACGCCCTGTCATCTCGAGCCAGGCGCCTTCAGCGACCCTCATGCCCACCATCCAGGCCAGCGCCAGGTCGCCCTCCAGTTGCTCTTCGTCTACCCCTGCCATGCCCTCCTGGCGCAAGACATCGAAGCCCGTGCGGAGGAGCTCTTCCAGGTGCCAGATGCTGGGCCTATCTTCGACCGCTTCGACGAAATATCCCGCCCATTCCTGGGGGTCGGGCTCGATGTCGGCGGGCAGAATGAACTCGCCGCATCGTCCGCTCATGCCCCAGGGGTTGAAGCCATCTCCATGACCCCAGTGCAGCCCGGGCCGGTACACCCCCTGAGGGTAGTAGCGCATGGCGAGCACCCCTTCGATGCGGAAGAAAGCAGCCAGGTCCTGGATGGGGCGCCCCACGCTCGAGCCGTACAGAGCCTTCTCGAAGTAGCCGGGCACCTGCCAGGTCCGGTCGTCTGCCGGGTTTGCAGCGTCGGTGACCGAGAACTCGGAGT
>PBPL01000127.1 GCA_002724675.1 Deltaproteobacteria bacterium | reverse complement strand
TCGAGCTCTACAACACGAGCACTTCGGCCTTGGACCTGTCGGGCTGGACGCTCGAGGACACGGGCGCAGACACCGTCGTACTCTCGCCCACGGCTCCCCTTGTGCTGGGTCCTGGGGACTACCTCGTGCTCGGCCCGGAGGCCGACACCACCCTCAATGGCAACACTCCGGTGGACTGGGCTTACGGTCTTGGCTGGTACCTGTCCAACTCTGCGGACGAGATCGTCCTCAGCGCAGCCGACGGAACCGAGATCTTCAACCTCGCTTATGACATCCAAGCCGGCACCACCTTCAACGTCATCCCCGGTGTCTCGACGCTCCTGACCGGCTCGGTGACCGACAGCGCAGGGGCGCTCGACCTGGACAACTGGTGCGCATCGGATGGCCTCTCTGGTGTGTTTGGTGACGGAGACCAGGGCAGCCCCGGTGCAGCCAACGCCAACTGCCAAGCGGACAACGACGGCGACGGCTTCTCGGCCAGCGTCGACTGCAATGACAGCGACTCGAGCTCGTACCCCAATGCGCCCGAGGTCTGCGACAACGAGGACAATGACTGCGACGGCGACACGGACGAAGGCACCAGCTGCTACGACGACGACGGGGACGGCCAGACCGAAGACGATGGCGACTGCGACGATGGTGACCCCACCACCTACACCGGCGCGACTGAGATCTGCGACGGCGTCTCCAACGACTGTGACACGGAGATCGACGAAGATGTAGATCCGCCCTGCGGTACGGACAACGACGGTGATGGCGTGACCGTGGACGATGGGGACTGTGACGACACCAACGACACCATCAACCCCTCGGCCACCGAGGTCTGCGATGGCTTCGACAACGACTGCGACGGCGACATCGACGAGGACTCGGTGTGCAGTGACGACGACGGCGACGGCTACACGGAGAATGCAGGAGACTGCAACGACAACGACGCCACCATCAACCCCGGCGCGACCGAGGTGGTCGACAGTGTCGACAACGACTGTGACGGCCTCATTGACGAGGTCGCCGGCACCGACTGCGACTTCTCGGAGACCGAGCCCAACGACACGGCAATCCTCGCGGACACGATCTCAGGCAATGGGCTCGTCTGCGGCACGATCAACTCCGACACCCAGCCCACGGACAGTGACTACTACGAGGTGAGCCTCGGGGACTGGACCTACCTGACGCTGGACATCGACACGACAGGGTCCAGCAGCCTGGACACGTTCCTCAGTCTCTACGACGACACCGACGACCTCATCATCTACAACGACGATGACCCCGCCGGCGGCACGACGGACTCACACCTGGACATCATCCTCATCGACGGCGGTGACTATCGCATCAAGGTGGAGGACTACTTCGAGGCGGACGACCCGACCTTCAGCTACGTCATGAGCGTCGACGCAGAGGAGATCTGCGATGTGCCCGAGTCTTCGACGAACAACGACAACTTCGGCAACGCCGGTGTACTGCAGCTGACGCCAGGAGACACGGCCTGCGGGATCATCGACAATGGGCTGATCTTTTTTGACGACGACTACTTCTCACTCGCCGTAGATGCTGGGGACCAGGTCATCTTCGACATCCTGGCGATCGAGGGCAGCACGTCTGGGCTGGACTGCCAGTTGACGCTCTTCGACACCGACGGGACGAGCATCCTCCAGAAGAACGAGCCCAGCGGCAATGTGGACCCCTACTTCCAGTACACCTTCAACACTGCAGGGACCTACTACATCAACATCGAGTCAGACGGCCTCCTCTTCAATACCGAGGGGCCGTACCTGCTCGAGACATCGCTCGTTGGTGCCGGCAGCCCTTAGGGGTGCCGGGCTGAGTTTCCGGGCGCGCTGCTCCATCAGGCGGTAGAGAGCCGCGGTTCGTCGAGCCAGCTCGAGGCCTAGTCGTGGGCTGTGCCTGCGGGTCTCGCTTCGTGCGCCCCACCCCAGCTGACCTTGCCGCTCTCGGTGGACCCTCCCACGGAGACACTCACAACTGCCGTGTAGCCCTTACCTGCTGGGAGCTTCGCTGGGCCAGCCCAGCCACCGCCAGCCGCCGAGAGCCTCAGACGCTGTTCATCGAGCCCAGTACCCGAGAGCACGACTTTCGCCTCCCCTTCCGGCTTGACCGCCACCCCAGCCGCATCGGCCAAGGTCAAGCGCAGCGTGTCTTGTGACGCCTCGAGGGTGCCCGTCCAGATACCCACTGGAAAGGGCTGTGGCACCTCCGAGATCGCGTGACTGTGTGTGTTCGATGAGCCTTGGGATGCGCTGTGATCGTGGTTCTCGCCATGGGCGTGTGCCGCTCCGTGTGAATGCGTCAGAGCCTCGTCGTGGCTGTGCGCATGATCGTGCCCTTGTTCGTGCCCATGACCATGACCATGCTCATGACTGCAGGCAGCAATCAAGAGACAGAGAGCAAAGACCAACCGATCCATCAGTGAACCTCCGTTTCCTGTGGAGGTCGACCGTAGCGCAGGTAGAGAACAGGCAACACGTACAAGATCAACAAAGTGGATGAAGCCAGGCCCCCGAGGATGACTGCGGCCATGGGAGCCTGAATCTCGTTTCCCGGCTCCCCTGCGGCCAGCGCGATGGGGACCAACGCCAGCGCGGTACCAAGAGCCGTCATCAACACCGGCACCAGCCTCTCCTCACTGCCGCGCTGCACCGCCTCCAGCTGGGATGCTGCCTCCTTGTGGAGCAAGTGGTGATAGTGCGTGACCAGGAGAATCCCGTTGCGCGTAGCGATCCCAAACAACGTGATGAAGCCCACCAGAGATGCGACGGACAGAACACCTCCCGTCCCAGCGACGATGCCGACGCCACCGATCAATGCCAGCGGCAGATTCACCAGCACCAAGAGGGCGTCTCGCCCCGAGCGCAGTGCCGACCAGAGCAGAGCGAACATCACCACGACCGCCACCGCGGACAGGCTTGCAATCGTCCGCGTCGCCTTCTGCTCACTCTCGGCTTGACCACCGATCTCCACATAGACCCCGGGGGGAGTCTCGGGCAGGGCGGCACGGATGTCGTCCACCACTCCCGCAATGTCCCGACCCGCTGTGTTGGCCATCACCACGATGCGACGCTTCGCGTTCTCCCGCTGCACCAGATTGGGTGCCAAGGTCCTCTCCACACGAGCGACCTGTTCCAGAGCAGTAAAACGTTCTCCCGCCGCGTCGATGGGTGTTGAGGACAAGGCCTCGATGCTCTGTCCGTAGCGCTCGGGGTACCGAACCACCAGATCGTGGGAGCGACCCTCTCGCCACCACTGGCCGACGGACGCTCCCAGCATGGCTGTCTCGACCCATTGGGCCACCTGGCCCGGGGTCAGGCCCAGCATCCCCAGCTGCTCGTAGCGCGGTCGAACGACCACTTGGGGCACCTCCGTCTGCTGCTCCACAGCCAGGTCCACTAACCCGTCAATGCCAGAGACGGCCCCCATGACTTCGTGTGCTGTCCGACGCAGCACCCCGAGGTCCTCACCAAAGACCTTGATGGCCAGCGAAGTCTTCACCCCAGAGAGCATGTGCTCGATCCGGTGGCTGATGGGCTGGCCCACCGTCACGACCAAGCCTGGAACCCCCCGCGCGGCTTCGCGCATGGCCGCAGCCCCCAGTCGCCGGTCCGTCCCCTCCGAGAGGGTCACCTCGAGCTCGCTGAACTGCACGTCTTGGGCGTGTTCATCGCGCTCGGCGCGACCCGTTCGGCGCACAACCGCCTCGACCATGGGCAGCGCCACCACGCGCTTCTCCAGGCGGTGCACCATGGCGTCGGACTCCGAGAGCGGCGTGCCAGGGGCGGTGGCTGCCGCCAGGGTAAAGGCACCCTCGTTGAAGGTCGGCAAGAAGCTCCGCCCAAAGGACACAAGGCCCGCCGTAGCGACCAGGACTCCAACGAGAGCAACCACCAGCACAACACGCGGACGACTCAGGGCCATGCTCAAGGTGGGGCGGTAGAGGGTCTTGATCTTCCGGGCGAGCCAGGCGTCCGACTCTTCGCCAGCCGCGGGCACTGAGGTGAGGAGCAGGCTGCACAACGCCGGAGTCACGGTGACTGCCACGACCAGGGACGCGGTCAAGCTCGCCACGTAGGCCATGCCCAGTGGCTGCAAGAGCCGCCCTTCGAGCCCGCTAAAGAAGAATAAGGGAGCAAACACCACAACGATGATGGCCGTCGCAAACACGATGGACCCGCGGATCTCCACCGACGCCTCGTAGACCGTATCCAACAGCGAGGGGCGCTCGTCCTCCGGCAGCAGTGCCCGCAAGCGGAGCCGACGGTAGACGTTCTCCACGTCGATAATCGCGTCGTCGACCAAGGCGCCGATGGCAATGGCCAGTCCGCCCAGTGTCATGGTGTTGAAGCCAGCCCCCAGCCAGGCGAGGCTGATGACCCCGGCCAACAGAGACAGCGGCAGGGCCACCAGCGAGATGACGGTCGTCCGCCAATTGGCCAGGAACATCGTCAACAGGAGCACCACCAAGAACGCGCTCTCTATGAGGTGCTGGCCCACATTCCCGATCGCCGACTCGATGAAGCGAGACTGACGGAAGCCTGAGCGGTGGATCATCATTCCAGTGGGCAAGGAGGCCTCGATGACATCGAGCGCATCGTCGATGCGCGCGGTGAGCGCTAGCGTGTTGGCATCGGGTTGCTTGTGGACCGCGAGGACCACGCCCGGATCCCCATCGACCGCCGCAGTCCCTCGCGACATGGCGGGCCCCATGCGCACCTGGGCGAGCATGTCTAGGAAGACAGGGGCACCCTTGGAGCGACCCACGACGATGTGACCCAGCTCTTCGATTGTGCTCGGCCGCCCCACGCCGCGAACTAGGTACTCACTGTGCCCACTGGTAATGAACCCGCCAGGCGCGTTCTGCTCTGCTCCCGATAGGGCCTTGAGGATCTGCTCGTGCCCGATGTGCGCGGACTCCATGGCCGCGGGGTCGAGAACCACCTGCACCTGGCGCAGCTCCCCACCGATGGGAGTCACCTGCGCCACACCGCGAATGGCGAGCAACCGACGGCGCAGCTCCCACTCGGCGAAGTCGCGCACATCCATGGGGTCCACATCCTCTCCCGAAACTCCCAGAAAGAGGATCTCGCCCATGATCGACGACATGGGTGCCAGGACCGGCGGTGGAACGTGGGCCGGCAGGCTGCCTTGGGCCAGCTGCAGTCGCTCCGTGACCAACTGGCGGGCACGGTAGGGGTCCACATCCCAGTCGAACTCGGCATAGACAATCGAGATGCCAATGCCTGAGGACGACCGGATCCGACGCAAGCCCGGCACCCCGTTGATGGCCGTCTCGATGGGCATCGTGACGAGCAGCTCCACTTCTTCGGGTGCCATGCCGTGGGACTCGGCAAGCACGGTGACGGTGGGTGCGTTGATGTCCGGCAGGACATCCACTGGCAGGCGGGATGCGGTCCATCCGCCGCCGACCATCAGCAAGAGCGCGAGCGCAAGCACACCAATGCGATGATCCAGTGACCAGCGGATGAGGGCGTTCCACATGGCTCAGTGCTTATGGGACTCGAGGGTGCCGGAGAGCGAGGCTACGTGGACATCGAAAGCGCCCCGGTCCACTACGCGTTCCCCCTCGGTGACTCCTCGTATTACTTCCACATAGCTCGCGTCGGATGCCCCCAGCTGAACGCGGCGGCGAGAGAAAGACTCGCCACTGTCTTGGACGAACACAACCGGCTGACCGCTGGTCTCGACCACCGCCTCTCGCGGAACGACCAAGCGAGGCGTGGGATCTGCGACACCCAAGGACAGCTCGACGAGGTCTCCCACCACGAGACCCACATCCGCAGGGACCAACACGGCCACGGGGGCTGACAGCGAATGGACGTCGAATACGAGTCGCTCGGTGAGCAGGACGCCCCCCACCGCGAGCAGATCGCGAGGGCGCTCCCAGTCACCTCGCTCCGCAGTCAGGGTGGCGACTGGATGCAGCGATCCTCGGACCCGATCGTGGACATGCCCCTCCAAGAGAACTGCGTCCGACGCCGAGACCGTCACCAGAGGACTTCCAGCTGAAACGGGCTCCCCATGACCAGCGCCGACGTCCACAATCACCCCGCTCGACGGCGCCGAGACAGCCACCGCACCGGAGCTGCCGCTGGTCAGGGCCGAGGCACGCCTCTCGGCGGCCACAACGGCCACAACCGCGCGGTCCAGGTCCGCCTTGGCCTCAGCCAGTCTTCGCTCGGGCACGAGCTGTCCTGCAGCGAGTGTCTCAATGCGACGGAGCTCGGTGGTCGCCAGATCCCGGTTGATCCTTGCTGTGGTGGCATCGGCTTGAACCTGAGTCCAGTGCTGGGCGGCGCTGGAAGGAATCAAGGTCGCCAACGGCTCTCCAGCAACCACGGCTCGTCCGACAATCGGCATCCCTTCAGCCCAGACAAAGAGACCATCGGTGGGCGCGGCCACGACTGCCGTAGAGCCAGGAGCAGGCTTCGCCACAGCGGGCGCCTGCACCGTCGGAGCGAGCGCCGCCCTCCGGGCCAGCGCTGTCCCAAACATCACCTGCCACTGAGCTTCCTTGAGGAACGCGATGGCCCCCTCTGGCTCCGGTGGATGCTGGATGGGCGTCGTGGCTCCCACTTGAACCTCGCCCCCATCCCACTGAGCACGTTCGTCTCCATCCACATAGGTGACCACGAGCCTGTAGGTCCCGGCCGTCGAGGGCGCTGCCGCCTGCGACGAGAAGATCCCGGGGCGAGCCACAGCCGCGTCGGTATGCGACTCCACGGCAAAGCCGTCCTGCTCGAAGCGGAGCGTGAGAGCACCCGAGTCCGCGGGATGGTTGTCCTCGACTCGCGTCACGTGGGCGTGGTAGCCAAACGCCTTGCCCGCCACCGGCGCGTCCAACTCGATGAAGAGTTCGTGCCCCTGCGACCAGCGCGTCATGGCAATCGAGACGTCCTCGGCCCCATGTCCATGACCGCCGGTGCCATGGGAGTGCCCGTGGCCGTGCGAGTGGTCTCCGTCGTGGGAGTGCCCCCCGTCGTGCGAATGACCCGAGGAAGCCGGCGATCCGCAGCCGAACAGAAGCAAAGAGGCGAAGAGGACGTTCTTCACCAGATCACCTCATCGATGGCGGACTCAATGCGTGGGTCATCGAAGCGACCCGCCGCGCACTGGAGCTCCAGATCGGCAGACCGGGCCAGCACATCGGCCTCTAGAGTCGCCACATCAGCCTCCTCCACGTCGCGAGCGATCTGGAGCAGTTCGTCGATCGAAGCCTCTCCCCCCGCATAGCGAGAGCGTGCTGCGCTCCACAGCGCTTCGGTGTCCACCACGGCTTCAGCCAACCCGCGGGCGATTGTGCCTCGCCACCACGCGGCCTCGATGGCAGCCAGCACACGCTGCTCTGTTCTTGCGACCCGAGCCGCCCAGCCCTGGGCAGTCGAGATCGCACTTCGAGCTTCTCGACGCTTGTGGTCGAACACCGGAAGCTCTACGACGGCCCCGACCTCGAACCCAGGGGTTCGCCCCCCGCCATCGGGCAGGCCATCGAAGCGGGCAGCCCCGGAGAGCCGGAGGCTCGGGGCTGCCTGGCGACGCGCCGCTGCTTCGTCCCGGCTGGCAGCTCGCTGCTGCAGGCGCAAGGCGACTAGCTCTGGGTGCTCAGCACGAGCTCGCTCCAGGATCGCCTCGAGGGGCGCCGGCGCAATCGGCTCGACCAACTCAACGTGGGTGACTGGCCCATGGGTACTGGAGGCCACCCGAGCGCGCAGCGCCGCCACATCCCCCGCAGCCGACGCCATCTCGACCCGATGGGAGGAGTCAGCCAGCGCGACACGGTCCAAGTCATAGCCAGAGACCTCGCCAGCACTGGCCATTGCTTCGAAGACAGCGGTGAGCTCGTGGAGCCGACCGTGTCCTATTTCCACAACCTGCGCGCGTCGCTCGGCCGCCCACAGCTGGGACAGCTCTCGCCGCAGCTCGCAGACGGCGCCAACCAAGTCGGTCCGGACGCGAGGTCTGACCGCGTCTTTGCGAAGCCGGGCCGCCTGGAACTCGGCCGCGGAGACCAGCCCAAGATCCACCGTAATCGCGGCGCCGATGGCATCGGTGGTTGCCCCAGCAGGTCCGCGGGCCTCCTCATGGCGATATTCGAGCTCGGGGTTGGCCAGCGCTGCCGGCGCCACTGCCGCCAGCTCCTGGAGGGCACTGGCCCGGAGCTCTGACTGCATGGGGGGACTGGCGAGATACCGGCGAATCAACTCGGACTCGGAGGTCGCCTCCTCCTCGGCCTTCGCGACAGAGACTAGGGACAGCAAGATACTACATATTGTAGTAATCGTGATTGCACCACTGCATGCCCTACGCAGGTTCAGGAGCATCTCAGTGACCTAGGAGGTGTTCGAGTTGGTGGTGCAGCATGGGAGCCGCAGCCACCACCGCTAGAAAGATGGCGAGCAAGACGCCGCCGTCCACCAAGCTGACGTCAGGGGTACCCCTGGCAGGAGCCTCGGTTCCATCGAGGACAGCGTGGACGCGCCGCTCGAGCTGGCCGGCAGTCCAAGCGATCGACAAGTCAGGGGCACCGGCACCCAGGCGCGCACAGCGGAGCAGAGCCTCGGCTACGAGCAGTGGATCTCCCACAGCCTGAACGGCCTGAGCATCCGCGCGAGCTTCAGCGCGAGCGAGCCAGCACCGAACCAGGGCTTGGCGAGCAGGAGCCGGAGCGACGACGGCGAGGAGCCGCAAGACGAAGAGCAAGAGGGGGTCCCGCCGGTCGAGGTGTGCCTGTTCGTGAGCCAGCATGGCCGCTCGTTCTCCAGCCTCAAGGGCGGTCCACAAGCTGCGGTCGACAACCAAAGATGGCCGCCACCAGCCCACTAGCACCGCTGCAGGACGCGGCAGCTCGGCCAGGACAGGCGTCGCTCCACCACCATCCCCCCGAGGCTCACGCAGCAGAGCCGCGAGGGCTCGCAGGCGTCCAGGCACGAGCAAAGCCAGTGTGGCGAGCGCCGGCGGCAAAAAGGTCATCGCGTTGCCCGGGTGACACCAACAGAGATGGAGCCAACCGGGACCCGAGTGGCAGACGAACAGAGTCTCCAGCTGGGCGGGAAGCACAGACGCCCCCACGAGCCCGAGAGCGAGCACATAGGGCGCAGCAGCCACGACCAAAGCACAGCGACCGAGCACCGGCAGCGACACGGTCAGTCGCGACCACAGGGGGTAGACGACAGCCGCTGTTGCCCAGCCTGCCGTCAGCAGCATGGCTGAGACCAACACGCAGAACAAAACAAAGCTCATGAGGTCTGCCGCCGTGCTCGGATCAAGGCCTCCAGTTGATCCAGAGCGGTGGGGTCGGAAGCCTCGACCTCATCGAGAAAGGCCACGAGCAGCGGCTCCGGAGACGTCTCAGCCCGGCGCATCATGCGCGCCACTTCGCCCGCCAGAGCAGCTTCGCGAGTCCGCGCGGCACGGTAGACCCAGGCCCCCCCGGACTTCTCGCGGAGGACCCGACCCTTGCTGTGGAGTCGATCCAGGACCGTGGCGATCGTCGTGTAGGCAAGTGCTGGATCCGCCTCGGCTAGAACCGAACGCACCGACCAACCCCCTCCCCTCCAGAGGACATCCAGCACACGTCGTTCCAATGAGGCAGATCTCGCCATAGACCTGATCCTACGACGCATTGTCGTAGGCATCAAGGTGGCGGGGCACTGAGCGTCGTCAGACCGTGGGCATCGACCCACGACAACGGCACAAGAGGAACGCACGATGGACGGCAGCCACTTCCAACCTTGATGCAAGCCAGGCTAGAGCACCTCGCAAACAAACGTGACCTGGACCGTGTCCGTCGAGGACGCACCCGAGCAGTCGGTGACCTCTAACTGGTAGGTGTAGTTGGCTTCGAAGACACCAAGACTGGTTATGCCTACAAGGTGTGATCGGAGCACGGGGAACTCGCTGGTAGGGTCCTCAAGTGCCGGACCCAACGTCGATGCGCTGATGTCGGTCCAATAGTACGTGCTCAGATTGCCATCGAGGTCGTAGGACTGGGAGCCATCCAGTCCAGGCAGAATGACCTCGGGCTCAGGTGTGCTGTCGTCGTCATCACCGGTGTCGTCATCACCGGTGTCGTCATCACCGGCGTCGTCATCACCGGTGTCGTCATCACCGGTGTCGTCATCACCGGTGTCGTCATCGCCCGAGTCGTCATCGCCCGAGTCGTCATCGCCCGAGTCGTCATCG
>PBPL01000126.1 GCA_002724675.1 Deltaproteobacteria bacterium | reverse complement strand
CGAGGCGTCGTCGTCATCGGTCGAGGCGTCGTCGTCATCGGTCGAGGCGTCGTCGTCATCGGTCGAGACATCGTCGTCATCGGTCGAGGCGCCGTCGTCATCGGTCGAGGCGTCGTCGTCATCGGCCGCGGAGTCGTCGTCATCGGCCGCGGAGTCGTCGTCATCGGCCACCGAGTCATCGCCAGCCGAGCCGTCGTCCTGATCCGCATCGTCAGCACCATCCATTGATCCACTACCGAACACCCCACCACCCATCAGCAAGAATATTTCGGATTGCCCAGGGCCGGCGGTGTCGCTGCTAACAGTCAGGGTCTCCCCGAAAGGCACCAGCAGGGTGCCTGCCGACAGATGAGGAGCGGACAATTGAGGGTGAGCCGGTAGGGGAGCAGCCTGGTGGGTACCCGCAAAGGGCCCCTCATCCCCAAGCTCCAGGTTCCATTTCAAGTCCGTCCACCGAGAGACACGGTCTCGTGTCATCGAGCCGCCAGCAAAGTAGCCGGGCGCACCCTCTCCACTGTCATGGGCCTGAACCATGTCGAGCGAAAGCCCCTGCTCCTCCACGTGCAGGGTCGGGGCCGACGGCAGCAGGTAGTAGGTGTCGGGATACATGTCCGCATCCGCTTCTCGAACACCTGGGGCTCCCTCTGCCGGGTCGAGGGGCAGGCTCAAACCAAACAACTCTTCGAAGACAGCCTCCTCAGCACTTGGAAGCAGCTCAACGTCCGAGAATAGAGCACCAAATGTAGGGGGTATCGAACTCCATTCGGGCGCTATCGATTGGAACCAGACACCCACTGCAACTGCGGGCGCTCCACCCTTGAGCCCAGGCTTGTCGTCGTCATCGCCATCGGGTGCCGGCGGCTCATAGCCCTCTTCGAGGACACACTCTCCAAACTCGTCTCCGGGACCGCTGCCTTCCTCCTCGGGGCTGCGTCTTAGGTCGCAGACGAAGCCCACCACACAATCGGCGCTGTTGCGACAGACGACACCCTCTGGGTCGAATGGTGAAGGGCAAGCCACCACCGCAGCAAGAGCCGCCAGAGAGGTCACAGGCAACCACCGATACGTTCCTGGAGCCAACGAAGTCACCACTGCAGAGCAAGCCCTGCTTCAATGCCGGACAAGCCTCTCGGAGTCAGGCCGCCAGAGACCCGAACCGGACGTCCACGGCTCACCGCTGCGCCCACAACTACGGATGTCAAGCCGCCTACAGCCATACCTATCGCGACTCCCAGAGAGGCTCTGCTCGCCTGTAGATCCTCTGTCATTTCTTGCATCTCTTTGCCCCAGCCATCCTCTGGAGGAAGCTGCTGGTGCATGCGCTCATTCAGCCGCACGACACTCTGCCAGGCGCCAATGGAGAACGCGGTGGGGGCTGCAGACACAAGGAGCAGACCAGCACCAATGCCGATAGCGGCTGCGGCAGCCGGTCGACGCGCGAAGAGTCCCGCCTGTGCTGGTGCGGTCGAGGCTCCCGACACGACCTGCCCCGATGCCTTCCGGAAGACTCGGCGCAGCCGCCACTCGGCATCGGCCACCATGCTCGGCGAGTAGCGGCTGTCTTCATGCTCGATGAAGGCCTGAAAATCAATCATGGCACGCTCGTCCTGCCCCAGACACTCCGTCAACATGGCTCGCCAGTACAGCAGGTAACTCGCCTTCGACTGCTCGTAGACTTCAACAACCCGAGCCCATTGCTGACTCACAGCAACCATGGAGCCAGCAGCGAGCGCATCATTCTTGCCCCATACCTGCGCACAGTGCTCAGCGTGAACCTGGGCAGCAGCTTGCGCCGTGTCCGTCGCGATGGCCCTGCTGTCCTTGTTCTGAGTGACCGCCGGAACAGTTCTCTTCTCCACAGGAGCCCCTACTTCCCCACCACCACTCTGCTCGCCTGAGGGCTCGGAGCTGGCCGGCACAGCGGGCTCAACCATGGCTTCCGCCCCAGGCGCCTTTGAGTCCGGAGAGACATCGGAGTCTCCGCCCGTGTCCGTTTCCTGCTGAGCTGACTCAGCTTCAGCTCCTCCGTCATCGGACTCCTCGGAGGACGAGGGCGAGTCTTCGTCGGTCTCCTGGCACCAACCCAGACGAATATCGACCATCAGCAAGAGACAGACCAACGCCCACGAGAGAAACACCGGGCTGAAGAGAGCGAGCTTCAAGGGAGCCCCCTGAAGGCCCACGGGCACAAAGGTACGCATCGTGGCTCATCATCCTACTATGTCCATCAAGAACCTCGCAGGCAGTCCCATGCACTGAGCCAGCGGGTTTGACACAAAGAACCCGCGAACCAGGCTAGGATTCAGGCGTGAAGAACTGCCAAAGGCACATCATCACCGCGGTCACCTACGGCCTCTTCGCCCTCGGTACGCTGCTGCTCCAGCCATCGACTGCCCAGGCCACCCAGGACGACATCCGACTCAGCCTGTCCCCAGTGGACCGACTGCTGGCGGGCAATCCCGCCAAGGGCGTTCATCCCCTCAGCGCAACCATCGCTGAAGTGTCGCTGGGTATCTATCCAGTAGGGGGCGGGTACCACCGATGGCATGGCCAACTCTGGGCGGATGTGGGCATGCTGGCTCTCGGCCCCCACCTGCTCTTTCGGTTCGGATTGTCCGTGCAGACGGTGGCCGACTATCAGAACTCCATCAAGTTCCGACTGGTTCGGCTCTACTACGATGCGGCGCCGGGCTTCGATATCCGGCTCGGGCCGGGCGTTCTATCGGTGGGCTATCGCCACCGCTGCAGTCACGGGGCGGATGTGGCGGTTCCCGGGCGTATCCTGATTCGGTCAGGCCTGGACGTCGCCTATCGACTGCAAAAAGAGCTGGGGCCGCTGCAGTTCCGCGGAGAGCTCGTCGTGCAGGCGACTGCCGCCGGACAGAACCAGGACACACTGTTTCAGCCACGGGCGCTGGTCTACACCACCGGTGGTCTGACCTGGGCAATTGTGGGGCGTCTAGGACTTGTGGCCAGCGCGGGCATTGGGGTCGCGGTGGCAGGGACCGGAGACGACACGACCTTTGGGTTGGCCTCTCCGCTCGGTGAGGCCCAGGCGGTACCGCTGCCGGCAGCAGCCGTCGGGCTACAGTTCGAGGGTCGGGGCGCCACAGCCCGTGTCCTCCTCCATTACCAGCGGCTGCTGGACTCAGGAAACACAGCGGTATCCAACTCGCCGGATCTCCTCGCTGTGCGCATCGAATTCGCCTGGCTCGGTCACCGAACCGGCAAGCAAGGGCCTCGTAGCCCAACGACTCGTGGAGAGGTCCAGTCAGGAGACTGACTACCGCAATGAGCGTGTGGCGACCCTAGATGGTGCCTGCGCCCACGAGGCAGCGGATGACGGCGACCACGCCCAGAACCGTCCCTCCCACAACAGCCGCAAGGTGCACGCCGCCGTGCCGCGTCTCGCCAGATTCAGGCTCTCGATCAAAGCTGAGCCCCACCACGCCCAAGACCACGGTGAGGGCACAGACCGGCCCCGAGGCCCAGTTGAGCCAACCGAGGCATGGGAAGAGACCAATGGCCACGAGGGTCGTAGAGATGACCAACAGGATCAACGACGCATACTGCACTTCACGAACTCCGATGGCGCCGCACGAACGCAAAGGGACCAAGAACTGCCACCAACCAGGTAGCCGGCCATGCCACAGCCACCAGGGCGTTCATGTCCCAACCCGTGAGGAACTGTCCGTGGCTGAACAACGAAAAGGCACGCGACAACCCACAGAGCGCACAACCAATGCACGATCCTGCGTCGAGACCGAGCGGGCCCCACGGAGCCCCCTGCTCGATGGCCTGCGGAGAGAAGCTAAAGCTAACCAGCAAGACCCCCACCGCCACCACACCATAGAAGAGCCCCAACCAACCCAGGACCACCTTCGCCCGGATGGATGACGATTTGCTGGGCTTTCCTGTTGGAACCGAAGAAGGCATCACCACCACTATGGCAGATGGCAACAACAATCTGGCGCAGCTCCCGATGGATGGGCTGGAGTCTCTCGGACGCAGTAGGGCACAATGAATCGGAGAGCACTCCAGTGACCACACTCACCATTACGATGGTCGTGATCGCCCTCGCCCTCGCCGTGTGCGGCATCGCGTTCAGTCTGATCCCCGTTCTGCCAGGCCCACCCCTGAGCGCAGTCGTCCTTCTGATCCTTCAGTGGGGCCTCGATCAGAGCGGACAAGCCACCGATGTGGGCTGGGCAGTCGCCTTCAGCGCACTGGTCGTCGGGCTTGGGCTCTCCGCCATCGACATGTTCGCCCCCATCCTCGCCGAGCGCATGGGCCAGACCAGTCGTCCGGCGAGCCTGGGTGCCTACGCCGGAATGATCATCGGGTTCGGTCTATCTACGGTCGTCGGGATCCCCCTAGCGGTCACGGGCTTCGTCACCTTTCTGCTGGGCACAGTCCTCGCTGCGGCCATCAGTATCGCTTTCGTGTTCGGGATGCCTTTTGTGGGGGCGCTGGTCGGCGAGCTGGTGTCCCGGGGCCTCAAAGACCAGGGAGATGGGGTCCCCCTCACCCACCTGCTGCGAGACAGTGTCCAGTCGGCAACCACTCAGTGGCTGTGTTTGGTTCTCACCACCACCTTCAAGCTGGTGTTCGGCATCGGCGTCCTCACAGGCGCCATCGTCTTGCTCGTGGTCCAGACGACCTGAAGCTAGCTGCGCCAGTCAGGCAGCCGAGAACTGGCGACGAACCAACTGCTGATAGAGGCCTCCCTGAACCACGAGGGTGTCGTGGGGGCCCTCTTGCACGACTCGCCCCTCATCCAACACGACGACTCGGTCGGCTTCCTTGACCGTGGACAGTCGGTGGGCGATGACCAGCGTTGTGCGCCCCTCCATCAGACGACCCAACGCCTCTTGGACAAGGTGCTCAGACTCGGCATCCAGTGCCGACGTGGCCTCGTCCAGGATCAAGATGCGGGGGTCCTTGAGCAAGGCGCGGGCAATGGCAACGCGCTGCTTCTGGCCGCCGGAGAGACGCACACCTCGCTCTCCGACCAACGTCTCATAGGCCTGGGGGAAGGCCGCAATAAAGTCGTGAGCGTGGGCTGCTCGCGCAGCCGCCTCCACCTGCTCGTCAGTGGCGTCGTGCCGGCCATAGCGAATGTTCTCGCTAATCGTGGTGGCGAACAAGACGGGCTCCTGAGCGACCACGCCCACCTGCTCTCGGAGCCAAGATGCCTCCAGGTCACGGTAGTCGTGCCCGTCCAAGAGCACACGGCCCTCCTGCGGGTCGTAGAAACGTGAGACCAACGCAGCCACAGTGGACTTGCCCGCACCGGAAGAACCGACGAGGGCGACGACCTCGCCAGGAGACAGCGTGAGATCTAGCTTCGACAGCACCGGAACTTCCGGCCGAGACGGATATCCAAATGCCACGGCCTCGAATTGGATGTCGCCCTCCACCTGGTCGAGTCGTGCCGCTCCAGCCACCACGCCAGGCGCACGGTCCAGAAGCTCGAATACCCGCTCACTAGCCCCAATGGCCTTCATGAAGTCCTCCCAGAGACCACTCAGGGCGGCAAGGGAGAAGGCCAGAGTCACCGTGTACATGAGGAAGGCCGACAGGGAGCCGACAGTGAGCGCGCCGTTCGCCAACATGGAGCCGCCGCTCCAGAGCACAACACCAATCGCCCCATAGCCGGCGAAGGTAGCGAAGCCAGAGAATCCTGCACCAAGGCCGGCGCGGCGCCGAGCCAGGAGGAAGCTATCGTCGATGGCTCGTCCATAGCGGCGACTCTCAGCCTCCTCTCGTGCGAACGCCCGTACGGTGCGAATTCCCGCCAGGGTCTCTTCGGCGACCTCCGTGCTTCGAGCTAGAGCGTCCTGGTACTCGCGAGAGACCTTGCGCACCAGGCGGCCATAGATGCGAGCGCCGAAGATGACAAAGGGAACGACCGAGAGCATCACCAACGTTAATCGCAGCGATGTGAACGTCAGGATGCAGAGGGAACCAAAGCCCATGAGGCCATAACGCAAGAGCATGGACAGGTTGACCGTCACGGCGTTCTGCAAGACGGTCGTATCGGATGCGAGGCGGTTACAGAGCTCGCCCGTACGATGCTCATCAAAGAACGCGATCTCCTGGTGCACCAGCGCCTCATAAAGCTGCTGCCGAAGGCGCGCCACAACCCGCTCTCCCGACACCGTGAACAAGTAGGCACGAATGGATGTCGCCACCGCACCCACCAAGAACAGAGCCACCAAGAGCACAACAGACGTGCGCACGCTGAGTGCAGCCAGGCTTGGAGCCGCCGAAGCACCTGGCCCCAGGCCCTCGGCCGGTTGAACTGTGAGGACGCCATCGACAATGAGCTTGACCAAGTAGGGGTAACTCAAGGTCAACCCAGCTCCCACCGTCAGCGCCAGGGTCGCGAGCACAAGCGTACGCGCCTCCGGCCGAGCCAACGCCAAGAGCCGGGGAAGGGGCACATGGCCACCGGTCGTCACCGAATCGTTCGTGGCGCTTCGCCCACGAAATCGCGCTATGGGTGGACGTCGCAACTCAACTACTCCCAGGCCGCTCCCGATCCGCGGCCACTCCACTCTAGAAGGCCGCGTGCCACAGGGCCGACACTCGGGATCCTAAAGGTCAGCGGTGATCCGCGGCGGAAAGACCATAGCGCAGTGGGCCATGAGGAGGCTTGGCCCCACAGGACCGAAAAAACCCATGCACTGATATTCTGGTGGCATCAGCCCCATCCTTCCCAGCCGGTTCCCACGTGCACTCATGTCGTTGTTCGTCGTCTGGGCTGTGCTCATGTCGCCTTCCCAGCTCTGGGCACAGGACGGACCCGGGCCGGGCCCGGAAGGAGCCGACGAGTCGGACCAGGGCGAGGGGCCGGACGATGACGACCAACCCGAGCCCGCCGAAGAAAAGTCGTATGTGATCATTGATTCTCCCTTCGAGGCTCTCGAGCGAGCCTGCGTGGAGGATCGCGACGGGGAGGCCTGCTTGAAGGCTGGCTGGGGCTGGAAGCAGGGCACGGGCATCCCCAAGCCAGACCTATTCCAAGCCCATGACCTGTTCGAGGCAGGCTGTGTGTTCAGCAACGCGGCCTCTTGTGTCGCCTTGGGCCGTATGTACCTGACCATGGAGGCAGGTATGCAGTTGGAGTTGCCGAAGGGCACGG
Source organism: Deltaproteobacteria bacterium (assembly GCA_002724675.1). Classification (GTDB taxonomy): domain Bacteria; phylum Myxococcota_A; class UBA796; order UBA9615; family UBA9615. The sequence continues at coordinate 2,666 of PBPL01000126.1, read as the reverse complement.
TCAGTCTCGACTTCGGCGCTGCGTCAGACGCCTTCGCGTCGGCCTGCCGCCTCGGCCTCCTGCAAGCCTGTGGTGTCTGGGGCGACATCAACACTGAGCCCAAGTCGATGTTGCCGAACCGCGAGTCGAAGGTGCGAAATATCAAGCGCGACCTAGTCCAGGCCGTCCAGGCATGGACCCTTGGCTGCAACGAGGCTGTGGTGCCCGACGCCGCATCGATTCCGGGAGACCCCCCCAAAGCTGACACTCGCTCATGCGTCCGACTCGCCGAGTTCCACGAGAAGGGCGTGGGGGGATTCGGACAGAGCAACGCGCGAGCAGCCGACTACTACGAGCGCGCATGCATGTCAGGAGACTCGGCCGAGTACTGCAAGCGGGCTGCACAGCTCCGAGTCGCTCCCCAGGCGAACGCTGAGATGAGCGAACCAGAGACCACCGTCACAGACAGTGGCACCGGCGTAGCAACGTCTAACGGCGGACTGACTGCCAGCAGCTCTTCCGAGGCGGCCCCGGCGCAGGCAGAAGCGGAGCAGCCAGCTTCGAGGCGAACCGCTCAACCTCGTCGACCGAAGCCCAAGGTCGATCGCTTCGACGATCCCAACATCGGGATCGTCGAAGAGAAGGCCGCTAAGCCCATCCGGATCGAGTTTGAACTCGGTCTCGGCGCACGCTGGACTTACGGAGCCCTGGGCATGGGGGGGATCAAGATGCGAGCAGGAATGAACCTGTGGTTCTGGCTCTTTGGATTTGGTCTCGAGACTGCCTTCAATACCGACAAGCTCTTCCAGGTAGAGGAGCGCTTCTATTCCCGCTACATGCACACCCTTTCAGCCAAGATTGCGCTCCCGCTGCCCTTTGTCCTAGCAATCCCAGCCCGGCTGTACGTCGTAGCGGGCGGGGGCCCGACCTTGGGCTCGTTGGCGCTCGGTGGAGAAGGGCGGATGTTGACTTGGGGTGCCCGAGAGATGCTGCAGTTGGTCATCGTGACACTTCAATCGGAGGGTGCACGTCAGTGGGGCGCGGTACGTTTCGAGCAACAGCAGAGCTGGCACGCACAGACCATCGACGGGCCTGAGCATGCGTCACAGATTGTGCTGATCTTCGGCTTCACCTTTGGTGGCTGGGGGCCCAGCTTCCGCCGCGGGGAGCAGAGCCCTCCGACTCAGATACCGGTCGCCCAACGACTCCCAGAGGTAATTCAGAGCATTCCTGGCACTAGCCTGGGTGCAACAGGTCTCCGTTGATCTCCGCCACCGACGCGCAGCCACACAAGGCCATAGCGTGGTCCAGTTCCCTGCGAAGAATGCTCAAGACCTGAGCCACACCAGCTCTCCCATCCGCAGCAAGTCCCCACAAGACCGGACGACCCACCAGGACTCCCGACGCGCCACGGGCCAGAGCCTTCACCACGTCGGTCCCTCGCCGCACTCCACCGTCCATTAGGACTGTGATGCGCTCGTCAACGGCCTCAGAGATGCCGCTGAGCGCTTCCAGAGTCGCGGGGGCCGAGTCCAGCTGACGGCCACCATGGTTGGACACGACAAGCCCATGGACCCCGGCATCCACGGCACGCCGCGCATCGTCCCGCCGCACGATCCCCTTGAGCACAATGGGCAGAGAGGTAAGAGAGCGCAACCACTCCACATCCTTCCAGGATAGATCTGCTGCGAGAAGAGACTGGAAGTACGAGGCGAGACCAGAGCCGCCAGTCTCTGGCAGCGGGTCAAAGCCCGCCGATGCCAGGTTGCGCACGGAAAGCCCGGCCGGCAGATGAAAGCGATTGCGCTCGTCGCGCTCACGAGTCCCCAACACGGGGGCGTCCACAGTCAACACCAGGGCTCGACAGCCAGCCTCCTCTACGCGCCGAACGAGCTCTGCAGTAACCCCTCGATCCTTGTAGACGTAGAGCTGAAACCAAACAGAGCCAGAGGACGCGGCGACAACGTCCTCGACGGCGGTGTTGGACAAGCTGCTCAGCACCATAATGGTGCCGGCTTCTCCCGCGGCAGCGGCAGTCGCCGCCTCAGCATCGGGGTGCGCCAACCCATGGAAGGCGGTCGGCGCAACCAGAATGGGCATGGAACAAGACTGGCCGAGCACTGTGCTAGTCAGACTCCGCGACTCCACATCGATCAACACCCGCGGATAGAGACGCGTACTGTCGAAGGCCTCTCGATTTCGCCGAAGCGTGATCTCATCCGCCGCCCCACTCCGGTAATAGTCGTAGACCATCGTGGCCAGGCGCTCGCGGGCAACCTCCTCGAAGTCGAACACACTGATGGGCTCCATGGGCTCACCTCTCTACTCGAAACTGGAACGCTCGCTCACGCGCGCGAGAAGAGTAAAGGCCTGGTTCAAACCAAACCGCAGTCAATGACTACTGCTGCTCGGGCACACTCACCCTGTCCACCAGTGTGCCAGCTTGGCTGGAGTGGGTGGTCGGAGGCAACAATCAACCAAACCCACAGCGAATCCACCACAGCGAATCCAAATCAAACCCAGAACGCCCCCCGCGGATAGTTAATTAATTTCAACAGCTTACCTTTAACTATTTCAGAGCCTGGTGCGTTCTTTGGGGTGTAGCAGAACACTTGCCACCCGCAATCGTCGCACTGTTGATTTGAGAATTTCGATCGGTCTTTCGCCCTATCTCTTGGGGGGTTCTT
>PBPL01000125.1 GCA_002724675.1 Deltaproteobacteria bacterium | reverse complement strand
GGAGTCGTCGTCGTCATCGCCACTGGAGTCGTCGTCGTCATCGCCGGTGTCGTCGTCACCGCTGTCGTCGTCATCGCTGGTGTCGTCGTCACCGCTGTCGTCGTCGTCACCGCTGTCGTCATCGTCACCGCTGTCGTCGTCACCGCTGTCGTCGTCGTCACCGCTGTCGTCGTCGTCGCTGGAGTCGTCGTCGTCGCTGGTGTCGTCGTCGTCGCTGGTGTCGTCGTCATCGTCGGTGTCGTCGTCGTCAGCGGTGTCGTCGTCATCGCCACTGGAGTCGTCGTCGTCACTCTCCTGTGCATACAAGGCACCCATCGGACAGAGCAGACTCAGGATCAGTAGGAACAATCCAAGTGGTTGTTTCATGGCTTACTCCTCGCCCTTCCCGTCGTCGTTCACCGCTTCCGCCTCATCGGACTCTCCAGCAGACGGCTCTTCTGGCGGATCCGCACTCTCAGGGTCTCCAGTATCCGCCCCGGTCGACTCTGCAGGCGCCGGCCCCTCGGCAGGAGGCTGATCAACCGCTTGGTCGGGCTGGCTAACGTCTGCAGCGTCCGTGTCCTCTGCAGCGTCCGTGTCCTCTGCAGCGTCCGTGTCCTCTGCAGACTGATCAACAGGTTGGGGAGGCTGGTTGACCTCTGCAGCATCGGTGCCGTCGGCATCGCTGTCGTCAGACGGAGGAGCTTCCTGCGGCTCCGTCGACGGGTCCAGATCGGGACAACCATCCTGGTCGTTCCCCACTCCGAGATTCTCGGCGTTGCCCGGGCACTGATCCTTGCTGTCGGGAATACCGTCCCCGTCATTGTCGTTGTCCGGACAGCCATCACCATCCTCCCAACCGTCCATGTCTTCAGCGTCGTCGGGACAGGCATCCTTCGAGTCCACCAGGCCATCACTGTCTCGATCTCGCTTGTCGGGCGAGGTGAAGTGAACAGCTGCAAACGCCCGCAGCTGGGGGGCACCAACGCCGGCGATGCCTGTGCCAGCCCCCAGATGCAGCCCGATGCCATCGGCTGGATTCAGACCCACAGACAGCGCCCACTCAGCCGTGGTTCTACTGTGCTCGCCTTGATAAGCCACAGACCCCCAGATCTCCGCCCGTACATCCAGTGTGGGCAGAGGCATCACCGAGATCCCCGCCTTCCAGTCCATACCCACCTGTCGCACAAAGCCGCCATAGTCGACCTTGGGCCTCAGGTGGAGGGGCGCCAGGTTGACGAGCGCACGAAACCGCTTGAGTCGCAGCTCCGCGAGGATGTCTACGGCAACGTTGACCCCACCATCGCCCATGTAGCGGCTTCTCTGGCCAGTAGGCAGGGACACCGGGACCTGAACAGCCAACCCGAACTTCTTCGCCGCAGGGTCCAGGATGCGGACTTTGGGGATAACACTGAGATCGCCAAAGCCACCCGCATCACCAGCGGGAATTGGAAAGTCTCCATGGGTGGGGTCCTCACCCCAGACAATGGCCGCGGCCACCGGCATGTGCAGCGCCACATCCACAAAGCCGAAGCCAAAGGCAGCATGTAGGTCGATCCCCACCATGGACTGGATCACCTCACCCCACTTCTCGAGACTGCCCGACGAGTTGTCGTAGAGCACAAAGGGTCGGTCAGCGACAAAGAACGTGACCCCTCCTCCACCCCGCAGAAAGCCCAGGGTAGAAGGACTCGAGGTCACGGCCAGCCCCGTTCCCGTGGAATCAAAACGTGCGTGCTGGATATTGAACTGGGGCTCGCCGTGGTTCTCCGAACCATGCCCCAGCGCCACAGAGGGGACTAGGATGGCCAGAGCTGTGACAAAGACGACCCGCCGAAGACAACTTGAGCTCATCAGCATCCTCAGACTTCCGCGACCGCAAACGAGTGGTCAGCGTGGCGGAGGCTACCACGTAGCAGTCATCGTGCGCAGGTTCCCTGCCGTCGAGAACGACTTGTAGAGTTCCAGAGCCTGATACACTCTCCCCACTCGTTCCAGGTACCAGCAAACCGCCCCAGGTCATGACCCCCGAACAACAGCACGACTGGAAGATCCAGCGCCTCGAGAGTCGATGCCGAGGCGAAGAAGTTGCCGCCGGCACACTGCTGGACCTAGCCGAAGCCTATTTTCAGATGGGCTACTACTTCGACGCTGGGGATCCCTGGTTCCGCAAGGGGATGGATACAGCACAAACAGTCATCGATCAGTTCGAGGCGTCGTCTCGTGCATTCAACATCATCGCCAACAGTTGTTATGGCTTGGGGGAAATCGACCAGGCAGAGCAGAATTACCATGCTGCTCTACGACTCGAGCCCACCGATTCTCTAGCCCACGTCGGGCTCGGCAACCTACACAAGGAGAGGGGGCAGCACGGACGAGCAATTGACGCGTTCGGGCGTGCAGCTGAGCTGGACCCCGACCTCTGGCAGGCCCACTACAACCTGGGGGGGGCTCTCTACGCCGCCGCACGAGAGCGAGACTTCCACGGCAGCGAAGACCTACTACAGCGAGCGGTCTACCACTTGGTGACGGCTCTACGACTCGAGCCCTTCGAGTCTTTCCTTGGAAACATCTACAAGGATCTGGGCGAACTCTTTCTCCACTCGCGCGAGTACACCTACGCGCGGAGGTTCTTCAATCGACTCGTCAATCACGAGGAGTTCGGCGGCATCGCCCACTACTACCTCGGACTAACCCACTACTCCATGGGACGCTATACGGGGGCGATTCACCACTACCGAGAGTTCCTAAAGAGCGAGCCGGAGTCAGCCCTGGCCCAATCCAAGATCGCGCTGGCTTATCTGGAGTTGGGGCAGTGGGATCAGGCGCGCGGAGCATGCGAGAGAGCGCTGACCCTGGAGCCAGCCAACGTCCTCGCTCGGTTTTCAATGGGCTGTATCGATCTGGATCAGCGACTCTACCGACAGGCTGCACATCGCTTTCGATCCCTGCTGGAGGAAGACCCGGATTACTTCCCCGCCTACGTCGAGTTGGTCAAGACGCGCTACCTCGAGGGCAACCACGGCTGGCTCTTCGAACAACTCAAGGCCGAAATCAGGCGCTTCGAGGCGGGCGAGACCTTCGAAGGAGGCCGGCAGTACTACAAGGGCGATCGGGGAAGGGCCCGACGCATGGTGGACGTGCTCCTCGCCCAGATTCAGGAGCTGGGCATCGATGCCTTTGCCTCCCTGTCCGAGGTAGTCGAAGACGTACAGACGGACTCCCTGCGTTTCCAGATCTGGGAGCAACTCTACGACCTGTCCCGGACCCATCGGGTCGAGCAAGTGCTGGATCAACTGGAGACCCCAGGCCAGTGGTTCGGCCGACAGTTAGGACGGACGGTACTGCTCCTGAGCCAGTTCCTGCCCGAGGATGCGATCACCTCAGCCTTTCACGTCCATGACGACGCGCTCAAACGTCGAGCTCAGTCTCGCCGCAGCTCAGAAGCCGACCTCAACGACTACCTTCTCGCCCTGGACGATGTTCGTTCGGAGCTTCGAGAGTTTCAGGCCTATCTTCTGCTCGCTCTCGCGGTGAAGGACACACCCAGCGCCGAAGACTTCCTGTCGGACTACCTGGAGTCGGACGAGCGGGAGTTGCGAGCTTCCTCGGCAGTCTCCTTGCTCTTCTATGGGTCCGAACGCGCCATACGGATGCTCCGACAGGAGGCCGATGATCTGCCCGAACCTCACGCCAGCAGGCTCCGGGAGCTAGTCGAGCTGGGAATTGGTCGGGCCGAACAAGAATCAAAGGTGATTGATCTGGCCGAAGCAGCTCAAGCTCTACCTCCCCGCCCCCCAAGGGCAGAGGCGCGGGAGAAGTGCACGCTTTGCGATCGGAGCAAGCACGATGTCGACCGCCTGATGAGCGGCAATCGCGTCTATCTGTGCAACCTCTGCGTGTCGTACATCCACCAACAGCGACAAGAGCTACTGGTCCCCGACCAAGAGGAGCACACCTGTTCCTTCTGCGGGAGCTCCACCTTTGAGGTCGAGGGCATGCGGAAAGCCCGAGACCTGCTCCTATGCGACCGCTGCTTGGAGACCTGTGTGAGTCTGCTGGCCAAGGAGGAAGTGGAGCGCTTCCTGCGCGGCTTCCACTAGCTCCCGATCACTTGCTCCCACAGACAGACTGAATCATGGTGTCGAGCCCCTCGCGGAGAGCACGAGGATGGGCAACCCGCGGAAGATAGGTCTCACAGTCAAAGTCGGGGCTGTTGGCTTCGTCATGACAAGCCGTACAGGTCGTCGAGAGCACTGGACGGCCGGGCTTGGGACGGAAGCCACGATTGGCGGCCTCGGTCACATGGAGGGCCATGGGGCCATGACAGGCCTCGCACTGCACATTGAGCAGGCTCTTGTCCTTTTCGGGATCGACGAAACCACCCGAGCGACCAAATCCGGTGGTGTGGCACGTCAAACAATCGGGATTGCCGGTCTCTCCCCGCTCAGCGAGATGGAGCCAGCCGCTGGCGTGGGGACTTCGAGCCCATTGTGCTGCAACTTCTGGATGACATTGGATGCAGCTGTCGTGCCCCAGATAGCGCTGGTCCGACTCGGCGGGCGGGCCTGAAGCCAAACGCTTCTCAATGTCACGAAGATGGTCTTGCCGATAGGAGCGGAGGCGCGCTTTGACCGCCGAATCTTCGGGCACCTCGGGGCGCAGGGTGAGTAGGCTCTCGGCCACCAGATGCACGGGCTTGCTCAGACCCCGCAAAGCATCTAGGCCCTTGTCTCGGGTCTCGCGGGCGTCGCTCAGTGCCCGCAACAACTCGTCCATCTTGGCTCCGCTCTGAGTGCCTGACTGACTGCTTCGAAGGAGCATCAGTTCCTCCATGGCTGCCACCTGTCGAACGGGAGGCGCCTCGCCCGAGATGGGGCCCAGGTGCCTGCCCTCTGGCCCAGTGAAGACAACATCAACGCGTCGAAACGATCGTCCGAGGGGCTCCGACTCCACTCGATATCTGCCTCCCTGCCACTGGGTCTCAGAGCCACCACCACGAGACGGTGGAACCAGCAGCAGGTCCACATCGAGCCCTGCATCGAGCCATTGGGCCTGATCACGACCGTCGCCGTCGGTAAACGCGACGACGAGGTCGACGCCACCCGCTTCCCGGCGCGCTTGCGCCACAGCCGCAGAGGCTGAAGCAACGGTGTCGACCCGCGGAACCCGTCGCCGCGCCTCTTCGTTCCCCGCTGAGCCAATGAGGCCCAACAGCACCACACGACGATCTTTCACCGTGTGTAGCAGATACGGCCGATAGCCCCGCGACCTCATCTCCGGGGCCAGGTTGGTCGCTACGAGCTGGAGCCCATCGTGCCCAGCGAGCTGGGCCATCTCCTCTGGGCGAATCACCTCGAAGTCCGCCTGCCCTGGGAAAAAGGCCGCGGCGCCGGCGTTGCCGATCAACTCCAATATCAGCCGAGCTCGCGACCGGTGTTCTCCGCGAATGACCTCAATGCCCAGCACCGCTCGACTGAGCGCCGTCGGCCCTTCGACCACCAGAGCGTCCGGGAGGAGCTTCTCGAGCTCAGCGAGCAATACCCGACGCCGGGCAAGACCACCGGTAGGCGATCCAGGACAACCGCATGGCTCGAGCTCGCCCCGGTTGTCCTGGCTGTAGATGAGCCGAAACCAAGGGGGAAGAGCCTGCAAGGAATCGACAGACGCTTGAACAGGAGCCCGCTCATCATCGCCGCGCAGTTCCCCCAGCGTTGGGGGCAGTTCGGCGCCAACCTCACCGTCGGAGGGTTGTGAGGGAGCCGCAGTGGGACTGCAGCCCGCGAAGACCAGACACTGCAAGATGAGCAGGAAGGTCGTATCGAAGAAGCCCTTGGAGTGCACCCACTTTCATTCTAGCCTACCGGTCGCCCAATCAGACCCTGCCCGAGACGGACACCATTCAGTCGACTCTGGCGCCACCCAAGGACAGCCCACGTGGACCGACCGACCTTCTTTTCGGCCTTGCTGGTCTTTGTATTGGCCAGCGGCTCCGCACACGCCATCCAAGGCACCACGCCCTACGAGTACATCCCGCATTCCGAACCGGGGGCCGGAGCAAATCCAGCAGTCCAGGCACGCCTAACGAGCAGCCCAGCCTGGCAGGACTTTCTGGCGAAGCACGAAGGGCCGTGGACGGTGCGCTGGGATGAAGCGACCGCAACACCCGCCCGGTTCTACGGCCGCGGCTGGCCAGTGAATCCCGACACCCTCAGCAACGATGAGAGCGCATTTCGGCTCGCCCAGAACATCCTGCACGAGCTGCACCCACTCCTGGGCGGCGGCTCCCTTCCGTTGTCCAATCTTCAGCCAGAAGTTGTGGACCGGCGAGCTGGCATCACGACCGTCGCATTCGCGCAGAGTTGGCGAGGTGTTCCAGTGGAAGACGCTCGTATCTCACTGAGATTCAAGGCCGGACGATTCGTCATGGGACAACTGGAGGCGCTACCGGGCATCGACCTGCCCCGCCAACCGGCCGTCGACCAAGAGACAGCACTGCTCTCTGGGCTCGATGCCATGGGCTGGACATCCGCGGAGGTCGAGGTCGATGCCAGTGATGGGCTTCGTGTCTTCCCCATCCGGCGGACTTCTTCTGTGGATCACAGGCTCACCTGGCGCTTTGTCATCCGCTCCAAGACCCATCCCAGCTACCGCACGCTCTGGGTTGACGCGATCACTGGTGAGCTCGTCGGCTGGCGAGAGCGACTGCGGTTCGCGCGGGCCACGGTTGTGGGTGAGCGGGACGACCGCTACCCGCTGAACGGCCTCATAGAGAGCCCCATGGGCTTCGCTTCGGTCCAGACACCGACAGACAATGAAGTCGCCGACAGCGACGGTCGCGTGACGATCGATGGGGAGCTTCCGGTGGAGGTGAGCTGGAGCCCGGGCTCCGAGTGGGCCAACATCCGAAACCTAGGAGGCGGGGGCCTAGCGGTTCATGAAGACCTGCTCGAATCGGACAATGGCCAGCTGCTGGCGGTCCCCGATGCGGACCTGGGCAACACGGATCGCAGACGGATACGAGCTCAGATCGACGCACACATCGCCCTTCACGAGGTGCGTGATCGATCCCAGAGCATTGCCCCGGACTCCCCCTGGGTCCAGGAACGGGTGGTGGTTCGCGTCAACAGCGATGAGAGTCGCTGCAACGCCTGGTTCGATGAACAATCGCGGCTCAACTTCATGCGGCAGGGCGACGGCTGCCACAACACGGCACGCATCGCTGACGTCGTCTACCACGAGTACGGCCACGGCTTTCATTTGTGGAACATCATCCCGGGCGCCGGGGGCTGGGGCGACGGCTCGCTGAGCGAGGGCCTCAGCGACTACCTCTCGGCCACCATCACGAACAGCCCCGACCTCGCGCCCGGCTTCTTCACGACAGGTAGCTTGCCCCTGCGGGACCTGGACCAAGACTTGAGGTGGCCCGATGACATCCACGAAGATCCGCACATCACCGGCTTGATCATCGCTGGTGCGCTGTGGGACTTACGTGATCTGCTCATGGATGCCTACGGCGAATCCGCTGGCATCGAGCACTCCGACTTCCTCTACTGGAACGTCACCATGCGTGCAGAGGAAATCCCCGATGCCTACGAAGAGGTGCTCCTGGCAGACGACGACAACGGCGACCTCGCCGATGGCACGCCGAACCAGTGCCTCATTGACGAGGCCTTTGCGCGCCACGGACTTGGACCCGGAGCCGATGCTGGCGGCGCACATGCCATCGTTCAGATAGAGCACAGTCCCCCGCTCGTCTCGATCACGCCCCAGGAGGACTTCGCCATCCAGGTCCGAGCGACACTGACCAACCCCGAGTGTGCCGAGACCCAGGTGGACTCGGTCGTGCTCCACTACAGTCACGATTCGGATCGTTCGGAGGATGACTTCGATGCGATCGAATTGAGAGGAGCGGGCCAGACGGACTACGAGGGTCTGCTACCGGGAGCCGAACACGGAAGCCTGGTGCGCTATTACATCGAAGTCTTCGACGACGCCGGCGATCTCGTAGCACGACTTCCCGAAGGGCCCGTCACGGATCCTTGGTATGGCGTTTGGGTGGGGCCTGTCGAGGTCTTGGCTGAGTTCGATTTCGAGGAGGACGATGGTGGCTTCGAGCACGAACTCTTCGAAGGCCCCGATCAAGAGGGAGCCGACGACTGGCAGTGGGGGCCCGCAGGCGGGCGCGGGGGAGACCCCGAGGCAGCGTTCTCAGGCGAGCATATCTGGGGCAATGACCTGTCCCCAGAAGACAACTGGAACGGCCAGTACCAACCAGAAGTTCATTCGGCACTCATGGCGCCGGCCATCGACATCCCCGACGAGACCGGACCAATCCACCTGCAGTTCCGCAGATGGTTGGGTGTCGAGGACGGCTACTTCGACCAGGCTGAGGTGTGGGTCAACGACGAGCTCCTGTGGACTCAATTCGCTTCAACGGATTCGGACGAGGCCGATGTGCACCACCAAGACCTGCACTGGGCCTTCCGCAGCTACGACGTGACCGATCTCGTGGGGCGGGATGGCGAGATCCGAGTCCGCTGGGAGCTCCGAAGCGACGGAGGCCTCGAGATGGGCGGATGGAACCTGGATGACATTGCGGTCGTCACCCCCGGAGACTGGACCCCACCCAGTAGCGAGGACGAGCCCTACTTCACCGGCCTCCGCGCCGCCAGCAACTGCAGCTGCATCCAACAGGGCAGCCACCAAAACGACACGCTGTGGTGGCTCGCAACCCTCTTCCCGATGATCGCCGCGGCACGGCGAAGAAGACCTTGAGGCTTCGCGCGGCGGTCCTGGTGTCCGTCAGTGTGATGGCCCTTGCCGCTGGCATGGCGCCAGCCACAGCAAATGCAGACCGCGCCCTCCCACCTTGGGCCCGCTACCAGGGCCAAGCAGCGGTCACCCTGGGCCAACGAGCGCTCTCCCAGGGGGACTTCCAGGCCGCGTTGACTGCCAGCCAGAGAGCTTGTGTTCTAGCGCCCTCAGATCCAGCTGCGTGGCTACTGCAGGCTCGGAGCGCGGGTGCACTGGACGATTGGCCTGCAGCGGAGGATGCCGTTGAGCGGGCTCTGGAGTTGGTCCCGGACGCTCTGGAGCCGACCTTGTTGCGAGGGCGCATCCTCGTGGAGCTGGGCAATCGAGAGGGGGCGGTCACTGCCTTCACGAAGGCAGCCGACCTCAAGAACTCCAGCGCCGCGTCCTATCTGGGCTTGGCGCTGGTGGCAGCACGACTGGACGAGGACTGGAGCGCTTGTGCTCAATACCTACAGGCAGCCATCCGAGCCGACCCGAACGTCCCCCTTGCAACGTTGCCCCTCCAAGGTCCCTGGCGGCTAATGAGCGACAATCCCCAGTTCATCGAGGCACTGGAGTGGGTACTCCGAGGATCTGCCGAGGACATCGAGCCCTGAGCCCAGCGCACTCACTGAGAGGACCCACTGCTCCGGAAAGAGAGAGCCCCCGCGCCGGACTCCGACGCGGGGGCTCGAACTCTTTGAGCAGGGACTGGGCTTAGAAACCGCCCATGCCACCCATGCCGCCCATGCCGCCCATGCCGCCCATGCCACCACCGTGGTCATGGCCGCCCGCCATCGGCGGCTCGTCCTTGGGGAGCTCAGCAACCATCGCTTCGGTGGTCAGCATGAGTCCGGCAATGGACGCAGCATTTTGCAGCGCGGATCGGACCACCTTAGTGGGATCGATGATCCCAGCCTTGATGAGGTCCTCGTACTCTCCTGTGGCAGCGTTTAGGCCAAAGCCTGTGTCGCCCTTGCTGACGCGATCGATAACAATCGCGCCCTCGAGCCCGGCATTCAGCGAGATGTGACGAAGAGGTGCCATCAGCGCCTCCTCGATGATCTCAAGGCCAAAGCGCTCTTCGCCATCCAACTCCAAGTCATTGAAGGTACGGAGGGCACGAATGTAGGCCACTCCACCGCCCGGGAGGATCCCCTCCTCGACGGCTGCGCGGGTCGCATTCAACGCGTCCTCGACGCGCGCCTTCTTCTCCTTCATCTCGACCTCAGTGGCCGCGCCGACGTTAATGACGGCGACACCACCGACCAGCTTCGCGAGTCGCTCCTGGAGCTTCTCCCGGTCGTAGTCGGACGAGGTGTCCTCGATCTGAGCGCGGATCTGGTTGACCCTCGCCTCGATGTCGGTCTTCTCGCCGGCACCACCGATGAACGTGCTCTTGTCCTTATCGATCGTCACTCGCGAGCAGCTGCCTAGATCATCCAGCTCCAACTGATCGAGCTTGATGCCTAGTTCCTCGGCCAACACACGCCCACCCGTTAGGGTCGCCATGTCCTGGAGCATCGCCTTGCGCCGATCACCGAAGCCAGGCGCCTTCACAGCGGCCACGTTCAGCGTGCCACGGATCTTGTTGACGACGAGGGTGGCCAGGGCCTCTCCCTCGATGTCCTCAGCCACGAGCAGGAGCGGACGACCGGCACGGGCCACCTTCTCGAGCAAGGGGAGGAGGTCACGCATATTGGAGAGCTTCTTCTCGTGGAAGAGAATGAAGGGCTCCTCGAGAGTCACCTCCATGCGCTCGGCATCCGTCACAAAGTAGGGGCTGAGATAGCCGCGGTCGAACTGCATGCCCTCGACGACGTCCAGGGTCGTCTCGAGCGACTTGGCCTCTTCGACGGTGATCACACCTTCCTTGCCAACCTTCTCCATGGCCTCGGCGATGATGTCCCCGATGGTCGGATCGTTGTTGGCCGAGATGCTACCCACCTGGGCGATCTCCTTGTTGTCCGTGATGTTGCGGCTATCACTCTTGAGGGTCGCGACGACCGCCTGAACACCCTGATCGATGCCGCGCTTGAGAGCCATCGGGTTGTGACCAGCAGCCACGAGCTTGCTGCCCGCGGTGAAGATGGCCTGTCCGAGCACCGTGGCGGTCGTGGTGCCGTCACCAGCGACCTCATTGGTCTTGGAGGCGACCTCCTTGAGCATTTGCGCGCCCATGTTCTCGAACTTGTCGGTGAGCTCGATCTCCTTGGCGACGGTGACGCCGTCCTTGGTGATCGTAGGTGCACCCCAACTCTTCTCGATGATCACGTTGCGACCCTTGGGACCGAGCGTCACCTTGACCGTGTCGGCCAGGATGTTCACGCCACGCAGAATGGCTCCGCGAGCATTGCTATCAAAACGAATCTCTTTGGCACTCATTGAACTCAAACCTCCGTCACGATTCCGAGGATGTCGTCCTCGCGGATGATGATGTGGTCGTCACCGGCGATCTTGATCTCGGTGCCGGAATACTTGCCAAAGAGGACACGGTCGCCCTCCTTGACCTGGGGAGCCGCGATCTCGCCGCTGTCCAGTGTCTTGCCAGCACCAACAGCCAGCACGATGCCCTCAGAGGGCTTTTCCTTGGCGGAGTCTGGGATGTACAGCCCACCCTTAGTCTTGTCTTCACTCTCGACACGCTTCAAGAGAATGCGGTCCTGCAGCGGCTTAACGTTCATCTGCTTTCCTTTCGGGAACCGGGACTCGCCGGTCGTTTCGCACGAACTCGTGGTTAAGTGGGCCCAACAGGCGGACCCGCAAACCGGCGCTATGGCACGGTCCCCGGGTGTTTAGTCACCCCTACGAGGCTGTCAAGAAAAAAGGTTGCGATTGACCCAACATCAGGCACAGCCACGGTCCATGCACGGGGAGTCACCGACCTCATCCATCCCCGACTACCGAGCAGGATGCTTCAAGCGGCAGTGAGGATCCTCTGGCGCTTCCCAGAGAAGGAGAGGCGGTAGAAGCTGCGCAGCTCGGACAGTAGGTGCTCCACACCCTGGTCGAGCCGACGAGCCAGGAAACGACTGTACTCCGACGCCAGCTGATGGGCGTGCACGTAGCGTTCGCGCTCGTGCGGCTCGAGGTGGTCAGCGAGAGCCACATCCGAGAAGAGACGGCGCAACAAGGAACTGGCACCTGCCCCGCCGGTCGCTCCCCGCTCCAACAAGAGACACGTCGTCGCCTTATCGACCTCTGCTTGGAGCTCAAGGTGCAAGCGGCGGACTTGGCGCTCCTGGCGTGCAATCCAGAGCAACATCAAGAAGTGGGACACGCCCTCTGTCGCGTGACAGTGGTCCTGCAAGTCGGGGCCCGCTGCTAGCGACTCCTGCAGAGCATCGCTGAGATAGAGGGCAACAGAGATGCCATCGTCATCGGGAAGGATGAGGAGCTGCTCGTGGGTGGACGCGAGCACTTCGGGGACGGCCCCCTGATCCACCAGCACGGCCATCTCGCGGTCGCCGATGAGGAAGTCCTCTACACGGAGGTCAAGGTCGAGATCGTAGATTGCCTGCAGATGTCGTTGAATTCCGGCCAATACCTGCAGGGGATCCGCAGGCGCCATCAGTGCGAGCCACCCGAGATGGGCTTGTCGGTGTCCGGGAGGAGCCCTAAGGCACGCAGTCGGCGCTCCGCGTATTCGCTTCCTGTCTCCATCCAAGTCTCGTAGAGAGCCAACAGATCCGAGTCGCTCTCGGTACGAACCGCCACCTCGTTCAGAATCCCGACACAGTCTGGAAACTTCTCCGCCAACTCCCGGAAGGTGCAATCGCCCCCAGAGCGCAGACGAGACTCGGTCGCCGCAGCAAGGTTGCTGTACGCGGTCTCTCCCAGACCCAGGTAGTAGCCGAGGTTCACCGTCGACCGCCTTAGGGAATCGGAGAAGAAGCCTAGGACATAGAGAGTCGAGTCCGCCAATTGCTTCAGTTGACGGAGCCGGTCTCCCGTTGCTGGAGAGCGCGTCTGCAGCAGCCGAATGGCCAGGGGGAGGTCATCCACGCGCCTACCGTCCACCTCGAAGAGCCGAACAGTTCGCCCATAGTCCACGAGCAAATTCACCAGGTAAAACTCGGTCTGGTCGTCGACCTCAGCACCCTGTGCCTGGCGTGCCATGCGCACCCGATCGTAGAAGAAAGAGAAGAGGTTGTCGGTAGTTACGAGTTCCACGCGCCGGCCTCCCGCGCTGGGACGACCTAACCGCTCTCGGTGCGGTTTCGGCCGCTCCTGGTTCGTTCTCAGTCCTGCTGGTTCAGCCTGACGAGCACAACGCCAGCCTCACCGTCCGCATCTACTTCAACTCGTCCTTCAAATAATAGCGCTTCTGCGACCCAAGATCAGGGCTTCTTGTTACCCACTTTTCAATCTCCTTATCGGCAGTGCGAATGGAAACTTGCGACAAACTGCAGTTGACACCCCCTGATCGGGGCCATAGATTGCGCCGTCCTTCCACGCCCAGGAGTTTATTTATATGGCCCGCGTCACCGTCGAAGACTGCCTCGAGAAGGTGGAGAACCGCTTTGCACTGGTCCTTTTGGCCGCACAGCGCACCCGTCAACTGATGAAGGGTGAGGACCCCATGCTCGATACCAGCGGCGACAACAAGGAGGCCGTCATGGCCCTCCGAGAGATCGCTGCCGGTGAAATCGGCCTCGCAGACATGGCGCGAATCCGTGCCGAGAACGAGCGCGCTGACGCCGCCGAGCAGGCTGCACTAGCGCAAAATGCTGCACAGGCCCGCGCTGAAGCTCTGGCTCGCCTGCAAGCGGCCCTTCCCGACACCTCGGCAGCAATTCAGGCGGCACCCACGCCCCCTGCCCCGGTACCGTCCATCACCAGCTCGCCTGAAGCCAGCATCAACGAGTCGGCCTAAAGGCCTCATCGTCTGTCGCTAAGAGGTCCTCATGTCCAAGCTCGCATACGAAATCAAGAAGCTCGAGTGTCTGCCCTTCGACCGCCGGGTGGTGGAGCGAAACCTGACCAGCGGTGCAGTGACCCGCAAGGCCTACGACAAGCACGTCAAGGGCCTCAAGGACCTCGTCGATGCCTCTGAGGAGTTTCAGGTCACGTTCGGCCCCGAAGAGGATGAGGCCCAGACCGAAGACTCAGCCGAGGATGAAGCCGCCGAGGATGAGGCAGCTTCCGCCTGATTCAACTCCATGGCGTGCGCCTCGACTGCGCACACAGGGGAACCGATGAGCGGCTCCTCCCCCCTGCAGGTTGACGGCCGCTCCCTGACGCCCCAGGACGTCTGGGACGTGGCGGTGCACAATCGTCCCGTAGCTCTAGACAGCGACGCCCTCGACCGCATGCATGCGGCACGAAGTGTTGTCGAGTCCATCTTGGACCGTGGAGACACGGTCTACGGAGTCAACACAGGCTTTGGCCATCTGGCTCACGTCCGGGTCGAGGCAGAGGATCTCACGCGGCTCCAAGGCAACCTAGTCCGCAGCCACGCTGCCGGTGTGGGAGAGCCATTCGACATCGCTGCCACGCGGACCATCATGCTGCTGCGAGCAAATGTCCTGGCTGTGGGACATTCGGGAGCTCAGCCAGAGTTGGCCGAGCGACTGATCGAGCTACTCAATCGACAAATTCATCCGTGGATCCCATCGCAGGGAAGTGTCGGAGCCTCGGGCGACCTGGCCCCCCTCGCCCACCTAGCACTGGTTCTGCTGGGTGAGGGTTGGGTTCATGGTGCCGACGGCGAGCGCATACCCACAGCCGAACGGCTGTCAGGAGAAGGCCTGCAGCCACTCACACTGGCCGCCAAAGATGGCCTCAGCCTGATCAACGGAACACAGGCCATGACCGGTCTGGGCTCATTGGTGTTGGTCGGTGCGGAGCGCCTCGCCAAAGTGGCAGACGTCGCTGGCTCCATGACTGTCGAGGCAAAGCTCGCATCCCATCGTCCATTTGACCCGCGCCTACACGAGCTCCGTCCCCACCCCGGACAGCTCGAGGTCGCTCAAAACCTCAGGACGCTCCTGCAAGGCGGCACCATCAACTCCTCCCATGCCAACTGTGAGAAAGTGCAGGATGCTTATTCCCTGCGCTGCATGCCCCAAGTCCATGGTGCCTCGCGGGGGGCATTCGCTCATGTTCGAGAGATCCTGGAGCGGGAGATCAACTCCGTCACCGACAACCCGACCCTGTTCCCGGACCAAGGCGACATCATCTCCGGTGGGAACTTCCACGGGCAGCCGGTCGCCATGGCCCTGGACTACCTCGCCATGGGCATCTCGGAGCTGGGCGCGATCTCGGAGCGACGCATCGAGCAGCTGGTCAACCCTCGACTGAGCGCGCTGCCCGCCTTCCTCGTGGAGGACGCGGGCCTCAACAGCGGGTTCATGATCGCCCAAGTCACGGCGGCGGCTCTGGCGTCGGAGAACAAGGGCCTGTGTCACCCAGCTTCTGTGGACTCCATTCCCACGAGCGCCAATCAAGAAGACCACGTCTCCATGGGCCCCATTGCCGCCCGCCAAGCGCTCAAGGTCCTCAAGAACACCGAACAGATCCTGGCCATCGAACTCTTGGTCGCGAGCCAAGCGATCGACTTCCAAGCACCTCTCGTTCCGGCGGATGGGCCCAGAGCGGCCTTCCAGTTGGTTCGCGAACACGTAGAGCACATGAGCGAGGACCGCGTGCTCTACGAAGACATCCGAGCCCTAGCAGCCCTGGTGCGCTCCGGCAGTCTGATGGAGGCTGTGGAGACCCTGGTAGGCGAACTGGAGTAGCAATGACAGAACCACGGCCTGTTCGGGCGGCGCGCGGAACTCAATTGTCCTGCAAGGGCTGGGTTCAGGAAGCTGCCCTGCGCATGTTGATGAACAACCTAGACCCGGAGGTGGCTGAGCGCCCCGATGACCTGGTTGTCTATGGCGGAACCGGCAAGGCCGCTCGCAGCTGGAAGGCCTTCGACGACATCGTCCGATGCCTGAGAGACCTCGAGGACGACCAGACCCTCCTTGTGCAGTCCGGGAAGCCTGTTGCCGTGTTCCAGAGCCACGCGGACGCTCCCCGCGTCCTGATCGCCAACAGCAATCTAGTGGGCAACTGGGCCAACTGGGACCACTTCCGCGAGCTCGAAGCCCAAGGCCTGATGATGTATGGGCAGATGACTGCGGGCTCGTGGATCTACATTGGGACCCAGGGCATCCTCCAGGGCACCTACGAGACCTTCATGGCCGCCGGCAAGACGCACTTTGGCTCCGACCTGCGCGGTCGACTGGTCCTGTCTGCTGGACTGGGCGGAATGGGTGGCGCGCAGCCGCTGGCTGCGACGATGGCAGGAGCAGCGTTCCTCGGCATCGAAGTGGATCCTGCAAGGATCCAGCGCCGGCTGGAGACTCGATACCTAGACAAGTGCGCCGAGTCGCTGGACGAAGCGCTTCAGCTCGTCGATGAGGCCCGTGCGAACGGCCGCGCCCTCTCGGTGGGACTGGCGGGCAATGCCGCAGAGGTCTTCCCCGAGCTAGTCCGGCGCGGCATTGCACCTGACCTTGTCACAGACCAGACCTCTGCCCACGATCCCCTGCAAGGCTATATCCCAGCAGGCTATGACCTAGACGCTGCTGCCGAGCTCCGAGCCAGCGACCCCGACGAGTATGTGCGCCAGTCCATCGGATCCATGGCCGCCCATGTCCAGGCCATGCTGGACTTCCAGAAGCTGGGTTCTCATGTTTTCGACTACGGCAACAACATCCGCGAGTTCGCAAGAGAGGGGGGAGTCGAGAATGCCTTCGACTTCCCGGGATTCGTACCCGCTTATATCCGGCCGTTGTTCTGCCAGGGCAAGGGCCCCTTCCGGTGGGTGGCCCTCTCGGGGGATCCCGAAGACATCTACGCCACCGACCAGGCGCTCTTGGAGGCGTTTCCAGAAGACTCGCTGCTTTCCAATTGGCTGCACAAGGCCCGGGAGCAAGTGGCGTTCCAGGGGCTACCCTCTCGCATTTGCTGGCTCGGCTACGGAGCCCGGGAGAAGGCCGGCTTACTGTTCAACGACCTCGTCCGAACGGGGCGAGTGAAGGCCCCTATCGTCATCGGCAGGGACCACCTGGACTGTGGTTCGGTCGCCTCGCCCAATCGGGAAACGGAATCCATGAAGGATGGCACCGATGCGGTCGCAGACTGGCCCATCCTCAACGCCATGATCAACGCCGTAAACGGGGCCTCTTGGGTGTCTTTTCACCACGGGGGAGGTGTCGGCATCGGCTACTCATTGCACGCAGGAATGGTCATCGTGGCCGACGGTTCGGACGAAGCAGATCGGCGCCTCAGCCGCGTCCTCCAGTCCGATCCAGGGATGGGCATCGTCCGGCACGCCGACGCGGGCTACGATCTCGCCATCGAAGAGGCAAAGCGACACGGCGTTCGTGTACCCGAGTTGGACTGAGCCGAGCGAGCGAGCCTAGAAGGCCTCGCCACGACCCTTGCGGCGGTCGCCCCAGGACGAGCCGCTGCGACTTCCGGAAAAGAAAAACGCCTCCCGGGAAAACCGGAAGGCGCTCTTCAGCGATTTCCCGTGCTGTGGGGCGGCAGTTGAGGAGGAGGGGTATGCCACCCGCCACGAGAAAACTGTGGGTTTTGCTCAGCCGACCATTGAGGGGGAGGAGGTTGGCCGTCTCCGAAGAGAGTTGAGCAGCACCCGGACTCGAGAAATCGTTCAAGCCGAAGCTGAACGACGAACTGTTCCCAAAAAAGGAGCAGGCCGACTCGAACCAGTCTTGTTTGTCAAAGACCCGTACAGACCTCGCACGAGCCGTGCCAAACACAGCCAAGTCGTCGTAACGAACCAGCGAAACAACCAGACAAGCCTTCAGCACGCTGTTCACATCACTCAAAGACTAGACTGCTCATAATTCTGCGAACCCCACCCAGATGGAATACGGCCAGAAAATGCTCATATTGAAACAACAAGTGGTTCATATTGAACCGTTTCAACTTGAACTGTCCGCAAAGCAGAGAGCGTGTGAACTTGCAGCATCCTGCAAGGCAGTTAAACTTTGTAAGTAGCTGTAGGTACTCTGGAAGCTGTTATTGAGCCAATAGAAGCCCCTCAGTGAATGGCTCAATAGTGGAGGTTGTCTCGTGCGCGAACTCGTAGAAATGATGGTTAAGGCACTGGTCGATCACCCCGACGAGGTCGTCGTCAATGAGGTTGAGGGACAGCATGCCAGCGTGATCGAGTTGATCGTTGCCCAGGAAGACGTGGGCAAGGTAATCGGCAAGCGGGGCGCCCATGCACAGGCGCTGCGTACGATCATCTCGGCAGCTGGCGGGAAGCTGAAGCGCCGCTATGTGCTAGAGATCGTTGAAGACCGAGACTACTGATCTCGGCACGCATCCACGACCGTTCCAAAGAGCAAGCTCCATTTTCTTCGAGGCAGCCGGGAATAAAGACCACTGGCCCTGGGTTCTCACCCTCGATTGTTCCGATTCAGCGCACAATCCTGGCGCAGGAGCGGACTGAGAAGCATGCTTCTTCTGGAGAGCGCCGAACCCCCATGGGACAACCAAGATTGAAACTGGTACCTGAGCCGGAAACCTCTTCGCCGTCGGACGACAGCATCAAGGCCCTGGCAGCCGAGAGCCACGAGCAGGCCTTCAATCAGCTTGTTCTGAAGTACCGACAGCGCATCTATCGACACGCTCTCTACATCACCAAAGACAGCCAAGAGGCCTTTGATGTGGCGCAGGATGTCTTTGTTCGCGCCTACCACGAAGGGCGCCTGTTCAGCGAAGACTTTCAGATGAAGGCCTGGCTGTATCGGGTCTGCACCAACCGCTGCTACAACATTGTTCGGGATCGTCAGCGCCGGGGGTCCATCCTGAATCGGCTGGGCAAACAAGAGACTGCCCTCAAGGTGCACCACAACGCCATCGATGCCGTCCTCGACCGCGAACAGAGCGACGAGATGGCTCGCCACCTAGCAAGGCTGAGTCCGGAGCACCGCACGATCCTCGTCCTGAGGTATTACGATGACCTCTCGTATCAGGAAATTGCGGACACGCTGCAGGTGAAACTGGGAACAGTCATGAGTCGGTTGAGCCGCGCAAAGGTTCGCCTACATCAGTTGGTCGTAGACGGAGGCCTGAGATGAACTGTTGGCGGGTTCAGAACCTAGTCGCCCCCTTTCTCGAGGGGCTGCTTCCCAGCGCCGAGTGTACGAGCGTCGAAGAGCACCTCGAAGGCTGTCCGGAGTGCCAAGAGCTGGTCAGTGGAGTCGCAGCACTTCCCGATTTGTCGCCACCATCCATCGGCGGAGTCGATGAAGCGGCCCTCATGGACTCGCTCCAACAGTGCATTGAACAGAGCATTGCCGAGTCCCGAGCAGATGATTTCCTCCCCATGGGGGCGAGCCCACTGGAGGTAGACGCCGAACCGACCAATCGCATCGCAGCTCGGGGGGGAGCTAGATCAGGGCCGCTCCAGATCTCGGTAGGCCTCGCAGCGGCCTACCTGGCCGTGGCCCTGCTCTTGGCAGGTGGTGTCGTCATCAATCATCTACGAGTTCGTAGCCTGGAGGCCTCCATAGCCAGCCGCGACGCCCTGATCGACGCCCTCCAAGATCGACTGGTCACTCAGGAGCAACCAACCTTCGCTGACTACGCGCTGGTGCCTGGGCCCTCCCCGGTCTTCCTCCCGGCAGCAGCCCCCGGAGCCCTCTCGCCCTTCGGCAATGGGACAAACGATGTCAGCTCGCGGGGAGGCCTTGCGGCCCCCTACCGCCAGGTTTCCCTCGATGGGATGCCTGTTATTCACTGAACAGCACGCCATGCCCAGTCAACGAACATCAGGGCACGCTTCGGGCCGTCTCTTCATCGGACTGAGCCTCTGCATGCTTCTGCTAGGAACGGCAGAGGCTCGAGGTGAAGAGCAAGCCCAGGCCACGAATGAACCAGTTCGTGGAGATCTTCCACCGGGCTCGGCTGAGTGGACCACCCTCCTGGAATCCGACCTGAGTTCGAGAGAAGCCAAGGCGCTCTTTCGACAAATGCGGGACTTGCTGTTGACTCGCCTCGACAGCGACTTCGTAACCGAGCAGGAGCTGTACTTGGGCGCGATGCAGGGGATGCTCGACGTCGTCAATCGCCAAGCCGGTGACCCTACGGCGGTAGCCGCCGGGGCGAGTTCTCCCGTCGGCTCCTTGGTGGACGTGCGTCAAGCTGCACGCCTGGCCGATAGCCTCAGAGGGCAAATGACGGGCATTGGGATCGAGTTCCGCCTTTACTCAGACCCGGGAGTGCTTGTGGCGTCGCGGGTCTTTCCCGGGTCCCCCGCCGCCAACGCGGGCCTCCGCCCTGGAGACCAAGTCGTTGCCATCAACGACCGTAGCTTCACAGGTCTTCCGTTGGCCCCGGTGCTATCCATGCTCGAAGGAGGTGCTGGCAACCGAGTCGAGCTCGACATCGTCCGAGGAAACGCGAGGTCTGCTCGACGCTTCAAGGTCTCGATCGAGAGGGAGACTTTCCTGGTCCCGAGTGTAGAAGAAAACCTGCGGCGGGACGGGGTGGGCTATGTGCGCATCGCTCGCTTCCATGGTCGAACACCTCAAGAAGTCGAGGAGTCACTGGAGCGGATGAGAGCGCTGGGTGCGGAGCGCTTTGTCCTCGATCTGCGCAACAGCGCGGGCGGCGATCTGTTGGCGGCAGTTCAGGTAGCCGATCTGTTCGTTCCCCGCTCTACTTTGCTCCTACGACTCGTCGAACCTGGTGTCGGTGAGCAGGACCTCCTGGCAGAGCGAGACACGATCATCCGCAACGACCTTGTGGTGTTGGTCAACGGCTGGACTCTGGGCGCAGCTGAGGCACTAGCAGCAGCTCTGCAGGACCACAGCAGGGCATATATCATCGGCGAGCCCACTCGCGGCACCGGCCGCAGCCAGACCCTCGTTCCGCTCGGTACATCGATGGTCCTTCGCCTGGAATCTGTTCAGCTTCAGAGCCCCATGGGCCACTCCTGGAATGGTCGAGGGATCCTCCCTGACCTCCCGCTGCGGAGTCAGACACAGCCCCTTCCGTCTTGGTCTGAGAGCAACCCAAGCCTCGATCCAATGTTTGAGACAGCAGTCCACTACCTCGACGCTGCAGCTGAGCGGCTGCCGTGAGACCCCTTGGATCGCTCCCTTCTCGACGGCCGCAACCTGGTCCCGACGCATCGTGTCGCCACCGGTCCGGGTAGCTTGACCCGACAAATCGGTGCCAGCTAGAGTTCCATGCCAGTATTTCTCCTGACATTTGAGGCACTTCGGGTCTGACGCCTCCGGTCCTCTGGCATGAACTGAGCGATGAACGTCACTGCAGAACTCCAGCAACTAAGGCAACGAGCCGCCACAGGTCTCCTGCACGTCTCGGGAGACCATTGGCCTCCATCCACTGTCTACTTGATGGATGGCGAGATCATCGCCTGTGCAGGTGCCAACGACGAAGAGCGACTCATTCGCCTCGTGCTCGACGCACAGCTAGCCACCGCCGACCAGATCGAGGCGCTCCGACCTCGTGTGGACGCGGGCGAAGACCTCATTGATCTGCTTCTCCTGGAGGGAGCCCCCCTCCAGGACCTGCTCATCGCGCGCGGCACCTTGTTTGACGACAACATCGCTTGGACGCTCGCCAATCCGGCTCCCCAGAGCGACTTCGAGGAACGTGAGGCCGTCTTTCCAGACCACATGCTCCTGGACTTGGACGCTGAGGCTCTGGTCTCAGAGGTAGAGGGCTGGGTTCAGAGCATCCAGCCAATCATCGAAGCTCTCGCGGACGATGACCGCTCCTTTGGCGCGTCGGGATCGCGGCCTGAAGACTGGTCGGAAGAAGACTGGACCGAGTTGAGCACGCCTCGCACAATGACCGAGCTGTTGGATTTCTTGGGCCCGCCACGCACTGAGGCGACTCTCTTGATCCTCGACTGGTTGCAAACGGGAATCGTAGCGGCCCTCGACGGTGACGAACGAACGGCAACAGACCTCTTAGAAGCTCTTGAAGCTGGCGAACTCCCAGAAGAAGGTGCAGACGAGTCTCACTGGGAAGAGACCGTGGACATGGCCGGGGCGGACGCCATCGAGCCGGGCAATCTCGACCTGGGCGCCGACGAACCAACACCGCTCGCCATGGAGACTGGAGCCGAACCACCGGTCATGGAGACTGGAGCCGAGCCATCGGTCAATGACGACGACGAGGATGACTACGCGAGAGCATCGAGAGGTGCCTTTGTCCGCTCCTATGACGTGCTCGACCACGTGGACCTCACCGATGTCCCCATCCTAGGGGCCGGCACCGAAGTCGTGCGGGCTGGCGAGGAACCACAGGACGAAGAAGCCGTGGGCGAGGAGTCGATGCCGCCCCTGGAGATGGGCGAGTACGTTCCAGAGGGCGAGGGCGAGGACGAGCCCGTGATCGAGGCCAGCGCATACGAAGAGGAGCCCGTGATCGAGGGAGCAGCCTACGAGGAGCCCGCCGCCATCGAAGAGGCATTGGACGAGCCGCCACCCGTCATCGATGGCCCACCACCGGTGATGGACGACGCCCCCCCCATTGCGGACCTGGCTGAAGCGACGGGTTCTGAACCACCCGTTCAACTGGACTCAAGCTTCTCCATTGACACGTCGCCGTGGGAGAGTCCCAAGGCTCTCGGTGATCTGGAGGCGGTCGATGCCACCACAGAGGCGGAACAAGGTGTTCCGGCGCCCGTGGTGTCATCGGCAGCCATGCCCGCAGTCAACCCCGGCGATGGCCCGTTCGACCCCGCCCAGCTCGCTGCGCTCGTGGAGCGAATTTCGGTCTTCAACTCAATCTTCCGGATTGTGTTCGAGACCTTCTCGGCACACCTGGGCAACGACACTGCCCTCGAGCGCTTCGGCACCCTGCTGGCCACCGCAATGGAGGCGAACCCGGACCTCTTAGGTGGCCTCGATACCCAACAGGACGGCGGCTTGAGCCCAGAGGTATTGATTGCCAATGTCGCCGCCGCCGGTCACGAAGAGCCCATCACAGTACTCCACAAGGGGCTCTACGAGCTCCTCTTCAGTCATCTATACGATGCCAAGGAGCTGCTGCCCGGCGAGGCCGAGGCCGGAATGATGGAGCGGCTCGTGGAGTACGAGCGCATGCTGCATCAGCCTTGACCCGGACGTCCTCTTTGCGGCCCCTTCTCCTGGACTTCGACGGCACGCTCGTAGACACCCGACTGGACATGGCTGAGGGCGTCAATCGCCTGCTGGCAAGCCTCGATTTGCCCCCCCTGCCAGTGGACCAAGTCATGAGCTACGTCGGCCGAGGCGCGCGGAGCCTCATTCGCCGTTCGCTGGATGCGGTGGACCCGCAAGGCCGGAAAGGCCGGGGAGACAACGTCCTGCGGTCATTCCTAGACCACTACAAAGAGGTCCTGCTGGACAACTCAGCCCCCTACCCCGGCGTCCTACAAGGACTGGAACTGCTGCAAGAACAGGGTGTGCCCATGGCCGTCGTGAGCAACAAGCCGGAGGAGCCCCTGCGCACGATCATGACCGGACTGGAGCTACACCGGTTCCTGCCAGTGGTCGTGGGTGGGGATTCAGCGGGTGTTCCGAAGCCAGACCCGGCTCCCCTCGTGCACGCCGCGACCCAGCTCCGTGTCCCCCTGAGCACCTGCATCATGGTTGGAGACTCCGATGTGGACATTCAGGCGGCATGCAACGCGGGGATCGAAGGCGTTTGGTGCTGTTGGGGTGGTGTCCATCCCGATCGACCCGATGGCCCCCACAAGGTCGCCAGTACGTTCGACGAGATCGTCCAGCTCGCGCTGGCCTGCTGAGAAACGACGACCCACGGAACAACTCAGCCCCGCACCCGCTCCCGGTTCGCGACCCGTGCCGCCTCTTGAGAGGCCAGGGAATCCAGGCTGTGTTCGCCCTTAGCCACCGCAACCAGTCGCTCGCTCGCATAGTCGCAGTAAGCGGCCTCACGCTCGCACACGGCCCAACGTCGGCCCAGGAGTTCACACACGACAGCGGTGGTCCCCGCACCACCAAAGGGGTCGACCACCAGATCGCCCGGATCCGAGGATGCCGCGACCAAACGACGGATTAACTCTTCGGGCTTCTGGGTCGGATGGGGTGTCTTCTCTGCCATCCCGTTGTTGAGGACGGGAACCTCGATCACATCTCTGGGCTTCGCCCCCAGGGGGTGAGGTGACCACGCCTTTCCGCGACCCTTGGCCGTCACCCCACCGAACTGCGAACTGGTGCCCTGGGTTCGCTCCGGATATCTGCGGGTGTGTGCGTTGTACGGAACCCGAACCGCGTCGATGTTCATGGTGAAGCGCTGGCTCTTGCGCAGGTGAAGAATCGACTCGTGGCTCCTGCCCCAGTCGGCTCCCATGTTGCCCTTGTTGCGGTAGGACCACACCAACCACCGGCAGCCAGCGAACAGGTCCCCTGCAGCCCACTTGAGATCTGCGAGAACTTCGGAATAGCCCATGATGTACGCCGTTCCGTCGGCCATGAGAATCCGGGAGATCTCGTCGAGCCAGACTCGCGCCCAAGACACGTAGTCCTTCCTCGACGCAAACGTGTCCCACTCTGCCTTGCCAATGCCGTAGGGCGGGTCCGCGACCACGAGCCGAACAGAATCAGCGGGCATGCCAGCCAGCCAGTCCAGAGAGTCACCGCGGACCAGCCGGCCGAGGTCGGTCTCGAGCACCACAGCGCCCTCGGGGGCCTCCTCGGACATCAATGAGGTCCCCAGGCCTCATCCAAGGCCACGAGCGCCTCCCGAGCCTCCACCGATGCGGCTTCACTGGATGCTCGCCAGTAGCGATACCCGGGCGCCGTGAGTCCAATGCCGTCGCCACCCCAGCAGCCGATGGTGTCCTGCAGCCAACGGCGAATGGCGCTGCCGGACGTTCCCGAAACAGCCTGGTCCACCGCCGCCGGCAAGATCCGATCCCCAAACTCCTGGCGTTCGTCGATGCCAAGGAGCGGAGAGCAATGCAGCGCAGCATCCGTCAACGCGATTCCCACGCTAGCCAGTGCCATACCGACAAAATCGACAGCCAGCGCTCGGGCCTCAGCTTCCGCCTTCGCGAGAGCCGCTCGGACCTCGCCTTGGACGGGAACGATGACCTCGGCGTAGATCTTGGTCTTCGGCTCGGTCCCGGACGGCCGGATCACCAGACGATGGTCAGGCCCCAGCTCGAAGACCAACACGTCCCGGGCCGAACGATCGGTCT
Source organism: Deltaproteobacteria bacterium (assembly GCA_002724675.1). Lineage (GTDB taxonomy): Bacteria > Myxococcota_A > UBA796 > UBA9615 > UBA9615. Next base: position 4,500 of record PBPL01000125.1, on the reverse strand, counting down.
CGGAGACCACGGGACCGAATACGCCCAGTTCATCCCGCCGGTCGTGAAAGGCGGTGACAGCCCGCCCGGCCAGCTCCGTGGGCGGAGCCGCTCGGAAAGCGGCCTGGATTGCCTCGATCCGGCCCCTGCCCACCGCCCCAGCCATCACAACAGGCATCTGCACATTGGCTACAGCCCCATGCTGCCGGTAGATGTCTTCAAGATACGCTAGCAGCGAGGTGCCCGCGTCCTTTTGGCGTGAGGCCAACTCAGCGATCACCAGCGCTGGCGCCGCGCCGTCCTTGTCTCGAATATTGGTGGACAGCAAGAACCCGTGACTCTCCTCTGTCCCGATGAGCACATCAGCCAAGCTCCCCTGCACATCCTCGAAACAACCGTGGGTCTCCAACGCACGCATGACTCCGGCGATGTACTTGCAGCCGACGAGTAGGTGGCCCACGACCTGCCCCCCTGCCGCTTCCACGACTCTTGAGAACAAAGAGGTCGTCACTTCCGTCTTGATGCCTATGCACCCGGGCGAGGCACCCTCGAATCGAGCCGCGGCCACCAGACAAGACAGTTCGTTTCCCGTCAGGAATCGCCACGCACCGGCGCCGGTTTCCGGGTCTGGCACCACAGCGCCAATGCGATCCGCATCGGGATCCGTGGCAAGTACCAGATCAGCATCCAGCTCCTGACCGAGAGCTATGGCCTGTTCTAGGGCCGATGGATACTCCGGATTTGGCGCCCTGAATCGAACAGCAGGGAAGAGCCCGTCATGCTCCCGCTGCGATGCCACATAGTGCACCTCAAAGCCGGAGCGCTCCAGAGCCTCTCCAACACTCATGTCTCCCACCCCGTGCAGGTTCGTAAAGACGATCCGGGCACTGCGAGACTCCCCTCTCAGCACACCCATAGCGTCCTCGAGATACGCCTCGTGGTGCTCGGGACCCAGGAAGTGAACGCGGCCCGTCTCCAGGGCCGACTCCCAAGACATGGACTGCACCTCGGTGACCGCCTGCACGTGATCGACCATTCGCTCATCGTGAGGCGGCACCTCCTGCGCGCCGTGCTCCGTGTAGAACTTTCCACCCGTGTCGTCGGGGTGATTGTGCGAGGCCGACACATTCAGGCCTCCGTGTGCACCCAGTCGACGAATCAGAAAGGACAGCTCGGGCGTCGCCAAGAATCGACCGGACTCGGGGTGCAGCATGTGGACATCGACCCCGTTCGCCACATAGATCGCGGCCGCCTGGCTTGCCAGGTCCACAGAGCGCATACCAAGGAGCGGGTTGGCCACGTCCTTGGGGAACGCACCCCGAAGATCACGGAAGACCCGGACATCCGCAGCAATCACCACGGAAAGCTCAACGTCAGGACCAAAGCGCTCCCTCAAGAAATCGATATTCCCCTGGACCGACGTGCCCAGAGACCATGGGTTCATGCGATTGGGACCGATGCCAACGGGCCCACGGCGGCCGCCCGTGCCGAAGGGGAGCACTCGGTAGAAGGAGTCCAGGAGGCCGTCCCAGTCCCCCGCCGCGATCATCGACTCCAGGAGTGGGCGATAGGCCGCAAACTGTTCACCACGGAGCCATCGATCGATGTTGGTGGCTGCAGTTTGGGCATCTTCTGTACGGGAACTAAGTCTTTGTAGCTCTTCGGCCACCACGGTCATCGGGACTGTCATGACAGATCCTGTTCATCTCATACGGCAGAGGAGCCAACCTCCTCGCTGGCGGTCGAAGCGTAACAGACCCGAAAGAACCTCCCTATTTCCGGGGGCCCATTCCACACCTGCGGGTACCCAAAGCGCACTTGTGGAGGCCGGAGTCAACAGCTACCTTGCGCGCGATGGGTTCTTTCCCTAAGCCTCGGTATCGATCTCTCCTTGCAGCCATGGTGATGGTCGTAGCAGTTCTGTTCAGTTCGCCGCCAGCGCAGGCACAGGAGGAGGCACCACCGGCTGCCCATTCGATCGACTCAGCCTTGATGCTTCACGTCTCTTCGGAGGGGTTCCGAGCCATCGGCAACTCCATTGGGCGAATTCTCCCGACGTCCTTGTTGGCCACGGGCTTGGGGGGCGAGTTCGACTGCGGCGAGCTAGGAGACGATGACTCTGCAGGAACCGGAGACGATGACTCCGCCTCCTCGGACCTGCTCCAGTACAGCGCGGAGGACATCCTGCTGCGCCTTACGACAGACGAGGTGTCGTTTACACCCGCGGACAACCGACTCGATGTGGTCGTGGCGATGACGTTGTACAGCGACCCCGCCAGCTTGTCCGTACAGGGACCCTGCCTGGTCGATCTGGACGAACAGTGTGTGTTGGCGCTTCAACCCACGCCCCTAAACGCAAACATCACCATCCAGTTCGCCCTCTCCAACGGCGAGCTCCAGGCCCAGATCGAGAGCCTGTCCTTTTCCTATGGCAACTTCGGGAACCCGGTGGGCACCGACTGCGTCCTGGGCGATGCCATCGCGATGCTTCAGGGCTATGGCGTGGACCTCCTCGGCGGCCTGGTTGGCTCGGCGATTGACGGTCAGGTCACCGAGCTCGAGGCCCAGTTGAGTTCTGTGCTCAACAGCCTCACCGAGACGCTGAACGTACAAGAGACCATCACGGCGGTGGAGACCGAGTTGGACTTCTCGCTCGAGCCCAGCAGCTTCCAACTGGACAGCACCGGAATGCTGATCCACTTCTCCACCCGCACCAGCGCGTCCAGTTACGGGCCTTGTGTCGACGCCAGCCCCGCCTACGTGGCCACGAGCCACGACGTACCGGCGCTGACAGGGCTCCTGCCAGACAACGTGACCCCGTACCATGTGGCGGCCGCGCTGAACCAGGACGCCCTCAACCAGGCTCTCTACGCCGCCTGGCAAGGGGGTGCCCTGTGTCTGAGTCTCTCGGACTTGACGGATCAGGCAATCACCACCGACTACCTAGCGCTGGTTGAGCAAGACCTCGTCGACGAACTGTGGCCTGACGCCAAACCCCTTGATGTACGGGCAGTGGGTGAGACCCCACCGACAGCGACCTTCTCGTACCCACCATCGGTCAGCGGTGAGCTCTCCCTGGATGTCTACGGGGAAGAGCTGGACCGAATCACACGCTACTTCGCCAACGGATTGTTTGCAGAAGTGGGGCTGAGCCTCACGTTTGCGGAGCAGGTGCTGGACCTGGAGGTTCATTTCGATCGGGACAGCGACCTGGGCGTGACAGTTTCCTACAACGAGTGGCTCCCATCCGCGATCCCCGAGGGCTTTGGCCGGCTCATCCCCGAGTTCATGGACGAGGTCTTCGACCCCGACGTGCTCGCGCCTTCCATCACTCTGCCGGCCATCTACGGCCTGACTCTGTCGGACCTAGAGGTTCAGGAACTGGGCTCCAAGGCTGACTTCATCGGGGTCTATACCTGGCTCGATGACGACGAAGTGACGCCTCTGGATCTGGGCACTGTGGACCTGGCCGGGGTGGGCTGTGGTGACACCAGTGATGGCGGAGACATCACGGTGTCTGGGTGCGCCAATCCGGAAACTGGGTGTGGTGCTGAGGGCTTCGAGATCGAGAGCGGCTGTGATGCTGAGAGCGGGTGCGACGGAGTCAACTGCAGCAGTTCGTGTGAGGACGGGGCCTGCACAACGTCTCAGAGGATGCCCTCGTCAGCCTTGCTGACCTTCCTTGTGGTCGGCCTCGCCCTGGCTCGACGACGACGCTAGAGCGTCAACTTAGCGGGGGTGGAGGTTCGCCGAGCCCCAAGCTCTTCACTTGGTCAAGCGTGTAGCAGGAGAGGACCTGGAGCATCTGCCCGCGGATGCGGTCCCAGATGGGCACCTGAGTGCAACAATCGATCAGCACACAGTCATCACCACCGCCGTCCTGACAAGGCACGATAGTCATGGGGCCATCCACGGCCTCCACGAGATCACGAAACGAGATTGCCGTAGCCTCTCGAGCCAGTCGATAGCCGCCCCCCGGCCCCACTTGCGATGAGACGAGACCCGCCGACACCAGGGACCGCATGACCTTGGACAAGAAGGGCTGTGGCACAGCCATTGCCTTCGCGATCTCGACGATTCGAACCTTGCCGCTGTCCTCCGCAGCCAGATAGGCCATGGCCCTTACGGCGTAATCCACTTTACGAGAGACGTGCATGTTCGATCCTTGACAAAGATCCCCTACCCGACGTCACGCTAGCTCTAGCCAACGCCGGTGACAAGACCCGAGCCGGACCGAGTCTCACGAGCCCTCAAGGCCCAGTTCACGACGCACAGCCATCCGATCCGAGGCGAACTTGAGCGATTCGAGCAGAGACTCGAATTGGTCGCTATCGAGGATCCGCGGATACAAGAAGACCAGCGCATCCACCTTGTCTCGTGAGAAGGAGAACAGGTCCACCAGACGGCCGGCCTGCGCGGTCGTCAGATACCGCCGCCCAAGAGTATTCTCAAGTGCGGCCATCTTGCCGTCCTTAAACGGCGCAGCTTCCACGTCGCCCACAAGCGCCTTGAGTTCGGCCT
>PBPL01000124.1 GCA_002724675.1 Deltaproteobacteria bacterium | reverse complement strand
TGGGTGGCGACACGAACCAGGTCTTGGTCTGCGACTGTTCCGATCGTTCCCTCTAAGGCGGCCTTCATCTGCATGGCGCCATCGAACTGGACGCCCTCTTCCATCGTAATGATGGGCGACACGATGTTGCCAATGACCTCGCCTGGCGCGCGCAGGTCACACCGGCCCCGCGCATGGATGTTGCCCTCGACCCGGCCTGCAATGATCACCTGGCGGACATCAATTTCCGCCTCAAGCTCTGCACCGGGACCCACCTCAAGGGTATCCGTACTGAAGATCTCGCCTGTGAACTTGCCATCGATTCGAACCCGCCCCTCAAAGGTGAGCTTGCCCTCGTAGATGCAGCCGTCTCCCAGGAATGCGTTGAGCTCCTGGTTCATCCCCGAGGCTGAGCGCGCCGGTGGCGCGGGACTAGGCAGTCCCCGAGGCAGAGTTGCCGTCTCTCCATTGTTTCCATCATCCATAGCTAGCGATCCCAACAGGGGCTCCTTGCGTCCAAACTTCATGGCGGCTCCTCATGGCCTCTTCCCGGCGCCCCGGGAGAGGGGGTACAGCACGGCAGAATCTCTTCTGAGAGTACGAAAGGCGAAAATACTTCGCAATGCGAAATTGGTAAAAAGCGCCATATCCGTCTTCTTGCGTTGGGAAACCCCTTGCGCACCAGCGCTCAAGCCCGCGTCAAGAGGACATGAGTCCTGGTGGGCCCCGGTAGCCCCGGAACCGTCTGGCTGCGAACCCAGCCCTCCGGAAGCGGTTGGGGCAGTGCATCACCGACAATCGAGAGAATACAAGCGCCCGCCCCCCAGGCTTCAGCGCTCGCAATCACCTGCGATGGCGCCGCAAATGCTCTCGCGGTCACCGTCGGCGACTCGCCCTGGCAGAGCGTCTTGCAGAACTGCTCGGAGCGACCGTGATGCACATGAACCCGCTCGAGCTCCATGACTCGGGCGGCCTGGCGCAGGAAGGATGCTCTCTTCCGGCGACTCTCGATCAAGTGGATCGGGAGAGCAGGGTACGCCGCGGCCAGGATCAGCCCCGGGAGTCCTGCCCCTGATCCCAGGTCTACGAGCGGCCGACCTTCTTGGGCGCTCAAGAGTGGGGCCATCGCCCACGCGTCCGCGACCCCTTCGTGCAAGAGCCCGTCCACGCTTGACCAGCCCACGAGGCGCTGCGTCTTGCTCCACCGCTCCAGCTCCTCAGACCAGAGCCTCAGGCGACGGACCGCCCCAGCGTCCAGGCTGCCGGAGCCCGCGAGGGCCCTCTCCAACTGTTCGTCAGCACAAGCCAGACGAGGTCGACCACGGGAGCGACGCTGACCACCGCCTCGGGGCATCAGCAGACACCCCCGCCCTGTGGGCCGTCCGCCCGTCTCGCCGAAGCGCTGAGGCGCCCAGCCAAGAGGGCTAGGGCTGCTGGTGTCATTCCAGGAATGCGCGCCGCATCGCCGAGAGTCTGCGGCCGCGCCCGACCCAGCTTCTCTACAAGCTCGTGCCGAAGTCCAGAGATCTGGTCGTAAGGAAAGTCCTGGGGCAGCCCCAACTCAGCGAGGCCGCGAAGTCGCTCGATGGCCTCTTTCTCTCGCTTGATGTAGCCCGAATAGCGGCACTGAATCACCACCTGGCGAGCATCCTCTTCGTCCATGTGAGGCGCTTCCAGCCCAGTCGTACGGAGGAGGCCCGAGAGGTCGACCGCTGGTCGGCGAAGAAGCTCGGCGATCGTGGTCGGTCTACGCAATGGTGCCTCTCCCTGCTCCCCTAGCCATCGATCCAATGGTTCGCTCTGAGGCGCTCGTGTGGCCTGAGCCCAAAGCAGACCCCTCTCTACCGCGTCCCGGTGCGCACAAAAGCGAGCCCAGCGCGCGTCCGAGACCAGCCCAATCTTCCGCCCGAGTGGAGTCAGACGAAGGTCTGCGTTGTCCTCGCGCAAGACAAGTCGCCACTCCGCACGTGACGTAAACATGCGGTAGGGCTCCCGAGTGCCGCGGGTACACAGATCATCCACCAGCACTCCCAGGTAACCCTCATCCCGACCAATGATGATCGACTCCTTCTCAGCCACATGACGGCTCGCGTTGATGCCGGCGAGGAGCCCTTGCGCTGCCGCCTCCTCGTATCCGGTGGTCCCGTTCAGTTGGCCTGCCAGAAAGAGACCAGAGACCATGCGGCTCTCCAGCCCCGGGTTCAGGTCACGGGGGTCGGCAAAGTCGTACTCAATGGCATAGCCCGGCCGAACCACCTGTACGGCCTCGAGCCCAGGCATCGTTCTCAGCGCCTCCAGCTGAGTGGTGACGGGGAGGCTCGTCGAGAAGCCGTTGGGATAGACCTCCGCGGTCGCCAACCCCTCCGGCTCAAGAAAGATCCGGTGGCTCCGCTTGTCGGGGAATCGAACGATCTTGTCTTCGATACTGGGACAATATCGGGGCCCAACCGACTCGATGTCAGGCGAGTCCCCGTAGAGCGGAGAGTTGCGAAGTCCCCTCCGGATCACCTCGTGCGTGGCCTCCTTGGTCTCGGTCACGTAACAGCGGACGTGAGGTAGAGACGAGGGTGCACCCACGTGCGAGAACTGACCGCCGGGGTGATCGCCATCTTGTGGGTTCAGGCGGTCCCACGCGATAGTTCGCCCATCAAGCCTTGGAACCGTCCCTGTCTTGAGACGATCCATGCGGTGGCCCAGTCCCATGAGATTGCGCGTGAGAGCCTTCGCGGCCGGCGCGCCATTACCGCCCCCTTCGCGGCACAAGCGGCCGGTGTGTAGCGTTCCGCCCAGGTACGTGCCCGTGGTCAGCACCACGGCACGGGAGCGAACCACGGTGCCGTCGGCCAACCGAACGCCGACGACACGGCACTGCTCGGTTGCTACTGAAACGACCTCGGCGCCCAAGATGTCCAGCCCTGGGGCCTCCTCGACCACATGGAACATCCGTCGTTGGTAGAGGAAGCGATCGACCTGGGCGCGGCTGCTGCGTACTGCCAGACCCTTTCGGGTATTGAGATACTTGAACTGGATGGTCGTCTCGTCGGCAGCCAGGGCCATCTCGCCACCCAAGGCATCAATCTCGCGAACCAGGTGTCCCTTGCCCTGCCCTCCGATCGCCGGATTGCAGGGCATCCGACCAATCCCACCCGGAACGAGTGTGACCAACAGGGTCTTGGCGCCCAGTCGAGACGATGCAAGAGCCGCCTCGATGCCTGCGTGACCGCCGCCCACAACGACCACGTCGTGCGCGCCAGCCAGAGAGGGCCTTGGAAGGTGGACAGAACTCATGGACGCCGATGTCCCACAGATAGAGCGACTCCGCAAGAACGTTTGGGGCTCACTTTCCGATGCAGAAGCGCTCGAAGAGAGTGTCGAGCACACCCTCATCTGTCCACTCTCCACAGAGCTCGTCCAATGCTCGGCCGGCGGCGCGCACCCCGAGCGCGGCAAGCACCGGCTCCTCAGCGCCGACCCCAATGGCCTCTGAGACCCCGGACAGGGCTGTCTCTAGCGCAGCCCTCTGCCGTTCCGTATGGAGAAGCAACGAAGACCCCAACGAGCCTCCCTCAACAGCTCGAACCAACTGGTCCCGCAGAGCGCTGAGGCCAGCGCCGGAAGGTGCCGCGACGACCGTCCAGCCTGCTTGCTCCAGCTTGGCGCGTTCGTCGGATGTCAGCAGATCTCCATGAGTCGCGACAGGAAGTCGATCTTCTCTGTTGCCCGAGTCGTCTCCAGCGCGCTTCAAGAGCTGACGTCCATCCATGACCCACACCACAAGATCCGCCTGGCGGGTTGCCTCCTCGCTCCGCTCAATCCCCTCGATCTCAACCGGATCTTCGGCGCCACGAAGGCCAGCGGTGTCTTCAAGTCGAAGCGCAGCTCCACCCCAACTCAGCGTCTCAGAAACAACATCTCGAGTGGTCCCGGGGCGGTCTGAGACAATGGCCCGGCCGTGGCCCAGGAGACTATTAAAGAGGGTCGACTTCCCAGCGTTGACGGGCCCCGCCAGGACGACTCGCGCCCCCTCCATCAAGCGGCGGCCAGCCTCGTAACTCTCAACCAAAGAGGCCATGTCGGCCTGCAATAGCCCGAGGTCGGCCCCGTCCCAGCCTCCTTCTCCCTCGTGTAGTTCGTCCGGGAAGTCCACCGAGGCTTCCAGCGCCGCAGCCACCTCCAGTAAGCGATCTCGCCAGGCCCCCACACGAGTCGCAAGCTCTCCACCCAGGTGACGATGTGCCGCTCGAACTGCGCCCTCGCTCTCGGCCCTCACCAGAGCGTCGACCGCCTCGGCCTGAACCAGGCTCATTCGCCCGGAGGTCACCGCCCTTCTCGTGAACTCTCCGGGGGAGGCGGCCCTTGCTCCTCCTGCCAACAAGGCCAGCGTGGCCAGTCTCAGAATGACTGGGTTTCCGTGGAGGTGAAATTCCACCACGTCCTGACCGGTGTACGAGTTCGGGCCGGGAAAGCGCGCAACAAGACCCCTGTCCACCACCGCGCCATCCTCGGGACTCTTCAGCGCCACGAGTTGAAGTCTTCTCGGCTGCAGGTTGGCCGCGACGCGCTCTCCGACGACCTTGTGTAGCAATGAGGAGACCGCGTCCGGACTTCCGGAAACCCGCACGATCCCGATAGCGCCACGGCCCGGAGGGCTCGACACCGCGACGATGAGATCATCCGTCAGCGACTGCGCTTGACTCAAGAGTCGCTCTGGCGAACTCACCACGACTCCACCGAAACAAAGGCACAACAGCCGCGAGGGCGGTGCAGGACTACCACGTGGGCCCCGCCGTGCCTCCGCCGGCCCCGGGGATCGTCACTCGGCGTAGATCTCCACACGCTTGTCTGCGCCATCGCCCACAGAGCGGGAACGGACGCCGTCCTCTTCCTTCACAAAGCTGTGAGCAAGGTGTCGCTCGTAGGAGTTGAGGTTGTCCAACTCGATGGGGCCCGTGCCATCCAGCACCCGATCGATCGCCGCCAGAGTCTGCTTCTTGATACGTGCCTTGCGCTCTTCGTCATCGGGGCGCGGTCCGCGACCTCGGCCACCACCATCTCGACCTCTTCCGCCACCATCTCGACCTCTTCCGCCACCGTCGCGACCTCTTCCGCCACCGTCGCGACCTCGGGCTCCGCCGTCGCGACCTCGGCCACCACCGTCACGACCCAATGGGCCGCGTGTCTTGTAGTTCTCGATGTCGAGGCTCACCGAGGCCCCGGAGTGAGAGCGGGCAATCACCGCCTTAAGGAGGCCCTCGAAGGCCTCCAGGTTCTGGCCTCCCTTGCCGATCAACAGCCGTCCATCGTCCGGGCACGTCACCGAAACCAACACGTCTCCTCGGGACCCACCAGAGACCCCGACCTCCGCCTTGGTTCCAAACAGCGACAACACCTTCTCCATCCAATTGCGGGCGGCCTCGGCGAGGTCCTTGCGAGCCTGGCGAGCCTCGAGGTCCTCGGCGCTCTGCGGAGAGGCCAGGATGCGTACGGTATAGGCGCCTTGCCGGAAGTGCTCCCGGTCGTAATCAAAGCTGAGATCCAAGGGGCCTTCCACTCCAAGTAGGCTGGCGGCCTGGCTCAAGGCCTCCGACAGGGTGGATCCTTCTGCTGCAACGGGTTCAGTCATCTTGTCTTCCTCTCAGAGGCGCTACGTGCGGCAGCGCCTCCCTTGGGTCCGCGTGCTTTTTGGCCACCCCCTGTGGCCTTTTTTCCACCCCCCCCCTTGCCGGGAGGCGGCGCCTTTGAAGCTTGTGCCGAGTCGCCCTCAGCCTGGACAGTGCCTCGCCGAATCAGCCACTGCTGAACGATGCTGAGGACTGTGTTGACGAGGATATAGACCACGAGACCTGCCGGCAAAGCGAACATCATGAAGGCAAAGATGAGTGGCATCATCTGCATGATCTTCTGCTGGGTCGGGTCAGCCGACGCTGTCGGTGCCATCTTCTGCTGGAGCCACATGGTCACGCCCAGCAAGAGCGGGAAGACCCCAATGGGATCTCGCAGAGACAGGTCGCAGAAATACAGAAACGGTGTCTGGTAGAGCTCAACGGAGTTCCAGAGCACCCGGTAGAGCGCAAACCAAATGGGCATCTGAATCACCATGGGCAAGCAACCGCCCATGGGGTTCACCCCGTGCTCTTTCCAGAGCTCCATCATCTCCCGATTCATCGCCTCCTTATCGTCGCCGTGCTTCTCCTTGAGGGCGTTGATCTCGGGCTGAAGCTTCTTCATGCCCTCCATAGATCTGTAGGACTTCTGAGACAGCGGAAAGAGGACGGCCTTGATGACCACCGTCAGAGCAATGATCGACAAGCCCCAGTTCCCGATGAGCCCGAACAGAAACTTGAGGAAGGCAAGAATCGGTAGGGCGACGACCCCAAACATTCCGAAGTTGACCGCCGAGGCCATGCGGAGCCCGCTGTCCTCCAACAGGTCGAGCACCTTCGGTCCAGCGAACAGCTTGAAGTTCTGGCTGTGGCTCTCATTGGGCGCCAGCATCTTCTCTGTAGCCGTAAAGACCGACGCGTATCGATCCTCACCCTCTAGCTTCGTCATTACCAGCGAGCCTTCCTGGCGCTGGTCGGGCTCAAGGCCCACCATGAAATACCGATCCCCCACGCCAAACCAACTGACCGCGCCACGGTACTCCCGTGGCTTCTTGTCCAGCTTGCTGGAGACGTAGTTCTCCACGTCCTCACCAACCTCTGCCCAGGTCTCGGGCTGGGGCCCGAAGCGGTCCTTGCCTGCCACCATTTGATCGGCGACCGCGTAGCTGGGCAGAAGAGGCCGGGGCTGAGAGGTCACGTTTCGAAACGTGACCTCATAGGTGATCACGTAACCCGACTCGGGAAGGGTGAACCGCTTCGTAACTTCGAACCCAGAGCGACGGGTCACAAAGGTGAGGCGGCCCGGTTCCTCGGTAACCCGGTAAAAACCACCGTCGCCTTCCACGCCGGCACTGTCGACCCCCACTGGAAGAAGCAGTTCGCTCTCATCACCTCGCACAAGCTCGACTGCGCCGGTGTCCGGGGGCTCCGGCCAGCCGATGTCGAACTCGCCAAACGACAGGCCCGAGACGACCCCCTTGAGCAGCCAGGTGGGCAGCCAGTCCACATCGTAGGGTTCCTGATAAGCACCAATCTTGAATCCGACAGGAGATCCACCGAAGTTGGACCATCGCGACTTCACCCCCCGGTCGAAGGGACCTCCGTCAGAAACGCCCCAGGCCCTCCGCAGAGTCTGAGGCTCAATGGGCGGAAGGATCTCTTGGGGCGCCGGATCGGCGGCCGCCACTCCCGCTCGTGCAGAGTCGTCATCACCCTGGGCACCAGCAAGAACTCCCTCGGGCGCCGGCGCTGCGGTGGCCGCAGAGGTCTCGGCCGCATGTTCCCCGGCCGCGGGCTCGGTGGGCTGTGTAAGAGGGGGGGGCGGCTCAAAGACAAAGGTCTGGAAGAACCAAAGGACCGCAATGGACAGAGCCACGGCCGCCATAACCCGCTTCTCTTGGGCGGGATCCTGGGGAGGTGGGCTCATCGTGCCCCCTCGTCATCTGAAGTCATGGAAGCCTCACTGGCCTTGAGGAGAGGAACAGGGTCAAGGCCGCCCGCGCTGAACGGATGGCAGCGGCCCAACCTCATCAATGCCAACCAACTACCCCGAGCAGCCCCGTGGACCTGAACCGCTTCCATCGCATAGACCGAACAGGTCGGCAGGAAGCGGCAGGCAGGTGGAAGAACGGGCGATACGTAGCGCTTATAGGCCTGGAGCAACAAGAGGAGAAGTGCTTTCATGCCCGCCCCTCACTCTTTCGGTTGAGCCAAGTCACCAGAGGGCGAAGCTGTTCCGCCATCTCCGAGAAATCCAACTCGGCTGCTCCGGGGCGCGCTATGACCACGAGATCCCATGGCGCCTTCAACTCGTGATGCATGTGCCGGAACCAGTGTCGAAGTCGGCGCTTGGTTAGGTTGCGCTGGTGAGCGCGACCCACTTTGCGGGACACCGTGAGCCCGAGACGACTGTTGTCGCACTTCGAGGGAGCCCATGTCACGAGAAAGTGGGAGGTGTGATAGGTGCGAGAGCGCGCTCGGTGTCGCTGATATTCCCGCGACTTCCGTATCCTGAACTCTCGGTGAAACCGAGCGTTCAGCGCTACTTCTTCCAAATGGAAACGGCGAGGCGCCGGCGCGCCTTCTGACGTCGACGGGAGATCACCCGGCGACCCGCCTTGCTGGACATTCGCAAACGGAACCCGTGGGTTCGCTTGCGGGAGACGTTGCTGGGCTGGAACGTGCGCTTCATTGCTTCTGCTCCGCCTTGGGAGGTTTTCGTCGAAAGGGCGCGCAAACATAGAGAGGCACACCGTGGGTGTCAAGGGTTCACTGAACCAGCACCCCATCGGCCCCCAAAAGCCCCTTCTCCGCCGAGCCGCTCTTCGGATCTGATGTGGAGACCGTTGGAGAGAGCCACTCGGGACCAGCTCGACACAGACCGATAAGTCTGTCGCGCGCGCGAGTGCGCTTTTTGCGCCTACGCACGCGTGAGGATCTGCGGCACTCCGGCCTCGGGATAATCTTCGCCAAATACCGGCTCGCTCCAGAACACACGACAAAAGCAATCGTGCATCACCTTTGGGTGGAGATCGGCCACTTTTCGAAAACTCGCCACAGCCAACCTAAGTCATTGATTTCAAAAGAGAGCTGGGCGTTCTTCGCTCAGCCCGTTCGTCTTTTGTTCGTGTGCCCTTCGAACAGAAAACCGATCCATCGGAAGTCCTCCCCAGCAAGGCCCAAATGAGATCTTTTTTTTCCGCTGTTTTCAGCACCCTGGAGAGCGTCGTATCGGCGCACTTTCCCACAACAAAAAAACCCTTATTTTCTGCCGTTCCCACCGTTTACAACCCGGCCAGATCTTAGTTATCAACATCCTTGAGAGGGCCAGCCGGGCAGACCCTCTCATTGGTCCACAAGGCCCGAAACCAACAGGATGATGACTCAATTGCTTCGATCCCACTGGGAAGAAGTCTGTACTCGTGTGCGCACTCACGAGGAACCGGCCTGCTACGACCCATGGCTAGACCGGATCTCCTTTGTGAGTTCCAAGGATGACACTGTCGTCCTCGCCACGCCGAACCGACTGTACGTGGAGTGGATCCAGGAAAACCTGGAGCCTCGCCTTCTCGATCACCTTCTGGCGGTTACCGGGCTGAGCTACCAGATCTCCTATGAGCTCGCTCCCGCTCGACCCAATCACTCACCCAATGGACCGACGACCCAGTCGGACCTCCAGGTGACTACGGGATCTCTCGCGCCGGTGACTGGGGAGCAGTTCCGACCCAACCCACGCAAGACATTTGAGTCGTTCATTGTAGGTGGTGGCAATCAGTTCGCTTGCGCTGCGTGCCAAAACGTCGCGGACAACCCGGCTCAAAACTACAACCCACTGTTCATCTTCGGAGGCGTTGGGCTGGGCAAGACGCACCTTCTGAATGCACTGGGCAACCGCATGATCGCTCGCGATCCCTCTGCCCGCATCGTTTATATGTCCGCCGAAGACTTCACCAATCAGATGATCAACTCTTTGCGCTTCAAGCGCATGGAGGCCTTCAGAGAGCGGTATCGACAAGGCTGTGATGCCCTGCTGGTGGATGACATCCAGTTCCTTGCGGGAAAGCTACAGACTCAAGAAGAGTTTTTTCACACCTTCAACTTCTTGCATGGCGCTGGTCGCCAGATTGTGGTGACTGCTGACCGCTATCCCAAGGACATAGAAGGGCTCGAAGAGCGCTTGCGCAGTCGATTCGACTGGGGCCTTGTGGCTGACGTACAGCCTCCAGATACGGAGACAAAGGTCGCAATTCTTCGCAAGAAAGCCGACGAAGAGGGCATTGAGTTACCCCAAGATGTCGCCTTCTTCATTGCTCGCTACGCAAGCTCGAACATCCGCAAGCTCGAGGGCACCCTGACTCGACTCCTCGCCATGAGCAGCTTCCACGCAGCTCCCATCACCTTGGACTTCACCCGCACCTGCCTAGACGGATACCTACAGGTTGAACAACCAGCCGTAAGCGTAGAGTCCATCCTCACCGGTGCAGCAAGGCAATTCAACGTCAAGGTTCCAGACCTGAAAGGCCCTCGACGCACAAAGCAGTTGGTCATTCCACGTCAGATCGCCATGTGGCTGGCGAGGAAGCACACGGGGCTCTCACTGCCTGAGCTAGGCAAGCAGTTTGGTGGACGAGATCACACCACCGTGATGCACGCCATTCGAAAGGTGGAGAGGCTCCTGGGCGAAGATCCCGAGTTCAAGAAGCAGGTTGAACTCGTCAGTCGGACTGTCGGACTGCCCGGCTAAGAGACCCGCGAACCATCTTCCTTGAAACTTGCACAAAACAGCCTGTGGAAATCCCTTGGGATTGCCTGTTGAAGGCCCCCTGGACAGCATGTTAAAAACCAGCCCTTCCGATGGAGAGCCCAAGCTTTCCACCGAAATTTCCACCCAGTCGTCCACGGGAATTCCCCACAGGCGTTCCGAATAATTCTCGCTGTTTAGAATGCTTTTCCACAGAATTGGACCTGCTCTAATACTTCGATCAGAACAAGATCCTCCAAGGATCCACTGAGCTACTCATAGGCAGCTACGAAAACAGGCAAAGAACATGGAATTCCAAATCGCCAAGGAAGAACTCATTCGTGCCCTCTCTCGTGTGCAGGGCATTGTTGAGAAGCGCTCCACCAACCCGATCATCGCCAATGTCTTGCTCGACGTGAACGAAAAGGGAATGCAAGTCAGCGCAACCGACACAGAGGTCTCCTTTGTGGGGAACTATCAGG
Source organism: Deltaproteobacteria bacterium (assembly GCA_002724675.1). Classification (GTDB taxonomy): domain Bacteria; phylum Myxococcota_A; class UBA796; order UBA9615; family UBA9615. Next base: position 22,012 of record PBPL01000124.1, on the reverse strand, counting down.
TGGAGTGTGTCCGACCGGGAAGCTTGACTCTCGGTGCACGTCAGTTGTTCGACATCGCTCGTCTTGTGCCCACAGATCAGGTTCGCTTCAGCCTTCCAGAAGGAAGCGCCCAGATGGAGATTTCATCGGGCAAGGCCTTCTTCAAGGTCATTGGCTTGTCATCCAAGGACTTTCCGTCCATGCCTGAGACGTCTGATGGCTACAGCATCAGCATGCCGTCGTCTTCGCTGAAGGCCTTGGTCGACAAGACGCTGTTCGCGATCAGCAGCGATGACACCAGAACGGGCTTGAATGGGGCACACATCGAGGTCGACAAAGACAATGGAAGTTCGCACCTTCGCTTTGTGACCACGGACGGGCACCGTCTTGCTGTCTGCGGTCAGAACTTCGACGCTGGAGATGCTGATCTACCGGACTCGGTTCTTCTGCCCAAGAAAGGTCTTGCTGAGCTCCGCAAGCTGGTGGAAGAGGGAGACGGTGCTTGGCAGGTGAGCTTCAGCCAGAACCAGGCCGTCTTCCAGCAGGACACAGTCTCTTTCTCTATGCGCCTTTTGGAAGGTGAGTTTCCTGACTACAGCCAGGTGCTGCCTGGGGACTGGCAGCGCCGTGTCCTGGTGGCCCGTGAGACGTTGGTGCTTGCTCTCCGTCGGGTGTCAATTCTGGCCTCGGAGAAGTCCCACCCCGTCAAGTTCGTCATTCAGGATGGGAGCCTGACAATTCAGGCAAAGCAGCCGGAGGCGGGCGAGGCGAGCGAGGAGATCGAGGCGCAGGTGGAGGGTGGCGATCTGGAGATCGGATTCAACGCTCGGTATTTCCTCGATGTCTTGAGCGCTATGGCTAGCGACACGGTCTGCATCGAGATAGGCGACTCCCTTTCGCCGTGTCTTCTCAAGCCAGGTGAGGGCGATGACGACGAGCTGTACGTCATCATGCCCATGCGCCTCGAATAAGAAACAGGCCTCCCTCCTGTATCTGCGCACGCTACAGGTCCGGGACTTCCGGAACTACGAATGCGTCGAGCTGGAGATGCCGTCGGGCATCTCAGTCTTCGTTGGGGACAATGGTCAGGGCAAAACCAATCTGCTCGAGGCTATCTATGTTCTGGCAACTCTGAAGTCCTTCCGCGGAGCCAAGAACAGCCAGCTTCTGCGAAGAGGTCAGAGTCACGCCAGGATTGTCGCTGATGTGGAGAGCAAGGGGCTTGCTCGCCAGCTAGAGGTCTCTCTCGGCCCTCAGGGAAAGCGTGCTCGGGTCGATGGAAAGGACCCTCGGGCCCTGTCTGGCTACTTTTCGGGGATTAAGGCCATAGCCTTCGTTCCTGAAGATTTGAGGCTGGTAGATGGTCCACCAGAAGGTCGTAGGAACTTTCTGGACCGCGCAGCCTTCACGTTAGATCCCGCTTACTTGGACGTTGTTCGAGACTTCAGAAACGCTCTGAATCAAAAAAACGCCTTGCTTCGTGCCGGTCGACAGCGAAGAAGTCCACCAGACAAGGCCCTGCTCGGCGTTTGGAATGATCGTGTCGCGGTTGCTGGGGCCCGGGTCATCGCGCGCCGGATGCAGTTTCTTGGTGAGTTCGTTCCTGTATTTCGTGAGGTCCACGAAGGGATCACCGGAGCAGCCAAAGGTCGAGCAGAGATTCGATATCGAGGTTGCGTGACAACAGACGCGCTATCTCGGGGCCTGAAGGGAATAGAAGAGCGCCTGTCGGCTCGGCTCGAAGAGGCGATGGAAGATGAGCAGAGACGAGGGTTTGCCACCGTTGGCCCCCAACGAGATGACTGGCAGCTTGTCGTCGGTGGTGAGGCCCTAAGGAGCTTTGGGTCCCAAGGACAGATTCGTTCAGCAGCACTCGCCCTTCGAGTGTCTGAGATGGTCCTGGCGCGGCGGGACTTGGGCTCGTGTCCCTTGTTCTTGCTGGACGACGTCTCCAGTGAGCTCGACCCTCACAGAAACCGCCAGTTGATGGCCTTGTTGATGGACCTGTCGGCTCAGGTTGTCATCACGACGACTGAGCTGTCGAATCTAAAGATAGATGCCCTGCACTATCAGCCTTGGAAGGTGGCGAACGGGGCGATCTGCCGCTACAATCCCGGCAGTTGAACTATTCCATTATTTTATTGTCACGCGCGCGTGCTCGCGCGCGAGCCCTTGAGTGCCCCTAAGCCACAGAATTTCAGTTGAAATTTGTGGCTTAACGACAGCCCACCTTCTCAGAGAGAGAGAGTGTCCATGTCCGAGAACTCTGAAGCTCAGCAGCCCACCGAGGAAAGCCAGCCTGAAAACAACTACGACGCATCCGCTATTCAGGTGCTCGAGGGACTGGAAGCTGTCCGCAAGCGGCCAGGTATGTACATCGGCGACACCTCTGATCGGGGCCTTCATCATCTTGTCTACGAAGTCGTGGACAACTCCATTGACGAGGCCCTCGCTGGTCACTGCGACCAGGTGAACGTGGTGATTCATCTCGATGGCTCCGTGTCGGTCGAAGACAACGGTCGGGGTATTCCCACAGCGATGCACCCCAAAGAGGGCATCCCCACTCCCGAGGTCGTGCTGACCAAGCTTCATGCAGGAGGCAAGTTCAGTAACGACAGCTACAAGGTCAGCGGTGGCCTTCACGGTGTGGGGGTCTCTGTGGTCAACGCCTTGAGCGAGTGGCTGCGGGTGGAGATCTTCCGAGGCGGCCAGTACTACGAGCAGGACTACAAGCAGGGCAACAAGCAGACTGAGCTAGCGGTCCGAGGGAGCACACAGCGGCAAGGCACCAAGATCTCGTTCAAGCCGGACGAAGAGATCTTCGAGACGACCGAGTTCAGCTTTGATGTTCTCAGCAAGCGCTTGCGAGAACTCGCCTTCTTGAACCGCGGGGTCCGTATCCAGATTCACGATGAGCGCGACGACAAGGAGCACCTCTTCGAATACGAGGGCGGCATTATTTCGTTCGTCCAGCATCTGTCGACCAACAAGAAGCCCCTCCACGAGACCCCCATCTATCTGGAGGGCAGCAAGGATGGCATCGAGTGTGAAATCGCGATGCAGTGGTCTACCGCTTACAACGAGACGACATTCTCGTTCGCCAACAACATCAACACCCACGAAGGCGGCACCCACCTCAGCGGGTTCAAGGCGGCCATCACCCGCACAGTGAACTCTTGGGCGACAGAGCAGGGCTTGATGAAGAAGCTCAAGGACAACCTTCAAGGAGAAGACATCCGCGAGGGGCTGACCTGCATCATCTCGGTCAAGATCCCCGACCCCCAGTTTGAGGGCCAGACCAAGACAAAGCTGGGCAACAGCAACGTCAAGGGCATCGTAGAGTCCATCGTTAACGAGCAGCTGGGCTACTACTTGGAGATGACCCCGTCGGTGGGTCGCATCGTTGTGGAGAAGGCCGTCGAGGCCAACCGCGCGCGCGAAGCGGCTCGCAAGGCGAGAGACTTGGCGCGCCGCAAGACGGTGATGGATGGCGGAGGCCTTCCCGGCAAGCTGGCGGACTGCCAGGAGAAAGATCCGACTCGCTGCGAGATCTACCTGGTGGAGGGCGACTCCGCTGGCGGATCGGCCAAGTCAGCTCGTGACAGGAAGTTCCAGGCCATCCTCCCCTTGCGCGGCAAGATCTTGAACGTTGAGAAGGCTCGGTTTGACAAGATCATCAGCAGTCAGGAGATCGTCACGATGATTACGGCGCTGGGAGCCGGCATCGGTGAGGGCGATTTCGACATTGAAAAGCTCAGGTATCACCGGGTCATCGTCATGACCGACGCTGATGTGGATGGTGCGCACATCCGGACGCTGCTGCTCACCTTCTTCTTCCGTCAGATGAAGGAGTTGGTCCAGGCGGGGCACCTCTACATTGCCCAGCCACCTCTCTACAAGGTCAAGAAGGGCAAGGGTCGGGCCATCTACCTGAAGGACGACAAGGCCCTGACGGACTACCTGTTCGAGCGAGGGGCTTCGGACCTGGTGGTGGAAGCCCACGGTGGCGCAAGGATTAATGGCGAACAATTGATGCAGCTGCTGGGATCTGTTCGCAGCTTCGAGTTGTTGCTGGGGAAGGTCGCCCGGCGGCTCGATGATCGGGTCCTCCATGCCTTCCTCGAGGCGTACGATGGGGACCCGTCCGTATTCGCAGACAAGGGTCGGATGGAAGCGATTGCAACGTCGGTGGAGGCACGGCTCAAGGCCCGCTATAGCGCAGACAACCTGCGGCTCACTCATTTCGAGTTGGAGCACAGCGACGACTTCGATGCTTGGGAGTTGCGTGTACGGACTCGCCAACAGGGTGTCGAGCGAGACACCCACATCGGCTGGGAGTTCGCGCACTCCGGTGACTTGCGAGAGGTCAAGTCGCGGCACGTTCAGACTCGGGCGCAGGGGGCCCCGCCTTACACGCTGATCCGAGAGCGTGGAGAGCCGCTGGAGTTCGAGGACGAGTTGGCACTCTACAGGCACGTAGAGTCGGAGGCGAAGAAGGGTTACGACATCCAGCGCTACAAGGGCTTGGGCGAGATGAACCCCGATCAGCTCTGGGAGACCACGATGGACCCCGAGGTTCGCACTCTTGTGCAGGTGCGGGTCGACGACTTGGTGGAGGCCGATGAGATCTTCACGCTCCTCATGGGCGACGAGGTGGAGCCCCGTCGTCAGTTTATTCAGCAGCGGGCCCTAGATGCCCAGAACCTGGACGTCTGAAGCGATGTCACGACATTCCGCCGCGTCAAAGATCCTCGGCAGTGCGTTCTATGTGCCGCCCAAGATTGTCACCAATGACGATCTGGCGGAGAGAATCGACACGAGTGATGAGTGGATTCGGCAGCGAACCGGCATCGAAGAGCGTCGCTACTCAGGTCCTGAAGACACCCCAGCAGCGATGGCTGAAAAGGCTTCCAGGAAGGCGGTGGAGCAAGCGGGAATCGACCTCTCTGAGGTCGACACGATCTTGGTTGCCAGCCTCAGCCCCGATCACACCTTTCCAGGAACCTCCTGCTTTCTTCAGGATCGCCTGGGGCTGCCTGGCACGGCCTGCATGGACATTCGCAACCAGTGCACCGGCTTGTTGTACTCGCTTGCTACTGCGGACGCATTCATTCGTTCTGGGCAGAGCAAGTACGTCCTGGTCGTGGGTACGGAGGTGCACTCGACGGGGCTCGACTTCTCCGACGAGGGACGTGACGTGACGGTCTTGTTTGGTGATGGGGCCGCCGCGGTGGTCGTCGGCCCGACCGAAGATCCCGATCGGGGCTTTCTAGCCCACTGTCTGCATGCCGACGGTCGGGGGGCGAAAGAGTTATGGACGCCCTCTCCAGGCTCATCGGTTTTTCCGTTTCGTGCACCAGAGACGATGTTCGAGGACCGCTCCGTGTACCCCCAGATGAACGGAAGGGCCGTGTTCAAGCATGCGTGCACCCATGTTCCCGAGGTGATTCAGGAGGTGCTCCAGAAGACCGGGTACGCGCTCGACGACGTGGATCTCTTGGTGCCGCACCAGGCCAACATGAGGATCAACGAGATGATCGGGAAGCAGCTCGGCCTGCCTCCTGAGAAGGTGGTTCACAACATCCAGCGGTACGGAAACACCACGGCAGCATCCATTGGAATCGCACTGCACGAGGCGCGTGAGGACGGTCGAATACAGGAGGGCAGCCTTGTCCTCATGGCGGCCTTCGGATCGGGCTTCACCTGGGCCGCTTCGCTGGTGAGGTTCTGAGCGCGTGATCGACCTGTCCTCTCGTCGCGTCTACTTCGTCACCGGCAAGGGTGGAACGGGCAAGACCGCTGTTTGTGTTGCTCTCGCTCGAGCGCTGGCGCGTCGTGGACGGCGAGTGCTGCTGTTGGAGGTGGACGCGCCTCGGCCCAACCTCCCCTCGTACTTTGGTGGCGAGCCCAGCTTCGAGCCTCGCGTCCTGGCGCCGCGAATAGAGGGCGCCAACGTCGAGTTTTTCGATGCGCTCCGTTCGTATGTGGAGTCGGTTGTTCCTGTGAAGAGCGTCGTGCGGCTCATCTTGAGAAACAAGGTTGTTCGTCTGTTTCTTACGGCGACTCCCGGAGCTCGAGAACTCGTGCTCTTGTCGCGAATTTGGGAGCAATCATACGACCCCCGGTGGGACCACTTGATTGTGGATCTTCCCGCATCTGGACACGCCCTTGCCCTCTTTCGGTGTCCGTTTCTTGCGCAGCGCGCCTTCGACCGAGGGCCGCTGCGGAAGCGAGCAGAGCAAATTGCTGAGCGTTTCAATGACCCCGAGGTCGCAGCGCTCTTGTTTTGCGCGCTTCCGGGGGAGATGCCCATCAACGAGACACTGGAGACCCGGGAGAAAATGGTTGCTATGGGCCTGCCTCCGGTGGGCGGCGTCCTCTTGAACCGGTATCCCGACGAGCGCCTCACAGAGCGTGACTTGACCCTGTTGGCAGACCTCCTAGAGCTCAGTGAAGGCCAAGACCGGCTCGCAGACGTCCCCTCCCGAGTTGCTGCTGCTGCTTCGGCTGCTCGAGACATTCGGCGGGAGCAGCGGGTTGCCGAAGAAGGCTTGACCCGACTCAAGGTGGACTTTGGTGAGGACACGGGCTTCTTGCCGCAGGTCCCGGGAGCCCACTCGCAGGTGGCCGACGCCCTCTCGCTGGTCTTGGGAGCGTGGATGCAATGAGTGCCGACCAGAGCCCGGCCCAGAACGAGCTTCTCTCGGTGATCGAAGATCGCCGATTGGTGGTCTGCGTGGGCAGCGGGGGTGTGGGCAAGACAACGACGGCCGCGGCCATCGCGATCCAGGCAGCGATCGCCGGACGGCGGGCCATTGTGGTCACCATCGACCCCGCGCGGCGCCTAGCAAACTCCCTTGGCTTGGAGGCACTGGGCAACGACGAACGACAGATACCCCTCGAGAAGTTCGAGCAGTTTGGTGTGAAGCCGAAGGGGACCTTGCACGCCATGATGTTGGACACGCGAACGACCTTTGACGAGGTCATCGCGCGGGTCTCGCCCGACGACACGACACGATCGCGGGTGCTGGGCAACCGAGTCTATCGACACATCAGCGACACGCTTTCCGCCTCGCATGACTATATGGCGAGCGAGAAGCTCTACGACCTCCACAACAGTGGTCGCTACGACCTGGTGGTGCTCGATACGCCACCGATGAAGAACGCCATCGACTTCTTGGAAGCGAGTGGTCGCTTGTCTCGGTTCCTCGACGAGAAGATCGTCGGGTGGTTCTTGAAGCCCCATGAAGATGGCCGGAAGCGCGGCATTCAGCTTCTCTCGGGGACGGGATCTCTCGTGTATCGGCTCCTGGGCAATGTGTTCGGGAACGAGTTCCTCGACGAAATAGCTGAATTCTTCCTGGCCTTTCACCAGCTCATCGCGGGGTTCCGAGAGCGGGCGGAGGCCGTCTCGGCCTTGTTGCGCAACCGGCAACTGACCCGGTTTGTCGTGGTGTGTACGCCCCAGAGTACGTCCATGGAGGAGGCTCGCTATTTCCACTCCCAGCTCGTGGAGCGGGAAATGCCAGGGGGCCTGTTCGTGGTGAACCAAGTCACCCCGCACGCAGGAACCGAGCGCGCGGAAGACAACAGCGGCCGCTTCTTGGGGCAGATGGAGCGAGAGTGGATTGCGGATCATCTGGGCTCTGCGGCCGATGACGGAGAGCTTCGGGTGTTCTGTGATCGGCTCGAGGGCCACTTTGATCGGGCGGTTGCGCGAGCGAACGAAGAGCAGCGAGCCATTGAAAGCCTGAAGGCCTTTGCGGGCCGCAAGGTCCAGATCGTGGATGTTCCGCGCATGGAAGACGATATCTTTGACTTTGATGGCCTATTGGCCATCGACAAGCACCTGTTTGGGGTGGATTCAGAGACACCCTCGCCAGACGACAACTCTCCCTCTGAGGCAGAAACGCACAAGGATGAGGGCCGAAAGACGGCCTAAAGACATAACGGGCCCGCGCGGCCTGAGGACGTTCGATCATGACGACAGAATTTGCAGCTGCAGTCACCGGAATGAACATCGAGGACGAGATGCGGTCCAGCTATCTGGACTACTCCATGTCCGTGATTGTTGGGCGTGCGCTTCCCTCGGCCAGGGACGGGCTGAAGCCGGTGCATCGGCGGATCCTCTACGCGATGTTCCGAGAGGGGCTTCTTCACAACCGTCGCTACAGCAAGTGTGCTGGTGTGGTGGGGGAGGTGCTCAAGAAGTACCACCCCCACGGAGACTCGGCGGTTTACGACGCCCTTGTGCGCATGGCTCAGAGCTGGAACCTGCGTTACCCGCTAGTGGACGGGCAGGGCAACTTCGGCAACATCGACGGAGACTCCGCTGCTGCTTACCGCTACACGGAGTGCCGGCTCGATCGCATGGCAGAAGACCTTCTCTCTGACATCGACAAGGAGACGGTCGACTTCACGGAGAACTTCGACGGCACGACGATGGAGCCCATGGTGCTGCCCACCCGGGTGCCCAACCTCTTGGTCAATGGTTCGTCCGGTATCGCGGTGGGAATGGCGACCAACATCGCGCCCCACAACTTGGGAGAGGTGGTGGACGGAACCATTGCCTTGATGGACAGCCCCGAGCTGACCAACGATGACTTGCTGGAGATCATTCCTGGCCCGGACTTCCCCACAGGCGGCGTGATCTATGGGCTCCAGGGCGCGGTGGATGCGGCCCGAACCGGTCGAGGTCGCGTCATTGTGCGCGGTGTCGCAGAGATCGAGTTGGACCACAGGGGGGATGACAGCGCCATCATCATCACGGAGATCCCCTATCAGGTGAACAAGAGTCGTCTCATCGAGAACATGGCCAACTTGGTGAGGGACAAGAAGGTGGAAGGGATCCGCGACATCCGCGACGAGTCCGACCGTACGGGCATGCGGATTGTTGTCGAACTCAAGCGTGATGCCATCGGACAGGTCGTGCTGAACCACCTCTACAAGCACACAGCGCTTCAGAGCACGTTTGGAGTGATCAACCTGGCGCTGGTGGACGGTCGTCCCCGGGTGCTCTCGTTGCGGGAGATCATCGGAGAGTTCATTGCGCACCGCAAAGAGGTCACGGTTCGCCGATGTCGCTTTGAACTGAACCAGGCCGAGGCCCGAGCCCACATCCTCGAAGGCTATCTCAAGGCGCTCGACATCATTGATGAAATCATCGCGTTGATTCGGGGCAGCGCTGACACAGAGATCGCTCGGACCGGGCTCATTGATCAGTTCGGCTTCACCCACGTCCAGGCTCAGGCCATCTTGGACATGCGCCTCGCCCGATTGACGGGAATGGAGCGCGATAAGATCAACGCCGAGCTAAAGGTGTTGCGCGAGCGCATCGAGGTCTTGCGCGCGATTCTCGGTGACGAGGCGCTCGTCCGTGACGAGATCCGCCGGGAGCTGCTCGAGATCCGCGACCTCTACGCCGACGAGCGCCGCACGCAGATCGTTGCGGCCTCCGCGGACTTTGCGATCGAAGATCTGATCCAGGAAGAAGAGGTGGTCGTTACCTTCTCTCACCTGGGTTACGTGAAGCGAACGCCCGTTCGGGAGTATCAGAGCCAGCGACGGGGAGGTGTGGGCAAGAAGGGCATGGGGACCCGGGACGAAGACTTCGTCCGAGACCTGTTCGTGGCAAGCACCCACGACAAGCTGATGGTCTTCACGAGCAAGGGGAGGGTGTTCCTCTTGCCTGTTTGGCAGGTGCCAGAGGGCGGTCGTGCGGCGAGGGGCCGGCCAATTGTCAACTTGGTTCCATTCAAACCCGAAGAGGAGACTGCGACCGTCCTGGCGATTCGCGAGTTTGACGATCGCTCGCTCGTCATGGTCTCCAAGGGCGGCATGATCAAGCGAACCATTTTGTCTGACTACAAGAACATTCGCTCCAACGGGATCATCGCTTGCAGCCTCAAAGAGAATGACGAGGTCTTGGCGGTTCGACTGCTGGAGGATCGGGAGAATGGCTCGGTGCTCTTGTCCACCGCTGCGGGCAAGTGCATTCACTTCGAAGCTGTGCAGGCCCGCGAGATGGGTCGGACAGCTCGGGGCGTGAAGGGGATCCGCATCGGGGAAGATGACTGCCTGGTAGGTATCGAGATCGTTCGAGAGGACGCGAGCCTGTTCACGTTGACCGAGAACGGATATGGCAAGCGGACCCCGATCGACCAGTACCGACAACAGAACCGTGGCGGCATGGGTCTCATCGACATCAAGACCCAGGGTCGCAATGGCTGCGTCGTCGGCGCGGTCCAGGTTGACGACAATGACGAGCTCATGATTGTGACGTCGGGGGGCAAGATTATTCGGACCCGAATTCACGAGGTCTCAGTCATTAACCGCAACACGATGGGTGTTCGGCTGATACGTCTCGATAAAGACGAGAAGGTCGTTTCCTTTGCTCGACTTGGAGAACGAGAAGAGGATGACCTAGAGGAGATGGAGACGGTTCGTCTCGAGGACAGCGACGCTGAGGCCGAGGTAGCCGACGCCGAGGTAGCCGACGCCGAGGTAGCCGACGCCGAGGTAGCCGACGCCGAGGTAGCCGACGCCGAGGGTCTGGACTCTGGCGAAACGGGGGATGAGGGCTGAGGCGAACACACCCAGGACAGCCTTCGATGATGCCTGCCTGCCTTGGGCGCTCTGGATCTTGGCTCCTCGGCCTGGTGTTTGTCTTGCACCTCCAGGCCTGTGGCTCTCGCGATGATGCCGGGGTGCTCGCGGCCGACCGGCTTGTCCACCAGGGTCAGTGGGAAGAGGCTGCCCTTGCCTACGCCACCCTGCCCGAATCAACTGGGGCCTGGCGGACCTATGGAGCCTGGCGTTCTGCCACGATTTACCGCGACGCTCTCAACGATCCGGTTCGCGCAGAAGAGGCGTTTCATCGTTGTGCCGATCTGTATGCGGAGGACGACTGGGGTTACTCCTGCCAGGTTGAGCTAGGAGACTTGCGCCTGGATGAGTTTCGTCCCCGCCAGGCGATTGCTGCGTATCGCGCAGCGCTGGAGATGCGCCCTCGGGGAGCCTATGCCGAGCACTGTCAGCTGCAGTCGGGGAGGGGCTATTTGGCCCTTGGAGAATATGCCCAGAGCCGAGTGGAGTGGGACGAGCTATTGAAGCAGTTTCCCAACAGCCCATTTCGGCCAACCGTTGCGCTGGAGAGCGCGCGCAGTTACGACCTGGAGGGGCGCCACAAGGAGGCGCTCGATGCCTTTCGGTTGGTGCAGCAAGAGTTCCCCGATCACTCGGTCGGTCCGCTCGCCGCGCTTGGAGAGGCGGAGTCTCTCGAGCAGCTGGGTCGTCTTGATTTGGCTGTATCCGTATATGAGAAACTTCGAGACAAGCACCCCAACCCCGCGGCCATTGAGATCAAGCTGGAGGCTCTGAAGGAACGAAAGCTCCGCAGGGACCGGCCCATGACCGAGGTGGTGGAGCGAGGCCGACTGCTTCCGCCTGACACGACCATCGACCCACACTGATCCTTCTTACCCACCTCGAACCATGTGAGACGAGCCCATGCAGAGTTCTCCTTTACGAAGCACCCAGTTGATGGAGCAGGCCGTCGGCCGGATCCCTGGGGGAGTCAACAGCCCCGTGAGAGCATTTGGAGCCGTCGGTGGCCTCCCTCCGTTTATTCGCCGGGGGTGGGGCTGCCGAATCGAAGACGTGGACGGCCGTGAGTATGTGGACTACGTGGGCTCCTGGGGCCCGCTGATCCTCGGGCACGCTCACCCAGAGGTGATCGAGGCCGTGGAGCGACGCCTCAGAGACGGCACATCCTTTGGGGCGGCCACGGAGGGTGAGGTGCGGTTTGCCCAGACCTTGTGCGAACGGGTCCCGGGGCTGGAGATGGTGCGTCTCGTCAACTCGGGAACAGAGGCCACCATGTCTGCTCTCCGGCTTGCCAGGGGGGTGACGGGGCGAGACCTCATCGTCAAGTTCGACGGCTGCTATCACGGGCACAGTGACGGCCTCCTTGTTTCGGCAGGCTCCGGTGCTGAGACGCTGGGCATCCCCGACTCTCCGGGCGTGCCCGCCGCAGTGGCCAACCTGACGTTGTCGCTACCCTTCAATGATCTCGATGCGCTCGGAGAGGCGTTTTCGTCACATGGTGCGGACATTGCGGCCGTGATTGTGGAGCCCGTGGCGGGGAACATGGGCTGTGTGCCGCCCCGGGAGGGCTACCTCCAGGGGCTCCGAGACCTATGCGATGAGGCGGGGGCGCTGCTCATCATGGACGAGGTGATGACCGGGTTTCGTGTGGCCAGAGGTGGAGCGCAGGAGCGCTACGGTGTTGTGGGAGACCTCGTCTGTCTCGGCAAGGTCATTGGCGGGGGCTTGCCTGTGGGGGCCTATGGCGGACGAGGGGACCTGATGGCGAAGATGGCCCCCGCGGGCCCCATCTATCAGGCTGGCACCTTGTCGGGAAACCCTCTGGCCGTAGCTGCGGGTCAGGCAACCTTGGACCTCTTGGACCAAGCGGGTGTCTACGAGGGGCTCGAGGCCGCCATTTCGAGCACAGGGGGGGGGGCGCGCGTTCAACGAGTGGGCTCGATGCTCGCGGTTTATTTTCGCGAGGCCCCCGTCCACGATCTGGAAGACGCCAGGGCCTGTGATGCCGACCGGTTCCCACCGGTCTTCCAGCGCTTGCTTGAGAATGGCATCTACATTGCGCCGTCCGCCTATGAGGCAGCGTTTGTTGGCACGGCCCATGACGACGCAGCGATCGATGCGACGTCTCAAGCCTGGTCTCTCGCCCTGGCATAGCCGCGGGGAAGCTATGACCTCCTGGCTTGTGCACGCTGGAGGCGCGCCTGCAGTTGGTCCCGCCAGTGGAGCGTTAGGTGCGCGCACGCTGCGAGGCTTGCGACCTCCTCCTCGCTGCCTTCTCCGTGCCACACCCGGTTGGTAGAGGAGATGGTCCAGGTGGGACAGGGGCGCTCCACGAGCTCAAACGGGAGCCCAGCATGGATGGAACCTTCGCGGAGCACCCGCAGGTACCAGCCCGTCCTTCCAGTGGCTTTGACCTGAAGGTGAAGCCCCTTGATTTTCCAAAACCGGGAGATGTTGGGGCAGGGAAGCCGGGGGAGGGAGACCTGAAGCCGACAGGGGCCAAGGTCGTAGATGTCACCGATACAGACAGAGTCTTCGCTCATGCCTTGGACAGAGAGGTTCTCCGCAAAGCCCCCAGGTCCCATGTCCTCGAGACTGAGCTCCTGGCGCCATCGCTCGTAATGCTCCGTCGCGTAGGCCAGGACGGCCATTTCTGGGCCCCCGTGCACACGGGTGTTGGAGACCTTGTCTCCCTCCACATGAGTGTGGTGCACAAACACAGAGCCCCCAACGGCCTCCTTGCGGAAGGACGTTCGAAACGGCCGCTCCATGGGGTCGTCAGCGCCCCGTGTTCCGTAGCTTCGGGGCTGTCCTACCTGGATGGAGAGGAGCTTCATTGGGGGCCTTCTTCACTGGCGGTGGAGCAAGCCTAGCAGTCTGGGGGGCCAGGGAGGACAGATGCTCCTGTGGGCGGCATGCTCAGCGAATCTCGCTAGACTCTTTGAGGTGCTACAAACGTTCACCACGCCAGGTGTCCATCCAGCGCTTCTGTGCGCAGCCTTGCTCTTGGGTGCTTGTTGGGCGTCTGAGGGCTCTGCGGCGCCTTCGGCGACCGCCGAGACAGCCAAAGCCTCTGGCTCCGTACTGCTGGTGGAAGTGAGTGGCATGACCTGTGTGGGCTGTGCGTCGAAGGTTCGTTCCGCGCTGGAGAGCGTCCCCGGCGTTGCCTCAGCCCTAGTGTCTACTCACAAAGGAGTGGCTTGCGTCAAGACCGAGGCTTCGGTCTCGTCATCAGCGATGGGGGAAGCGCTGCTGGCTGCCGGCTATGCGTTGGTGCGGCTCGATTCGACCGAGCGTTGCCCAGAGGACATCAAGGTGGCCTTTGCCGACCCCTGGGACCACCGCGGACAAGGGCTGGATGTGGTCACCATCTCCCGTGGGGAGGAGGTAGAACTCGACCAGCACATCGTCGCCGACAAGTACACGGTGATCGACTTTGGCGCCCCTTGGTGTTCTCCGTGTCATGATGCCGCTGAGACATTGCAGGAATACTTGACCTCTCATCCTGACGTGGCCATTCGGGCGGTGAGTCTGGACGGCCAGGACCCGGAGACTTCGTACAATCAGCCCGTGGTTGGTCAGCACCTTGCCTACGTCAAGGGCGTGCCTTGGTTTCTGGTCCACGCACCGGGCGGGAAGCTGATCTACAAGGGCATGGATGTGAAGCGAGTCCTGTCGGTGATTGAGCGGCACCGAAAGCGAGGCGGCCAGCCATGAGCGAAGAGAGTTTGTCCTGGCGGCTGCGCCCGCTCTGGCTCGCGATCATCGTGCTGCTCATGGCACTGCCCTCGGCGGCGGTCGCTCAGTGAGCGGGCTGAAGCAACCCGCGGCTCCAGGTTGGAGCATCCGATACGAATCCCGGCTTACTGCTGGGACAGCTGCGCCTGGATCTTGCGGTCACCGGCGCCCGGAGCCAGGCCGTCCACGACGCGGTCTGCCCCGAGGTTGCGCCTGAGACCTGTGCGGAGCAATTCGTTCCCGACCACAGACACCATCAGAGCATTTTCTTGGCTCGTCTCGAGCCTTCGATCTCGGCGGGTCTTGGTCGAGGCTTTCATCTTGGGTTCCACCTGCCCATCGACCTTCGCCGCGCGGAGATCGAGTACCTCTTGTTCGATGGGACCCCTTATGAGCCAGCCTATGGGGACTTCCATCACCGCAACGAGTGGTTGTTTGGTTTGGGCGACGCGCGATTTGTTGCCGGTTGGACGGGGGAGCCTCCCGGTTCCCCTTTGATCGTGGGTGGTGGGGTGGGTGTTGCGCTGCCCACGGGGCGCACCGAGGAAGATCCTTTTGCCGCGGCTGAGTCCCAGGAAGAGCATCAACACCTGCAGTTCGGCAACGGAACCGTCGACCCCCTCGCCTCGTTTCGTCTCATTGTCCGAGGCGAGACCTTGGGCATGTTTAGTAGCGTCTCGGGGCGGTTCCCGCTCTACGCCAACAAGAAGGGGTACCAAGGCCCAGTCCAATTGCGCGGGTCGGTGGGGCCGATGCTTCGTCCGCCTGCCCCTCTTCGCTCCCTGCAGCTGTTGTTGCTCGCTGTGGTGAGCGGTAACTGGCCAGAGCGATGGCAAGGCGAGCTGGGCCAGAACTCAGGCTTGCTGTCTGCGGGCGTACATCTGGGTCTCATCTGGAACATTACTCCCCAGCTTGCGGTGCAGGGCGCGATGCTTGCCAACGCCTTTCAGAAAAGCCGTGGAGGTCAGTTCACACGGCCGCTGACGCTTACGTTCGGCATCTCGGGGTTCCTGGATCTGCGTCCCAAGAAGAGTCGAGGACACCCTCACTGAAGTTTTTGCAGGCGGTTCTGGATGCTCGGCGCGCCTGGCTTGCCCAGAGACCGCTGCTGGGTCGCGACTCGGGCGCTGCTGCCAGCGTTCGAAAGCGTGTTGCCTCCCGGCCACCGGTTGCCTTATAGTTCCGGCCCCAGTCGGTGGCCGGGCTCCATAGCCCAGAGAGCCACAACGGCGCCTACTGCGGACCGAAGGAGGGGATCTCTTGGACGCCAAAAACCGCGAACACTTCCGAGCTCTGCTGACAGAACGCCTGGAGAACCTGATTCGGGAAGCCGAGTCTGGCGTGGGAGAGTTGGTCTCCGAGAAGGAGAACCTCCCCGACTCCATAGACCTGGCGACTCATGAGTCCGACCGCGACTTCTCGCTGCGGATGAAGGACCGAGAGCGGAAGCTCATCTACAAGATCCGAAAGGCTCTGGTGAAGATCGACGAAGATGAGTACGGCGAGTGTGAGGTCTGCGGAGAAGAGATCTCTATTGGTCGGCTGATGGCTCGCCCGGTCACAACGCACTGCATCGACTGCAAGACTGAAGCTGAGCAGCAGGAGCGCGTCCGGGGCATTTGACCCGGTCTTCGTCCTCCACCCTCGCGTCCCATGTCGGGCGTCCTTCGAGCGAAGAACTCAGAGCCTGGGGCTCCACTGACCGTGGAGTCTGTGGCTGAGGTCGCTGTTCCTGTTGCTGCGCCGGGCAGCTTTCACTACCGCATTCCCGAGTCATTGCATGAACGCCTCACGGTCGGCCACGCGGTCACCGTTCCGTTCGGTCGTCGTCGCTTGACGGGCTATGTGCTCGACGTGGACCTCGCCAGAGACCTTGGTGATGTGGACGACGTGCCTCGGGACCTGAAGAGCATCGTGGGAGTCGACATCGAGCAGCCGCTCTTTCCCCCCGAGATCGTGCCGCTGTTTCGGTGGATCGCTGAGTACTATGCGCATCCATTGGGAGAGGTGGTTCGCACGGCCCTGCCGGGCTCGACCCGGAGCGCCAGCCGCGAGGTTGTTGGGCTGCTGCCAGTGGGTCTGGACGCCCTGGGTTCCGCCGAGCTCCCAGACGATCTGCGGGCGCTCTTGCTGCGGCTCGCGGAGTCCTCTTCCCCAACCCTGACGGTCACCAGCTTGCGCCGTCGTGACGGGATCTCCGGCACACTCCTCCAGCGGGCGGTTCGTGAGGGTTATGTGGAGAAGAGCCAGGCCCAGTCTCGGGTAGCGGTGAAGGTCCGGACCGAGACCATGTTTTCGCTTGCGGTCGATGCGCGCTCGGCCCGTCAGGTGTTCCCGAGGCCCGGTCCCGTTCGCGATCGGCTCATCGACTACATCGGTCGCTTCGGTCCGGTCTCTCGAGGCGATCTGAAAGAGGCGTTTCCGACCGCCTCGGCGTCGCTTCGACAACTCCAGGTCAAAGACCTGCTTCAGGTGGAAGAGCGGGAGGTGGTGCCGGGGGCAGCAGAGCGCGTCGTTCTTGAGCCCTCCGCGGCCACGCCCCACGCCCTGATGGAGGCGCAAGAACAGGCCCTGGATGCGATTGTGACAGCGCTTGATGAGGGTGCCTACCGAGCCTTTCTGCTTCACGGTGTCACGGGCTCGGGCAAGACAGAGGTCTATTTGCAGGCGGCGGACGCGGTCTTGAGCCGCGGTCAGAGCGCGGTCTTGCTGGTTCCAGAGATTGGCTTGACGCCCCAGTTCCTGGGTCGGTTTCGAGCGCGATTTGGGGAGCGAGAGGTTGCTGTCTTGCACTCTGGCCTCACGGAACGGGAGCGATTCGACGAGTGGCTTCGCATCGCCGTAGGGGAGGCTCGGCTGGTGGTGGGCCCGCGCTCGGCGGTCTTCGCTCCAGTCAGAGACTTGGGTCTTGTGGTGGTGGATGAGGAGCACGACGGCTCGTACAAGCAAGACTCCTCACTGCGATACAACGCGCGCGATGTGGCGGTGGTACGGGCGATGCGCGAGAAGGCTGTGGTGGTCTTGGGTAGCGCGACACCCTCTCTAGAGACCCTGCACAACGCCGAGCTCGGTCGCTATGTGAAGCTCTCCCTACCAGAGCGTGTGGTGGGTCGCAGCATGCCGGAGATCGAGCTGGTCGACCTCCGCCAGTACCCGGTGGCCGATCCTGACGAGGCGGGGGCTTGCCTGTCTCCCCCCATGCGGGACGCCCTCACCGAGAACCTGGCCGTAGGCGGCCAGGCAATCTTGCTGTTGAACCGACGGGGCTTTGCAACGACGGTCTTGTGTACCTCGTGTGGGCAGCACTTTCGTTGCAGTGAGTGTGACCTGTCCATGACGTATCACGGTCGTCGTCATCAGGTGCTCTGCCACCTGTGCGGCCAAGCGATACCGCTTCCCGAGGACTGCCCGGCCTGTTCGGGCTACCAGACACTCAGCCTTGTGGGGCGGGGAACGGAGCGGCTGGAGGAAGAGTTGGTGGCGCTGTGGCCGCAAGTTCGGGTGGACCGGATGGATACGGACACGACTCGGAGCCGTGCTTCGCACCGTCGCATCCTCGATCGGTTTCGGCGGGGCGAAGTGGATGTGCTGGTGGGTACGCAGATGGTGGCCAAGGGGCACGACTTCCCCGGGGTGACGCTCGTGGGTGTGCTTCATGCGGACTCGGCGCTCCACATGCCCGACTTCCGCGCGAGTGAGAGGACGTTTCAATTGGTCTCTCAGGTCGCAGGCCGCGCGGGTCGCGGCGAGCGCCCCGGCCGGGTGCTGGTGCAGACATGGCACCCGGGCCACCACGCCATCCGGTTGGCACTCGACCATGACTTTGATGGCTTCGTCGAGCGCGAGATGCGGCTACGTCGCGGCCTCTGGTATCCGCCCCATGCGCGCCTATGCATGTTTCGAGTCAGTGCTGTAAACGAACGCAAGGGAGCTGCCGCCGCGCGTGCGTGCCGTGAGCGGGTGGAAGAGGCCGCGCGAGCTCTGGTCACCGGCCCTGGTCAGCTGCGCATACTGGGTCCGTCACCGGCCCCCATCTACCGGATCAAGGGTCGCTTCCGATGGCAGGTGAGCGTCAAGGCACACGATCACGCCACCATGGGACGCCTGCTAGCGGCTCTGGCGCCAGCATTGTTCGATGTGGTGCGAAAGCAAGGGGGGGACAGTCGGCTGGCCATCGATCGGGACCCGGTGGACTTGCTCTGATGACGGGCCGAGCGATGTCACGAGGGCCTTCGTTGAGCCTGGTGTTCGACCCTTGGTGGGGGCGCCTGCCCTGAGGAGCGGCGCTCCTTTTCCTTCTTCACCTGATCGAGGCGGGCTCCGGCAGGCTTGAACTTGGGCCAGGTGGTGACGGCCTTCTTCAGCAGGTCGATGGCTGCGTCATAGTGTCGTCGCCGCCGCTCGATTAGGCCTAGCCGGTAGTAGGTGTGTGCCAGGTATTCGGCGTGCGGCTGGGTCTCCATGTACCGGTTGTAGGCCTTCTTGGCTTCGGTGTTGTTGCGACGACTCTTGTAGTGCGTCTCGCCGATATGAAACCAGACCCGCTTGTTTTCTGGATCGATCTCCAGGATGCGCTCAAAGATCGCCAGGGCGGCGGGCCAGTCCTTCTTCATGCGATGAACTCGGCCGATGGTCATCTGGTTGATGATGTTGTTGGGGTAGAGCCGGTTGGCCCAGGCCCCTTCAGCGAGCGCTGAAGACCAGTTGCGCTGCTCCATGTAGCTGTAAGAGAGCGCTATCGCGGCTGGAGCGGAAGCCAAGAGCCCTTTGTCTTTGGCGAGCCTCATCTGCTCGAGGCCCTCTGCCCGATGGTCACCGAAAGACGGCAGGTAGGAGGCCTTTTCGGTGATGGCGGTTCGCCAGTAGTTGTACAGACCGAGACCAAGCTGGACGTCCACGAATTGGGGGGCGACGCGCTCGACCTTCTTGATGTACTCCAGAGCATCCCATGCCTTGTTGAAGGCGGACAGGTACTCGCTCTTTCGGACCTGATACATCGCGTCAATGCCCAGGTGGATTGCCGCCAAGAAGTAGTTCCAGGCTTTGTATTGGTCGCTGCGAAGCGCGACGCGCATGCGGTCTTTCGCTTCACCGTATTCAGTCATATACGCCCGGTCCCACGAGTAGTCGTAGTTCTCCAGCATCATGGCTTGGTAGACGATCGCTCGACCCACAGGACCCAGCGGAGAGTCGGGAAAGTCGATGCCAGCGACTTCGAAGACTTGGAGGGACTCCAGGTACCGTCGCTGGTAGAGCAGCTCCATCCCTTCTTGTGCCGCTCGGAACTCGGCGCGATGAACGCCGATGTTGTTTTCACCGGAGAACCCCTTGCCGCTGAAGTCTTGTCGACGCCTTGCCTCCGCTGGTGCCGGGCACACGAGGATGAGCGTCATGGCTGCTGCGACCAGGATGTTGAGCAACCGGGGACTTGGATAAACAGCAGTCATCGGCTGTCTCTCGCTGCTAGGACAGCATCCACGATGTCGGCTTCGATGGTGGTTCCGTACAACCTGGAGCACTCCTGGACGCCAGTGGGGCTCGTGACGTTGATCTCGGTGAGGTAGTTGCCGATCACGTCGATGCCTGTGAAGAGCAACCCCTTCTTCTTGAGATAGGGCGCCAACTGTTCGCATATTTGCAGATCTCTCGTGGTCATTTCACAGGGTTCGACGGATGCACCCACGTGCATATTTCCTCGGTGGTCTTCTTTCCCGGGCACCCGTGCGAACGCGCCCGCAAATTCACCATCCACGAGGATGATTCGCTTATCGCCCGTTGTCTGGACCTCTTCCAGGTAGCTCTGGACCATCACAAAGGTCCTACCGTCGTTTGTGGATGTTTCGATGATCGGCCCAAGGTTGCCGTCCCCTTCTTCGAGAACAAAGACACCTCGGCCCCCGTTTCCATCCCAGGGCTTGATCACCCCCCTGCCCCCTTGCTCGCGGATGAACGCTCGAATAGCGGCCATGTCTCGGGTCACGATGGTGGGCGGGATCAGATCGGGAAAGGCCAGAATCGCCATTTTTTCGTTGGCGTCTCGAAGCCCCTGGGGGGCGTTCACGACGACGGCTTCGGGTTGGGCGAGCTCCAGCAGATAGGTGCAGAAGATGTAGTTGATGTCGAAGGGTGGGTCGGTCCGCTTGAAGATGGCCCACATGTCCTTGAGCGCGATCTCGCGGGTCTCAAGCACGTCAGCCACCTTGGGCCGGGGTCCCACGGCCAGGCGGGACGCTCGCGCGAAGGCGTGCTCTCCCTCTGCCCAGAGGTCTCGGGCGAGGCAGTGCCAGACCTCGCCTCCCCGCTTCTGCCATTCCAGCATCAGCGCGTAGGAAGAGTCTTGATCGACGTGGACCGTGGAGAGTGGATCCATGACGAACAGCGCGCGCATCGAAGAGTCTCCCAGCGAGTCGGAGGTGACGTTCCCAGTTAAGCAGAGCCCTTCAGCCTAGCAGTAACGCCATCGTGTCTCTTCATCGGACGGCGCGGCTCAAGCTACAGGCTCGTCTGTGGATGGGCATAATTCCACAATGCACCGGGTCACCACGACGTTCCTGCTTGTCATGGTTGCTTCGCTCCTCTTGGGCGATCAGGCAGAGGGCCACTTGGTCGCACAGGCGCGGGAGATGCTCATCACGGTGGGGCCGGAGGATGTGGAGGTTCGTACTCGACTCTTTCTCCACGAAGGCCCCGAGGCGGCTCGCCTCCGGGCCGCAGCCGATCTGGATGGGGACGGCCTGGTGAGCAACGGCGCGGAGCAAGATGGGCTCAGCCTTCGACTGAAGGCTCTCGCGACATCTGAATTGTCGTTGACCCTCAATGAAACAGCGCTGCCACTTGCTTTGGACTACCAGCGCCTCGCCCTGGACGGCGGTCCCGGTGTAGAGCCTGGTGGTGGGATCCACTTTGAGGTTGTGACTGTGTCCCGCGGTGTGCTGGGTCCAGGCAGCCACCGACTGCGCATCGAGGACGCCCCTGCTGGCGGCCGAGGGGTCGTTGCCCTTCAGTTGCGGCTTGGCGCGGGCGTTCGTCTGACCGCACATCATCCCAGCGGGGCTTCGACCGCCCTTGGTTCCCCAACTAGCGGAGTACGCCACGGTGGATTTGGTTCCGGGGGGGGAGCGTTGACACTGGATCTGCTCTGTATTGCTGGAGAAGCGCGGCGACCCGCCGCGGACTGATAGGATTCGGAGCATGCTTGGTCTCTTGATGGCGCCACTGCGCAGCCTGGCCCTGAGCCTTGTCCTTGTCTTGACCGCGTCCTTGTTGGGTGGCTGTGGCCCGATCATGTCGACGGTGGGGATTGTCAGGGCCGAAAGGGCGCTGCAGGAGGCGGTTGCAGCAGGCAGTGACGAGAAGGCACCTTATCCCACCGAGCTGGCCCGTAATCTCCTCGGAAAGGCTCGCGAGGAGCAGGGCTACTCGTCCTATGACGTCTCGACGGACCTCGCGGAGCAGGCACAGACCCTTGCGACCGAAGCACTCGCGATCTGCCGCGAAGGCGGGGGTGTGGCGCCTTCTGTTTCTGCAGCGCCCGAGCCGGTTTCGCAGCCTGACGAGACGAGGGCCTTGCCTTCTGATCAGCCAGTGCCGCCGGCAGAAGAGGACCTTCCTATGGGCCCAGAACAGCCAGAGCCCCCCCCAGAGTCAGAGTCAGAGTCAGAGTCAGAGTCAGAGTCAGAGTCAGAGTCAG